>JANRKA010000040.1:0-26200 GCA_033875325.1 Elusimicrobiota bacterium | reverse complement strand
CGGCGTCGCGGGCCGCGCGGAGCGCGGCGGCGGCCTCGCGCGGGCGGCCCGCGTCGCGCTCGGCCTCGGCCAAGAAGGCGAACGCCCAGAAGTCGCCGGGGCGGGCGGCCAACCACTCCCGCGCCTTGGCGACCCGCGCGGCGGGGGGGGCGCCGGAGGTCGCGGCGCGCAAGCGCTCATGGACGGCCTGAGTGTCGGACAGGGCGGCCGCGGCCGAGGCGTCGAACGCCCTTCCGGCGGGCGGCGGCGGCGCGGCGAGCGCGGCCGCGAGGTCGAAGGGCGCCGGGGCGGACGGGAGCGCCACGGGCGCCAACGCGCCGTAACGCGCGACGAGCGCGGCGGCCGCGAGGCAGGCGAGCGCCGCCGCCGTCCCGGCGGCGCGCGACGCCCCGACGGGGACGGGAGCGGAGTCGGTCTCGAAGTAGACGCGGCGCAGCGCGTCGGCGCCGAGCGCCGCGGCGAGGGCGGCGGCGGGCAGGGCGTAGTTCGCCTGGACCGCCAGCGGCGCGTGCACGGCGAGCAGCCAGGCGGCCAGTCCCGCCAGCGCGGTCACGCGCGGGTCGCGCGGCGCGCGCCAGACGGCGAAGGCGGCGCCCGCGAACGGCAGCGGAGCGGCCGCCACCAGGAGCCCCAGGCGCCGCGCGGCCAGCCCGGCCGTGTTCAGCGGCGAGGAGAACATGGCGCCCACGGCCCAACGCGCGGCGTCCCGGTCGAGGTCCACGCCGGCGGGGAGCAAAGCGCGCAGCTCGCCTTCGACCGTCGCGACCAGGCCGGCTCCGGCGGCGACGAGGTTGGAGAGCGCCGCGCCGTCCTCGAAGAGCACGAGCCGGCCGTGCAGCCGCCAGTTCATCCAGACCCAGGGCAGCAGGGGAAGGAACGGGCCGGCGAGCAGGAGCAGCGCCTCGACGCGGTCCGGACGCCGCCGCCGCGCTTCCCACGCCAGCCACAGCGCGGCGAACGGCGCCAGCGGCGAGCGCACGAGCAGCGAGGCGCCGAGCGTGACGGCCAGCAGCGCCGCCGCCTCACGGCCAGGGGCGCGGACGCGGCGCAGCAGCGCCAGGGCGACGAGCAGGACGGCGAGGGTGTAGACGAGCTGGGCGTGGTCGTGCAGCGCGGCGCGACCGATGGCGGTGTGGCTCCAGAGGCCCGCGGCCACCGGCGCGGTCCACGGCGACCCCAGCGCGGACGCCAACGCGGTCAGCAGCAGGGCCAGCGCCGTCAGGCGCGCGAGGTCCCAGGCCGCCGGCGGCAGCGCCGCGCCGAGGTGCGCGGAGGCCGAGGCCAACGGCATGCGGTAGGAGACCGACAGCGGCGGCGGCGCGGCCTCGCCGCGCACGAGCGCCGCCCCGAGCGCTCGGTACTGCGCGGGGCCGGAGTCGTCGGCCGGGGCGCCGCAGCGCAGCGGGAGCAGGGAGACGGCGGTGAGGAGCGCCGCGAGGCCCCACTTCATCGCGGGAGTATAGCGGCGGTCCGGGAGGCCGTCAACCCGCGCCGGCGCCGGCCGTCGCGCTAGTTTCCTTCGGAGCGGCGCGTCTCGTGGCCGCCGACGCCGGTGCAGCCGCAGGAGTCGGGGTGGGGCATGCCTTCGCGCCAACCGTCCTTCTCGAGCTCGCTCTTGACCCAGCAGGGGTAGCAGAGCATCAGCCGGTTGATGGGCTTGTCCTCGCCGCAGCGGCGGCACAGGCCCTTCTTGGGCGGCGCGGGTTTACGCAGGCGCTTGAGGTCGACCTCTTCCTGCGGGGTCTCGACGGGGTCGGCGTCGACCTGCGGCTTCTCGATGACGAATTCTTCGGTCAAGGTCTCAGTCATGGGACACACCTCGGTTGCACTTCTTGCACCAGCCGCCGGTCTTGCCGGCGGGGGACTTGCGGGAAAGCCTGACGCTCGCGCCGCAGCCCGGGCACGCGACCTCCAGGCCGCTGCCCGGCTGCCAGGTCGGGAAGTCCTTGTTGAAGGCCTCCTCCGAACCGTGCCGCGGCTGCAGCCAGGAGCCCGGGCGCATCAGGCCGCCTTCTTCTCCTGCATCATGGACACGAGCTCGTACGGCAGCGAGAAGTGCTCGGTCTCCTCCACGGTCTCCAACTCCTCGACCGCCTTGACGCCGTAGCGGTCGCGGCAGAAGGTGAGGACCTCCTGGATGAGGATCTCGGGGGCCGAGGCGCCGGAGGTCAGGCCCAAGGTCTTCACGCCCTCCATCCACTCGTCCTTGATGTCGGCCGCGCGCTCGATGAGGTACGACTTGATGCCCTTGGAGAGCGCGACCTCGCGCAGGCGGTTGGAGTTCGAGGAGTTGGGGGCGCCCAGCACGAGCAGCAGCTCCACGTGCGGCACCAACGCCTTGACCGCGTTCTGGCGGTTCTGCGTGGCGTAGCAGATGTCGTCCTTCTTGGGGGCGACCAGGTTGGGGAAGCGGCGCTTGAGCACCGCGACGATCTCGCGGGTGTCGTCGAGCGACAGCGTGGTCTGGGTCAGGTAGGCGATCTTGTCGGCGTTGGGGACCACGACGGTCTCGGCTTCCTTCACGTCGCCCACCACGATCATCGCGTCCGGCGCCTCGCCGAGCGTGCCGATGGTCTCCACGTGGTCGCGGTGGCCGATGAGCATGATGGTGTAGCCGCGTTTGGCCAGCGCGATGGCTTCCAGGTGCACCTTGGTCACCAGCGGGCAGGTGGCGTCGATGATCTTGAACTTGCGCGACTTCGCTTCGGCGACGACCTCCGGGCCGACGCCGTGGGCGGAGAAGATGAGCCAGGAGCCCTCGGGGGCTTCCTTGAGGTCCTCGATGAACACGGCGCCCTTGGCGCGCAGCTCGTCGACGACGTAGCGGTTGTGGATGATCTCGTGGCGCACGTAGACGGGCTTGCCGCACAGCTCGAGGGTCTTCTCCACGACGTCGATGGCGCGCACGACGCCCGCGCAGAAGCCGCGCACCTTGGCGAGCACCATCTTCTCGATGCGGATCTTCGACGGGGTCTGGGTGGTCATGGGTTCCTCAGGGTCACGCGTGGGCCTTGGCTTTCTGCGGCAGCCAGGCGGCGACGCGTTCGGCGATCTTGGGGCCGGTCAGGCCGAGCTGCTCGTAGAGCAGGTGCGGCGCGCCGTGTTCGACGAACTGGTCGGGGATGCCCAGGCGCAGCACCTCGGCGCGGCCGGGCGTGAGGGCCTCGAGGACGGCCGAGCCGAAGCCGCCCTGCAGGACGTTGTCCTCGACGGTGACCAGGCGCGGGGTCTTGGTCGCGCACTCCTTGAGGAGCTCGACGTCCAAGGGCTTCACGAAGCGCATGTTGACCACGCCGCAGGAGATGCCGCGGTCCTCGAGGGCGTGCGCCGCCTCCAGGGCCGGGTGCACGCGGTTGCCGATGGCGAGGATGGTGACGTCCGCGCCGTCCTTGAGCCGGACTCCCTTGCCGATGGGCAGCTCCTTGGGCTCGGGGTCGAGCGCGACGCCCACGCCGGCGCCGCGCGGGTAGCGGATGGACATGGGGCCGTCGAAGCGCAGCGCGGTGCGCAGCATGTGTTGCAGCTCGTTCTCGTCGGCGGGCGCGGCCACCGTCATGCCCGGGATCATGCGCAGGAAGGAGTAGTCGAAGACGCCGTGGTGCGTCGGGCCGTCCTCGCCGACCAGGCCGCCGCGGTCGAGGCAGAAGGTCACCGGCAGCTTCTGCAGGCAGACGTCGTGCTCGATCTGGTCGTAGCCGCGCTGCAGGAAGGTCGAGTAGATGGCGACGACGGGGCGGTAGCCCTCGGTGGCCAGGCCGGCGGCGAAGGTCACCGCGTGCTCCTCGGCCAGGCCCACGTCGAAGTAGCGGCGCGGGAAGCGGTCGCGGAAGGCGTCCATGCCGGTGCCTTCGGGCATGGCGGCGGTGATGCCGACGATGCGCGGGTCGGCCTCGGCCTCCTTCACGATGGCCTTGGAGAAGGCCGCGGTGTAGGTGGGCGGCGCCGGCTTGGGGGAGACGGGCTTGATCATCGTGGCGGTCGCCGGGTCGAACTTGCCCGGGCCGTGCCAGGTGTACTGGTCGGCCTCGGCCGGCGCCCAGCCTTTGCCTTTCTTGGTCACGCAGTGCACCAGGATGGGGCCCTTGAGCGTGCGCACGTGCTGGAACACCTTGGCGAGCTGGACGACGTCGTGGCCGTCCACGGGCCCGAAGTAGGTGAAGCCCATCTCCTCGAAGAGCATGCCCGGGAAGAGCAGCACCTTCACGCGTTTGGCGAAGCGCAGGATGGAGGCGCCCCAGAACTGGAAGCGGGCGAGGAAGGCCTTGATGTCGTGCTCGGCGTGGCGCACGGCGCCCAGGGTCAGCAGCTTGGAGAGGAAGGTCCCCAACGCGCCCACGCGGTTGGAGATGAACATCTGGTTGTCGTTGAGCACGACGAGGATGTCGCTCTGGACCTGGCCGGCGTTCTGCAGGCCCTCGTAGGCCTCGCCGCCGGTCATGCAGCCGTCGGAGACGACGGCCACGACGCGGTTCTTCTCGCCCTTGAGGTCGCGCGCGACGGCCATGCCCAGCGCGGCGGAGATGGCGGTGGAGGCGTGGCCCGCGCCGAAGGTGTCGTATTCGCTCTCGGTGCGCTTGATGAAGCCGGAGAGGCCGCCGAACTGGCGGATGGTCTTCATCTTGTCGCGCCGGCCCGTGAGGATCTTGTGGCCGTAGGTCTGGTGGCCGGTGTCCCAGACGAGTTTGTCCTTCGGCGTCTCGAAGGCGTAGTGGAGCGCGATGGTGATGTCCGCCGAGCCCAGGCTGGAGGCCAGGTGCCCGCCGAGCTTGGAGATGGTGTCCACGATGAAGGCGCGCAGCTCGGTGGCGACCTGGGGCAGCTTCTCGACGGGGAGCTTGCGCAGGTCGGCGGGGGAATCGATGGTCTTCAGGAGTTCCATTATTTGTCTCGCGTGATGATATAGTCCGCCAGCTCGTGCAGCACGGCGGCGCGCGCCCCGAACTTCTCGAGGTGCGCGTGCGCCATCTCGGTCAGCGCGCGCGCCTTGGCGCGCGCGCCGTCCACGCCGTAAAGGGACGCGTAGGTCAGCTTGTCGTTGTCGCGGTCGGAGCCGCGTTTGCCCAGCTTCTTCTTGTCGCCGACCACGTCCAGGACGTCGTCGGCGATCTGGAAGGCCAGGCCGATGCACTCGCCGTAGGCGCGCAGCGCCTGGCGCTGCGGGCCGTAGGCGCGCGCGAGGACCGCGCCCGCGTCGAGGCTGGCGACGATGAGCGCGCCGGTCTTGCGGCGGTGCACGCCCTCGAGCAGGCGCGCCGCGGCGGCGCGGGAGAGCTTCTTCTTCATGCCCTCGGCGGCGAGGTCGGCGACCTGTCCGCCCACCATGCCCTCGGCGCCGGCCCCGAAGGCGACGAGGCGGACGAGCTCCGCGGTGAGGGCGCCGTCGAGACGCAGCTCCGCGGCGTTGAGAGCGGCGGCCTCGAAAGCCTTCGTGAGCAGCCCGTCGCCGGCCAGGATGGCCATGGCCTCGCCGAACACCTTGTGGTTGGTCGGCTTGCCTCGGCGCAGGTCGTCGTCGTCCATCGCCGGGAGGTCGTCGTGGATGAGGGAGTAGGTGTGGATCATCTCCAGCGCCGCGGCGGTCTTGAGCGCCTTGCGCGGCGCGAGGCCGCAGCACTCGGCGGCGGCCAGCACCAAGGTCGGGCGCAGGCGCTTGCCGCCGGCGAAGAGCGAGTAGCGCATGGCCTTGCGCACGGACTCCGGCAGGTCGGGCGCGGGGGCCAACAGCTTGTCCATCGCGGCCTCGACGAGCGCCGTGTTCTTGTCCATCGCGCGGGCGAGGGTCGCGTTCATGAGCGGGTCCGGTCCAGGTCCTCGAGATAGGCCTTCAAAAGGAGGGTCAGGCGCGTCATCGCGCGCCCGGTGCGCCAGCCCAACCGGAGGAGGCCGGGCAAAGCCGCGGGCCGCGACAAGGCGAAGGCCGCGAGCGATGCGGCGTCTTCTCCCTGCGGGGCGTCGGCGGGCAGAGCCTCGTCGAGCCCGTCGAGCACGGCGCGCACGCCGATGACCGCGAGCGGGGTGCCGTAGGCCCAGCGGCGCACGGCCTGCGTCTCCATGTCGCAGCCGGCGGCGCGGTGCTCGGCGCCGAGCGTCCGCTTCGCGGCGGGCCCCAGGACGACGTTGGTGTGCAGGAGGCGCCCGAAGTGGAAGGGGAGCTTGAGCGTCTTGGCGGCCTCGCGCAGAGGCACGACGAGCTCGAGCTCGACCTCGTGCGGGTCCGCGACGACGTCGCCCGGCTTGACGTCCGGCTGCAGCGCGCCGCACAGCCCCGCCGAGAGCGCCAGTTGATAGTCCTTGGCCACGATGGCGGCATCGAGCGCGGCCGCGGTGTTCTTGGCCCCCATGCCGGTCTTCAGGAGGGTCACGGCGCGACCGCCGACCTCGCCGCTCCAGCGCGACGCGCCGGCGGGCGCGAGCCCGAGGCCCTTGGCCAACGGCTCGGCTTCCCACTTGGTGGCGGCGGTGACGAGGACGGAGCGCACGAGCGTGCGCGCGTCGGGCGACAAGGGGGCTTCCTCGGTCATGCTCATGCGGGGCAGACCTATATTATACTCGATGGAGGGGGGCGCGGCATGAAAAATAATCCTTTATTAATAATGACAATCTTTGCCGGCGCATGAGGCTCGTCATCCTGACGCTTCCGGTCATGTTCAGCCGCGGGCTTGGCGAGCGACGACGACTTGCGCTACACTCGCCGTAGAGTGGAGAAGACGCGCGGTGACGGCGCGCTCGTGGTCGCGGGGCTGCTGACGCTGGCGGCGCTGGCGGCCTACCTGCCGGTGCTGCTGGGCGGCGGGTTCATCTGGGACGACGACCTGCAGGTGGTCGGCAACCTGCTGCTGCGCTCGCCGGGAGGCCTGGCCGACATCTGGACCAAGGTCGGCCCCGGCGCCGGCGGCACGCCGCAGTATTACCCGCTGAGCTTCTCGGCCTTCTGGCTCCAGTACCAGCTGTGGGGCTTGGAGCCGCGCGCCTACCATCTCGTCAACGTGCTGCTGCACGCGCTCGACGCGTTCCTGTTGTGGCGCGTGCTGCGGCGCCTGGAGCTGCCCGGCGCGGGGTGGGCGGCCGCGTTGTTCGCCGTCCACCCGGTCAACGCGGAGTCCGTCGCCTGGGTCATCGAGCTCAAGAACGTCCTGTCGGCCGCCTTCTACCTCGCGGCGCTCGACGCGCTGCTGCGCTACGCGGGCATCGGCCCGGGCGTGCCTGAACGCCGCCGCGACTTCGCGGCGGCGTTCGCCCTGTTCGCGTTGGCGCTGGCCGCCAAGACCTCGACCGTGGTCCTGCCCGGGACCTTCCTGGTGCTGCTCTGGTGGAAGCGCGGCTCCTTGGAAGCGCGCGACTGGCGGACCGCGGCGCCGTTGTTCGCGTTGGCCGCGGCCGCGGGCGCCGTCACGACCTTCGTGGAGACCGGCTCCGTCGGCGCCTCCGGCGCGGAGTGGTCGCTGTCCTGGGGCGAGAGGGCGGTCGTCGCGGGCCGGGCGCTGTGGTTCTACGCCGGGAAGCTGGCCTGGCCGGCGGGCCTCACCCTCATCTATCCGCGCTGGGACCCGTCGGCGGGCGGCGCGGCGGCGTGGTTGTGGCCGGCGTCGGCGCTGGCGCTGCCCGCGGCGCTGTGGGCGGCGCGCGAGAGGCTCGGCCGCGGTCCGACGGCCGCCGCGCTCATCTTCGGCGGGAGCCTGCTGCCGGTGCTCGGCTTCGTCAACGTCTACTTCATGCGCTACTCGTTCGTCGCGGACCATTTCCAGTACCTCGCCGCGCCCGCATTGTTGGCCGCGTTCGCCGCCGGGGTGGCGCGCCTGCCCGCGCCGGCCGCGCGCGCCGTCGGCGCCGCCCTCGTCCTCGTCCTGGGAGGTCTCACCGCCCGGCGCGGCGCGGCCTACGCCGGGGCCGCGGCGTCGTGGGCCGACAACCTGCGGACCAACCCGGGCAGCTGGCTGGCGCACAACAACCTCGGCGCCATCCTCAACGACGAAGGCCGGGCGGCGGAGGCGCTCGCGCACTTCGTCGAGACGACGCGGCTGAACCCGGCTTACGCCGAGGGCTGGAACAACCTGGGCCTGGCGCTGCTGCGCCTGGGGCGGCCCGCCGAAGCGGAGCCGCCGCTGCTCGAAGCGTTGCGCCTGCGTCCCGGCTTCGCGGACGCCAACCACAACCTCGGCGCGGCGCTGGCGGCGCGCGGCCGTCACGCGGAGGCGGTCGCGCGCTACGAGGCCGCGGTCGCGGCCGCGCCGGGCATGGCCCAGGCGTGGAGCAACCTGGGCGCGTCGTTGGCCGCGTTGGGCCGCCACGACGACGCGTTGGCTCGCTACCGGGAGGCCGTGCGGCGTGACCCGGCTCTGCCGGAGGCGCACTTCAACTTGGGCCTGGCGTTGGCGCGGCGCGGCGAGCGCGCGTTGGCGGCCGAGCGGTTCGAGGAGGCCCTGCGCCTGCGCCCAGCCTACGACGAGGCGCGCCGAAGCCTTGAGTTGGCGCGACGCGGGCGCTGACGCCGCGCGGCCCGGCGTTTGATAACATCTCCCATGGCCGAGGCGACGACCAGGCATTTGAGCGTCCTGCTCACGGACATCAAGGGGTTCACGAGCAAGACCGCGCACAAGAGCCGCGCCGACATCGCGCGCATGCTCGCGGAGCACCGGGACGTCGTTCTGCCCGTGTTGGAAGCGCGCGGGGGCAAGCTCATCAAGACCATCGGGGACGCCTTCCTGATGACCTTCGAAAGCCCTACCGACGCGGTGCTCGCCGGGGTCGCGGTCCAAGACGCGCTCGCCAAGCACAACGCGGGCAGACCCGCGCATGAGCGCATCGAGATACGCGTGGCCGTCAACGCCGGAGAGGTCAGCCTCATCGAAGGCGACGTTTACGGCGACGCGGTCAACATCACCGCGCGCGTGGAGTCCATCGCCGAGGTCAACCAGGTCTACTTCACCGAGGCCGTCTACCTCGCGATGAACAAGTCCGAAGTGCGTTGCAGCGAGGTCGGTCTCGTCGCGCTCAAAGGCGTCCCGCAGAAGGTGCGAGTCTACCGCGTCGGCGAGGCGCCGCCGTCGGCGGTGGCTGATGGGCTGCGCGAGGCGGCGGTGAAGGCGAAGTTCGCCTCGCTCACCGTGCTCCCGGCGGCCAAGGCCGTCGCGTCGGCCGTCGCGCCGTACCGGCGCCGCGCCGCTGCCTTGGCGCTCGACGTCGCCGCCTGCGCCCTGCTCCTGGGCGTCTTCGCCGCGGCGGTCCCCGCTCCCGTCGAGGAAGTCCGCGTGCCGGTACGCGAGGCCGCCGGCGACCAGTTCGTGGACGCGCTGCGCGACGCCTGGGCTTCCATCCGGGGCCGCGGCCCGGCCGTGGAGACGCGGCGCTTCGTCGTCGTCAGGCGCCCGCGGCCGCGCGGAACGCTCTTGCTGCTCGCCGGCGGCGTGATCGCGGCGGCGTATTTCGGCTTCTTCCGGCTGCGCAGGAGCGCGACGCCGGGACGGCGCGCGCTCGGCTTGGACTAGGGGCGGGTCGAGGGCTCGGCGTAGCCGTTGGCCTTGAACCAGTCCGCGGCGTCCTTGAGGGCCTCGGCCGCGGGGCGGTGGCGGTAGCCCAGCTCCCGCTCCGCCTTCGCCGAGCTGAACCACATGTAGTGGCGGGCCATGCGGATGGCGTCGAGCGGCGCGCGCGGCTCCGTGCCGCGCAGCCAGGCGACGGCGGTGTCCACCGCGCCGTAGGCGTAGGCCACGGCGAACGGGGTCTTGAAGCGCGGCGCGGGCAGCCCCGTGGCGGCGGCGAGCAGGTCGAGGATCTGCTTCAAGGTGAGGTTGTCGCCGCCGAGGACGTAGCGCTCGCCCACGCGGCCCTTGGTCGCGGCGAGCCAATGGCCCTCGGCGCAATCGTCGACGTGCACGACGTTCATGCCGGTGTCGACGTAGGAGGGCATGCGGCCGTTGAGGAAGTCGGTGACGATGCGGCCGGTCGGGGTGGGCTTGACGTCGCGCGGGCCGATGGGGGCGGCGGGGTTGACGATGACGACGGGCAGCCCTTCCTTGGCCAGGCGCCGGGCCAGCAGGTCGCCGAGGTACTTGGACTTCTTGTAGTCGGAGACGACCTCCTCGACGCCGGCGTATTCGTGCGTCTCGTCGACGGGGGTCTTGTCGTGCGGCGGGCGGATGGCCGCGACCGAGGAGCAGTGCACGACCCGCTCCACGCCCGAGCGCGCGGCCGCCTTGATGACGTTCTCGGTGCCGTCCACGTTGGCGCGATACATGGGGTCGGCGTCGGAGACCCAGAGGCGGTAGTCGGCGGCGCAGTGGAAGGCGTAGCGGCAGCCGGCCGTGCCGTCGCGCAGCGCGGTCTTGTCGTGCAGGTCGCCCGTGACGACCTCGAGGTTCGCCAGGCCCTCCAGGTTGCGGCGGTCGCTGCCCTTGCGGGCGAGCGCGCGGACCTTCAGCCCCTTGGCGAGCAGGCCGCGCACGAGCGCGGCCCCGAGGAAGCCGGTGCCGCCGGTGACGAAGGCCGAGTCCACGCGGTCAGCGCTTCGTCTCGGCGAGCGGCCGCTTCTCGGCCTTGGCCAACTGCTCCTCGTAGGAGCCGGTGCGGTCGTAGGAGGCCTGCACCTTCTTGGGCGCCTTGATGGAGGCGAAGTCGGCGACCATCTCGAAGAACTTGCCGAGGCTGGAGAAGGAGTCGGTGACCGAGGTGGGCTCGAAGCCGCAGTGCGTCATGCAGTTGAGGCACTTCGGGTTGCCGCTCTTGTGCCCGACCTTGCTCCAGTCGGTGCTCTCGAGCAGCTCCTTGTAGGTCTTGGCGTAGCCGCCCTCGTTCATGAGGTAGCAGGGGCGCTGCCAGCCGAAGACGTTGCGCAGCGGGTTGCCCCAGGGCGTGCAGTCGTACTCGCGTTTGCCCTCGAGGAAGTCCATGTAGAAGGGGGAGTGGTTGAACGCCCAGCCCTTGGTGCGCCAGTCCTTGAGCGCCTCGCGGAACCACGCCTTAGACTGCTCCTGCTTGAGGAAGAGGTGCTGCTCGGGCGCCTTCTCGTAGGCGTAGCCCGGGGAGATCATCATGCCGTCGATGCCCATCTCCATGGACTCGTCGAAGAAGCGGCGGAACTCCTGCGCGTCCTCGCCCTGGAAGATGGTGGAGTTGGTCATCACGGTGAAGCCCAGGCTCTTGGCGAGCTTGATGGCGGAGATGGCCTTCTTGTACACGCCCTCCTGGCAGACCATGCGGTCATGGGTCTTCTCGACGCCGTCGAGGTGGATGGAGAAGATGAGCCAGGGGCTCGGCTTGAACTTGTGGATGTTCTTCTCGAGGAGGATGGCGTTGGTGCAGAGGTAGATGCCCTTCTTGCGCTCGACCAACCCGTCCACGATCTCCTGGATCTCGGGGTGGATGAGGGGCTCGCCGCCGGCGATGGAGACGATGGGCGCGCCGCATTCCTCCACCGCGTCGAAGACCTCCTGCGGCGTCATGCGCTTGCGCAGGATGTCGGTGGGGTACTGGATCTTGCCGCAGCCCGCGCACTCCAGGTTGCAGGCGAACAGCGGCTCGAGCATCATGACGAGCGGGTACTTCTCCACGCCCTTCATCTTCTGCGTGACGAGGTACTTGAAGACGGACAACTGCGCCTGCATGGACATGCCCATGATGGTCTCCTGTGCGCCGCGTCAGGCGGCGGCGCGGCCCTCGGCGAGGGCCGTGCGGTAGTTCCCCAGCGCCTGGAGGGGGAAGTAATTTCGGTACATCGTGTACTCGAGGTAGTACACCTTCGGGAAGCCGGTGCCGGTGTACTCCGCCTCGTCCCAGGTGCCGTCGGCCTTCTGGGTGGAGACGAGGTATTCGACGCCGCGGCGCACCGCGTCGTCGTAGACGCCGGCGGCCATGAGGCCCATGAGCGCCCACGCGGTCTGCGCGGGCGTGGACGGGCCCTTGCCCTTCTGGGACGGGTCCTCGTAGGTGATGCAGGTCTCGCCCCAGCCGCCGTCGGCGCGCTGGACGGACTTGAGCCAGCGCACGGCGCGCTGCACGGCGGGCTGCGACATGTCCTCGCCGATGGCCGCGAAGCCGCGCAGGGCCTGCCAGGTGCCGTAGACGTAGTTCACGCCCCAGCGCCCGTACCAGGAGCCGTCGGCCTCCTGCTCGTCCTTGACGAAGCGGATGGCCGCCGCGCAGGCCGGGTGCGTCTTGTCGTAGCCGCAGTAGCCCAGCAGCTCGAGCACGCGCGCGGTGATGTCGGAGGTCGGCGGGTCGATCATCGCGTTGTGGTCGGCGAAGGGGATCTTCGTCAGGAGCACCTTGGTGTTCTCCTTGTCGAAGGCCGCCCAGCCGCCGGTGGCCGACTGCATGGACAGGATCCACTCCAGGCCGCGGCGGAAGGACTTCTCGCGGAAAAGCGCGTTGGGCTCCTCGAGGTGCACGTGGCGCAGCGCGAGCAAGGTCATCGCCGTGTCGTCCACGTCGGGGTAGAAGACGTTGTTGAACTGGAAATGCCAGCCGCCCGTCGGCCCGGAGGGGTTGGTCACGGCCCAGTCGCCGCGGACCTTGATCTCCTTGGAGATGACCCACTGGCACGCCTGCACCAGCGCGGGGTGCGAGCGGTCCAAGCCGGACTCGGCCAGCGCGATCATCGTGATGACCGTGTCCCAGACGGGGGAACGCGTGGGCTGGTAACGCGTGTGGTCCTCGCCCGGGACCTCGAGCCGGTCGAGCTCCTGCAGCTGCGCGACCAGGCGCGGGTCGGTGTCGGGGTAGCCCAGGCACTTCATCGCCATGATGGTGTTGGCGATGCCGGGGTAGATGGCGCCCAGTCCGTCGGAGTCCTCGAGGCGCTCGAGCATCCAGTCCTCGGCCAGGCGCAGCGCCCAGACGCGGATCCAGTGCCCGCCGCGGCCTTCCATGACCTTGAAGAAGTCGTCCCAGAGCAGGAAGAAGCGCGCCCAGAAGCCCTTGTCCTTGATGGTGTCGGCCAGGGGCACGTAGCGTCGCGAGTCGGGGAACAGCTCGGTGATGGTCGCGTGCGCCGGGCAGGGGATGGCCGGCTGCGTGGCCCAGACGATGGCCAACGGCACGACGATGGAGCGGGTCCAGGCCGACATCTCGTAGAGGTTGAAGTAGAACCACTTCGGGAACAGCATGATCTCCGGCGGGATGGAGGGCACGCCGCGCCAGTCGTACTGGCCGAACATGGCGAGGTAGAACTTGGTGTAGGTGTTGACCTTGTGCACGCCGCCCAACGCCTTGATGCGCTTGCGCGCGGCCTCCATCCGCGGCTCGTGAGGCGAGTGCCCGGCGAACTTGAGAGCCCAGTACGCCTTGACCGTGGCCGAGACGTCGGAGGGGCCGTTGACGAAGAGAGGCCAGCCGCCGTCGGGGTTCTGCGTGTTGAGCAGGTGGTTGGCCAGGCGCCGCACCTTGACCGAACTGCCCCGGCCGAGGAAGTTGAGCAGCATGACCGTGTCGGAGTCGATGGTGGTGTCGCCGAAGATGGGGCCGCACCAGTAGCCGTCCTCGACGTTCTGCTGGCGAAGGAGGGCCGCTTGGGCCTTCGTGATGGCCTCGGCCAGGCGCTGGGGGACGCCCTTACTAGAGGAAGCGGCGCCGGTTTCAGGGCGGATGCGGTCTTCGAGACCGGCCGGGCTGCGACGGCGGGAGGGGGACAACCAGCCTGACACCAAGTTCTTGAGCATGAGGGGATATTATACTCCATCCGGCGGCGAGATGACGCCGGACGACGCGGACTCGTGGACAACTCCGGGCGCAATGAGGCATAATCCGCCGCGTCGCCCATTTTGAGGAGGCTTCAGACATGTCCCTGACCCGCCGCGCCGGACTCGCCCTTTCCGCCGCCATCCTCGCGCTCGCCGCCGGCTGCGGCCCCAAGGAGCAGGTCGTCAAGATCGCCGTCGCCGTGCCGTTGACCGGCGACATGGGCACGGAGGGCCAAGGCCTGCGCCGCGCCGTCGAGCTCGCGGTGGAGGAGGCCAACGCCGCCAAGCGGTTCCCCTATAAGCTGGTCGCGGCGCCGTACGACGACCGCGCCGACCCCAAGGAAGCGGTCAACGTCGCCAACCTCATCGTCTCCGACCCGCGCGTGGTCGCCGTCGTGGGCCACTACAACTCGGGCTGCGCCATCCCGGCCGCCAAGGTGTACGCGCGCGCGCCCGTCGCGATGGTGTCGCCCGCCGCCACCAACCCCGAGGTCACGGCCCAGCAGCTCACCTCCGACTGGCAGGGCCCGAAGATGGTCTTCCGCGTCTGCCCCACCGACGACGTCCAGGGCTCCTACGCGGCCGAGTTCGCGTTCAAGAAGCTGGGCAAGCGGCGCATGGCGCTGCTGCACGACAAGTCGCCCTACGGCCAGGGCCTGGCCGAGCAGTTCGCCAAGACCTTCGGCGGCCTCGGCGGCAAGGTCGTCTCCGAGGACGGCGTGTCGGTCGGCGACAAGGACTTCAAGGCCCTGCTCACCAAGCTCCAGGGCGACAAGAACAAGCCGGAGGGCGTCTACTTCGGCGGCCTCTACACCGAGGCCGGCCTGCTGCTCAAACAGATGAAGGAACTGGGCATGAAGCTGCCCTTCGCGTTCATCTCCGGCGACGGCTCCAAGACCTCCGGCCTCTTCGACGTCGCCGGCGAGTCCGCCGACGGCGCCTACCTCTCCATCGTGGGCATCCCGGTCGAGGACCTGCCCAGCGCGAAGACCTTCATGGACAACTACAAGAAGCGCTTCACGGGCGCCGGCGAGGAGCTCAAGCCTTTCGACCACTTCGGCTACGAGGCCGCGCAGATCATCATGGCGGCGATGGAGCGGGCCGGCGGCCACGACCGGGTCAAGGTCATCGAGGAGCTGCGCAAGACCGACTACACCGGCGTGCTCGGCAAGACGACCTTCGACGAGAAAGGCGACACCCTCAACAAGATCGTGACCATGACCCAGGCCCAGGGCAAGGACAAGGTCTTCACCACGGTCAAGTAAGACGCCCCGCGTGTTCCTCCAACAGGTCGTCAACGGGCTGACGCTGGGCGCGATCTACTCCCTGATCGCGCTCGGCTACACGCTCGTCTACGGCATCCTCACGATGATCAACTTCGCGCACAGCGAGGTGCTCATGCTGGGGTCCTTCATGGCGCTGGGCCTGGCGACCTTCGCGCCCGCCGTGTTCGGCACGGGCCCGCTGGCGCTGGTCGCGATGTTCGTCGTCGGGATGGCGGGCGCGGGCGTGGTCAACGTGGTCATCGAGCGCTTCGCCTACCGCCCGCTGCGCCACATCTCGCGCCTGGCGCCGCTCATCTCCGCCATCGGCGTCTCCATCATCATCCAGAACGCCGCGTTCCTGTGGATCAGCACCCAGGCGCTCTCCTTCCCCGTGCCCGTGCCCGTCACCCAGCTCGAGTTCGCCGGCGCGAGCGTGAGCACCCTGCAGCTCGTCATCCTCGCGACCTCGCTCGCGCTCATGGGCCTGCTGCACTGGTTCGTCGAACACACCAAGATGGGCAAAGCCATGCGCGCCTGCTCCGACGACGTGCAGACGGCGGGGCTCATGGGCATCAACGCCAACAAGGTCATCGCCGCGACCTTCTTCGTCGGCGGCGCGTTGGGCGGCGCCGCGGGCGTCCTCTACGGGATGAACTACCAGGTCGTCAAATACAGCATGGGCTTCCTGCCCGGCACCAAGGCGTTCACCGCGGCCGTGCTCGGCGGCATCGGCAACATCCGCGGCGCGGTGCTCGGCGGCTTCCTGCTGGGCTTCCTCGAGGTGTTCGCCTCGGGCTACATCCCCAACGGCGCGCAGTGGCGCGACGTCATCGCCTTCACCGTGCTCATCATCGTCCTGCTCGTGCGGCCGTCCGGGCTGCTGGGCGAGAAGGTCGCCGAGAAGGTATGAGGCTCCTGCGCGCGAAGTGGGCTCCCTGGGCGCTGCTGGCCGCCGCCGCCGCGTTCCCGTTCGTCGCGCACGCGGTCGAGCTGCCGTACCTCGTGCGCGTGGGCGGCGTCATCGGCCTGTTCATGCTCCTGGGCCTGGGCTTGAACTTCACTTTGGGCTACGTCGGCCTCTTCGACCTCGGCTACATCGCCTTCTACGCCATCGGCGCCTATACCGCGGCCATCGCGATGTCCAAAGGCGTGCCGGCGCCGCTGGCCGTCGTTCTCGCGGCGGTCGTCACGACGGCCTTCCGCGCTTTGCTCGGCGTCACCATCCTGCGCCTGCGCGGCGACTACCTGGCCGTGGTGACCATGGGCTTCGGCGAGATCGCGCGCCTGACCATCAACAACCTCGACGGTCTCACCCGCGGGCCCAAGGGCATGCAGCTCGCCGCCTGGCGCCCGCTCGGCTTCGTCTCGGCCGATCCCAACATCCAGTATTACCTGCTCATCCTGGCGGCCGTGGCCCTGTCGGCCCTGGCCTCGCGGCGGCTCGAGGACTCGCGCGTGGGCCGCGCCTGGGTCGCCATCCGCGAGGACGAGGTCGCCGCGCGCCTCTCCGGCATCCCGGTGCGCCACTACAAGCTGCTGGCCTTCACGCTGTCGGGCGTCTTCGCGGGCGTGGGCGGCGCTCTGTTCGCCATGTGGGAGCAGTTCGTCACGCCCGAGTCCTTCGTGTTCTGGGAGTCCATCCTCGTGGTCTCCATCGTCGTGCTCGGCGGCATGGGCTCCATCGCGGGCGTGCTGCTGGGCGCCTTCATCCTGGCCGGCGTGCCGCCGCTGATGCAGGCCACGCTCTCGGCCGAGTGGATCAACTACCGCTACCTCTTCTTCGGGCTCATCCTGGTGCTGGTGACCCTCTTCCGGCCGCAGGGCATCCTCCCGTCGTCGCGCCGCGAGGCGGAGCTGGGGGCCGAATGAGCAAGATCCTCCTCGAGGTCAAGGACCTCGCCCAGCATTTCGGGGGCCTCAAAGCCGTGGACCAGGTCAACCTCGTCATCCACGAGGGGGAGATCGTCTCGGTCATCGGTCCCAACGGCGCGGGCAAGACCACCTTCTTCAACGTGCTCACCGGCGTCTACCCCGGCTCGCGCGGCGACATCGTGTTCTGCGGCGACGGCATCCGCGGCCGCCAGTGCCATGACATCGTCTGCCGCGGCGTCTCGCGGACCTTCCAGAACATCCGCTTGTTCTCGCACATGACCGCGCTCGAGAACGTGATGGTGGGCCGCCACAGCCGCACCAAGCAGTTCCTGCTGGGCCCCCTGCTGCGCACCAAGGCCTTCCGAGAGGAGGAGGCCGACACCGAGGCCAAGGCCAAGGAGCTGCTCGACTTCGTGGGCCTCAAGGCGCTCGGCAACGAGCTCGCCAAGAACCTCCCTTACGGCGCGCAGCGCAAGCTCGAGGTCGCGCGCGCCCTCGCCGCGGAGCCCAAGCTCCTCATCCTCGACGAGCCGACCGCGGGCATGAACCCGACCGAGAGCCAGGACCTGGTCGCCCTGGCGCGCAAGGTGCGCGACCGCGGCATCACCGTCCTGCTCATCGAGCATCAGATGCGCGTCGTGCTCGACATCTCCGACCGCGTCTTCGTCTTCGACTACGGCGTCAAGATCGCCGAGGGCAAGCCGGCCGAGGTGATGAACAACCCGCGCGTCATCGAGGCCTACCTCGGCAAGGAGGGCGCGTGACCTCCAAGAAGGACGCCGCCGCCGCCATGCTCCAACTGGAGGGCGTGCACGCCGTCTACGGCAAGAAGATCCGCGCGCTCAAGGGCGTCAGCCTCGAGGTCCACGCCGGGGAGGTCGTCGCCCTCATCGGCAACAACGGCGCGGGCAAGACCACGATGATGAAGACGGTCGCCGGCCTGCTCGCCCCCGAGAAAGGCACGCTCCGCTTCCAAGGCCGCGACATCGGCGGGCTGCCGCCCGACCAGATCATGCGCATGGGATTGTCGCTCGTGCCTGAAGGCCGCCGCATCTTCCCGCGCTTGAGCGTCATGGAGAACCTCGAGATGGGCGCCTACTCGCGCGCGGAGAGGGACCTCTCGCGCGAGTACGACCACGTCTTCCACCTCTTCCCCGTGTTGGGCAAGCGCCGCTCCCAGCTCGGCGGCACGCTCTCGGGCGGCGAGCAGCAGATGCTCGCCATGGGCCGCGCGCTGATGGCCGCGCCCAAGCTCCTGTGCCTCGACGAGCCGTCCATGGGCCTGGCCCCGGTCGTCGTCGACAAGATCTTCGAGATCATCGAGCTCATCAACAAGGAAGGCGTCACCGTCCTTCTCGTCGAGCAGAACGCCAAACGCGCCCTGCGCGCCTCCTCGCGCGCCTACGTCCTCGAGACCGGCGAGATCGTCGCCTCCGAGAGTACCGCGGTCCTCCTCAAGGACCCCGCCGTCCAGAAAGCCTACCTGGGCCTGCACTGAAGTTAAGTTGGGGTCAAGTTAAGTTGGGGTCAGACCCTTCTTAACTCTTTAACTCACCGGGGCACAGAGCCGAGAGAGTTAAGAAGAGTTAAGAAGGGTCTGACCCCAACTTAACTTGACCCCAACTTAACTTATGGTAAACTGTGCGGGCCGCCGGGGTAGCTCAGCGGCAGAGCAGCTGTTTCGTAAACAGCAGGTCGTGGGTTCGAATCCCATCCCCGGCTTTCGATTTAAAACCGCAACCGAGAGGTCCCGCCCATGCCCCGCGCGTCCGCCAGCCACATCCTCGTGAAGACCGAAGCGCAGTGTCAGGACCTCAAGAAGCAGATCGAGGGCGGCGCCGATTTCGGCGCGCTCGCCAAGCAGCACTCCTCCTGCCCTTCCAGCCGCGACGGCGGCAAACTCGGCGAGTTCGGCCCCGGGCAGATGGTGCCGGAGTTCGACAAGGTCGTCTTCTCGGCCCCCGTCGGCCAGGTCCAGGGCCCGGTCAAGACGCAGTTCGGTTATCACCTCGTCCTCGTCACCAGCCGCGCTTAAGGCGCCGGACGACGGCACGGCCTCCCCGCGGGCGACCCCGGGGAGGCCGTTCTCTTTTCAAATAGTCTAGACTATCCCGCGATGAACGCGCGCTCCCGCCGGCTCCTGTGGGTGGTGCTGCATTTCTTCTGTCCGTTGGTGTTCTTCACCAACCTGACGCGCAACCCCTACATCACCCAGATCGTCGCGCTCAACCTGGCGGTGCTCGCGCTGGGCGCGCTCTGGGCGGCCGAGGAGAGCGGGCGTCCCGAGGGCTGGCGCGTGCCTCGGACCGCGGCGTGGGCGCCGCTGGGGCTGTTCCTCGCGCTCTGGGCGGCGTCCTGGGCGTGGTCCTACGCCCGGTTCCCCGAGTTCCTGCGCCCGTCCATGGCCGCGGAGGGGGGCCGCAACGCCTTGTTCCTGCTCGTCAACGCGGTCCTCGTGTTCGTGCTGGCCGCGGCGCACGCGGCGTCCGAAGAGAAAGGGGACGACGCGGTGGCGTTGGCGCCGTGGGTCGTCTTCATGACGGTCTGGGGCCTGCTGTGGACCGCCTATCCGTCGCTGCGCGCTCGTCCCAGCGGCCGGCCCGAGGACCTCTGGGCGCAGGTGTGGGACCCCTACGGCGCCTTCGTCTGGGCCGTCGGCCTGGCGGGCGCGGCGTGGCTGACGCGGCGCGGCCGCGTCGTGGACTACCTCCACCTCGCCTTCGGCGTGGGTTTCCTGTCCTCGGTGTACGGCGTGCTGCAATACTTCAACTTCGAGGTGGTGTGGCCCCAGGTGCTCAACCCCTACGGCGGCCGCGCGGTCTCGACCTTCGGCAACCCGAACTTCCTGTCGTCCTACATCGTCGTGCTCATGCCCGTCGCGCTCGGCCTGTTCATCCTCGAGAGGGTCCCGTCGCGTCGCGCCGTCTACGGCGCGTTGTTCGTGGCGCTGCACTCGGCCTTGCTCGCCACTCTGACCCGGTCATCCTGGCTCGGGGCGGCGGTGGCGTGCGCGGCCCTGTTCGCGTCCAAACGCGTGCGCGACCGCCTGCGCGAGGACCCCAAGCCGGTCGGACTGGTCTTCGGCGTCGCGCTGGCGCTGGCCTTGGCGTGGCCGTCGAGCACGGTCAAAGGCGGTTACGCGCCGGGCGTCATCGGCCGCATCACCGAGATGAAGGTCCTGGCCGACTCGGAGACCGTGCGCTACAGCCCGCTGCACCAGCGCTTCCTCATCTGGACCTGCGCGTGGCTCATGGGCTCGGACACGCCGCTGCTCGGGAAGGGGGGAGGCCTCTTCGAGTTGTTCTACCCCTTCTACCAAGGCCATCTGCTCCACCTCGACCCGTTCTGGCAGCAGCTGCGCACGCACGCCAACAACAGCCACAACGAGCTGCTCGAGACCTACGCGCAGACCGGCGTGCTCGGGTTGGGAGCCTTCCTGTGGCTGTGGGCGTCCTTCTTCGCGTGCGCGTGGAAGTGGAGCCGGGAGCGGCGCGGCGACGACGTGGTCTGGCTCGGGCTGGCCGCGGGCGTGGCCGGCGTGTTGGCCGACAACCTGCTCAACGTGTCCCTGCACTTCGCGGTGCCGGCCTTCTTGTTCTGGTGGGCGGCGGGCACGGCGCTGGGCCGCGGCGCCGGCGCCGCCGCCTGGGAGTGGCAGGCGCCGCCGCTCGCGCGCCGCGCCGCCGCCTTGGGGGTCGTCGCGCTCGCGCTCGGCGCGGGTTGGGTGTGGGTGCGTCTGTGGAACCGCGAGGCGCGCTACTTCTCGGGCTTCAAGCTCATCCGTCACGCCAACCTGCCCGGCGCCATCAAGGAGCTCGAGCGCTCGCGGGCCTGGGGCCCGCGCGAGGTCAACGCCCTCTATGAGCTGGGCAACGCCTACGCGCGCTCGGGGCGTCCGGCCGACGCCGCCGACGCCTACCGCGACGCGCTCTCCGCCAACGCGGGCTACGACGAGATCTATTTCAACCTGGCCACGGTCCTCAACGGCCAGCTCAAGCGGCCCGAGGAGGCGGGGCTCTTCTACCGGACGGCCTGGGGGCTCAACCCGCTCTCTCAGGAGATCTACAACGGGTTGACCGCCTACTACCTGGCCGACCCGCCGCGCTGGAAGGCCGAGGCGCGCGAGCTGCTCGAGACCGCGGTCCGCGTCTTCCCGAACAACCCCAACCACTGGAACAACCTCGGCTACCTGCTGACGCTGGAGAAGGACTGGCCCGGGGCGGAGACGGCCTACGCCCGCGCGCTCAACCTCTCCCCGGACCTCGCGCTGGCCGAGCGCAACCTCGGCGCGCTGGCCGCCCAGTCCGGCCGTCCGCGCCACCCGCTGCTCGATGGCCTGCCCCGGCTGCGCGAGCTCGAGGCCGCGGTCGGCCGCCGCGACTGGGGCGACCGGACCCTCGCGCTCGCGCGGGAGCTGGCGCGGCGCTACCCGGACATGCCCAAGACCCGCTTCATCCACGGGACTTTGCTCCTGACGCGCGGGCGCCACGCCGAGTCGGCCGCCGAGCTCGAGGCGGTGGCCGGGCTCGACGCGCTCGGGGCCGCGCCCCGGGTCAACCTCGCCGGCGCCTACCTCGGCCTGGGGCGCCGCGAGGAGGCCGTGGCGATGCTGCGGGCGGCCCTGGCGGTGGACCCGGCCAACCCCCAGGCCCGCGCGCAGCTCCAGGCCCTCGGGGTCTCTCCATAATAAGGGGGGAGGGACCGTAATATTCCCGTAACCGGGTTCCCTTATCCTCCCGTTCGCGTGGCAAAAACTGCGCGCAGACATGGCGTTTGAACGATTCCTCGTCGTCGCGGCGCTTTTGGGCGCCCCGGCGTCCTCGGCCTTCGGGCAGGAGGACGCGGGGGGGACCGCGGGCTTGAGCCGCCCCATGCAGCTCGCCATCGGCTTCTACGAGAAGGGCGACGACATGCAGGCGATGGACCGCTTCATGGAGATCCTCACCAAAGGCGACCCGGCCGAGCGCTCCATGGCCAACGAGTACCTCAACCTCATCACCCACCGCATGAACGCCTCGGGCGGGAAGGCGGGCAGCCCGTCCGCCGCCAAAGGCGACGCCGTGGTCGAAGCGGCCGCCGAGCGCTCGCTGGCGGCCGACCCGTCGCTCAAGCGTCAGGCGCGTCGCGATTCCGGCGCGCCCATCATGACCGAAGGCGAGTCCAACTCGCGCCGGGCGCGCGACCTCGACGCCGTGGACGAGCCGGAGCGCCGCTCCGCCCCGCGCGGCCGCGTCGCCCCGTCCGCGCCGCGCGGCGACGACATGTCGGCGTCCAACAAGGCGGTCATGCGCAAGGAGATCCGCGCGCGCCTGCGCAACGCGCAGGAGAAGAGCCTCTCCGACCTCAAGTCCATCGAGGGCGTGCGCGTGGTCATGCGCGAGAACGGCGACCCCGAGGCCATCGGCATCCCGACGACGGCCCTCTTCCAGTCGGGCATCGCCTTCCACCGCGACGCCTCGAAGGTGCTCGACCCGCTCACCAAGCTCGCCTTCGCGCTGGGCAGCACGCAGGTCGTCATCCTGCCCGAGGGGACGGCCATCGGCGACGCCAAGGTGCTCGACATGCGCCGCACGATGGGCATCTCGGCGCACATGTTCTCGGCCGGCGTCGCTCCGCCGCGCGTGCGCGTCAACCTGCTCAACACCCAGGTCGACATCCCCAAGGGCTTGCTGGACTTCAAGGGCATCGTGGCGGTGTTCGTGTACAACCAGCCGCTGACGCTGGCCGTGGAGAGCGCCGTGGGCGACGAGTTGGGGCCGCCCATCTCGCTGGGCGTGTTCCCTCCCCAGTTCCGGCCGGCCCGCAACCAGGGCGTGGTCATCGAGTTCTCCGTCTCCGACCCGCCGGCGGGGCTGGTGTCCTGGAAGTTCCAGCTGCTCCAGCCCTCGCGCGACGGCATGGAGCTGACCCCGCTGCAGGAGGTCGTCGGCGGCGGCCCGGTGTTCCACCAGATCTTCTGGAACGGCCGACAGGGCTACTTCGGCTCGGTCCTGCCGGCCGGCCGCTACGAGACCGTGCTCACCGCGACCGACACGAAGAACCGCCAGCGCTCCCTGCACCGTTGGATCAACCTCATCGACGACGGCGGGTCCTCGGAGAAGCTGCTCTCCGATAAGGAACCCGCCGGGCGCGGCGAGAGCCCCCGACCGGTGGACGACCGCGAGCCCGTCGCCGCCGTCGAGCCCGTCGCCGCCTCGCCGTCGGCGCCCAGCGCCGACCTGGGGGGCGCCGCGCCGCTGGTCAAAGGCATGAAAGCCGCCGCGGCCCCCGCGGCCGTCGAGCTCCCGGCGCCCGGGAGCAAGGCGGCCAAGACGGCGCGCCGCGTGGTCTCCCGCCCCGTGCGCGGCCGCAAGTCCGCGGCCCGGGCCGACAAGGGCCGCGAGGCGCGCGCGACGGAGCCCAAGGCCGCGGCGCCCGCGCCGGAGGCCGCCGCCGACGACGCCCCCGCCCCCGCGCCCCAGGCCGCTCCCAAGGCGCCGGAGAAGCCGGCCAAGCCGGCGTCCGGGCGCTTCGAGCTGCCCTTCAACAAGGACACGCACCAGATGAGCGACGCGGCCAACAAGGCGCTGGGCAAGGCGGCTTCCACCATCGCGGTGTACCCGCTGGAGAACCTGCGCGTGGTGGGCCACGCCGCGCCCGACGAGAAGGACGCCGCGGTCCTGGCCGAGCGCCGCGCCCAGATGGTGGCCAGCCTCCTCATCAACCGTTACCAGGTCGAGCCCAAGCGCATCCAGGTCTCCTCCGCCGTCTCCGACGCCGGCGCGAAGGTGGACCTCGAGTTCGCGGGGGGCGAGTAACATGGGCAAATACGACGCCCTCATCGAGCAGCTCGCCTTCGGCTCCGACCGGCCGCGCCTGGCCACCTGCCTGGGCCTGTACCTGAGCCCGGAGACCATCTACATCTCCGAGACCCACAAGGACAAGTCCGGCAAGATCGTGGTGGACCACCTCGTGCGCATCCCGGTCCCCAGCGACGGCAAGGCCGCCGGCGCGACGGCGACGATGAACACCGACTTCCTCACCGACCCCAAGAAGGTCGGCGACCTCATCCGCCAGTCCATGGCGCAGATCCGCTGGAACTCCAAGAACGTGCGCGTGACGCTCTCCCACCACCTGGGCCTGCTGCGCTACTTCGCGATGCCCGCGATGGAGCGCCGTTTCCTGCGCTCGGCCATCCCGCTGGAGGCCAAGAAGTACATCCCCATCGCCTTCGACGCGCTGGCCAACGACTGGCAGTCCGCGCCGATGCCCCCCGACGCGGCCGGGCGCGCGCGCACGGGCGTGCTCATCGCGGTCACGCAGAAGAAGAACCTGGCCAACATCACCGGCCTGCTCGACAGCCTGGGCCTGAAGCTCGTCGGCCTCGAGGTCGCGCCCTGCTCGGTGCTGCGGCTGTGGCAGGGCGTCAACCCGCCCGCCGGCCCGGACCCCTACGCCCAGGTCCACTTCGACGGCGGCGCGGTGCGCGTCCTCATCTCCGAACGCGGCCTGCCTGTGTTCTTCCGCGAGGTGTTCCTCGGCGAGGAGGCGACGCTGGCCGACCTGCGCAAGGTGGACCTCGCCGGCTGCCTGTCCTTCGTCTCCAAGCAGCTCAACCTGCCGCGCGTCGGGCGCGTGTTCGTCGGCGGCTCCAACGCCTCGCTGCCGCAGTTCATCGAGGCCTTCTCCCAGGAGTCCGGCGCGCCGGCCGAGCCGCAGGACACCGCCAAGGCGCTGATGATCAAGGGCGGCGACTGGGGCGGCTTCGCGTCCATCGGCGCCTCGGCCAAGGACCTCGTCGAGTCGCCCGTGGCGCTCGACCTGGCGGCCACCGACCGCGTCACCGAAGAGGAGCGCGCCGTCGCGCGAGACATCTTCATCGCCGGCGCCGCGCTCGCCGCCTTCTTCGCGCTCACCGGCATCTACAACAACATGACCTACGGCATGCGCGCCCGCGAGCTGTCGAACTACCAGGTGGACCCGGACGTGAAGCTGGCGCTGCAGGGACGCGCCGGCCCCGACATCCAGCAGCAGCTCACCGACATGCAGGCGCAGCTCGACCAGCTGCGCACGCTGACCCGCGCCGACCGGCCCAAGCTCTCCGCCGTCCTTCGCGAGATCGTCTCGCTCATGCCGCAGAGCGTCTGGCTGACGGGCGTCACGGTGGCCAACCCGCTGGGCACGACGCCCGACAAGGCCGGCCTCGAGATCAGCCTCAAGGCGCGCGCGCAGGGGCAGTCCTCCGCCGAAGAGCAGGACATGGCCTTCCAGTTCCAGGAGACGCTGCGCCGCTCCGAGCTCCTCGGCAAGCTCTTCGAGGTGAACATGTCGCTGCAGGCCAAGGTCGACCAGCCCGGCGGCGGCGAAGGCGCGCCCGGGATGGACCCGCGCGCCCTCACCCAGAAGATCGAGGAGCGCACGGGGTTCACCCTCGTCCTCAAGGCGAAGAAGACCTGACATGGCCCAGAACATCGACCTGAAGCCCCTGGTCGCCTTGGCCCAAGCGGAGCTGGACATGGTCCTGTCCACCGTCCGCGAGAAGGGGGGCAAACGCTTCGGCAAGGCCTTCGCCTTGGCCGGCGTCATGGTCGTGTTGGCCTACGCCGGGCTCTACGCCCCGCCCAAGAAGAAGAGCGCCCGCCTGCAGTCCGAGATCGACGCGGCGCGGCAACTCTCCGAGTTCGGCACCCAGTACAAGGACCTGCGCGACCAGCTCGCCTCCGGCTACGCCCAGCTGCCCACGATGAAGGAGAAGGAGCAGTGGCTGTCCAACTCGGTCTACGACTCCCTCAAGGCCGAAGGCCTGGCGCCCGAGACCTTCCAGCCCGTGCGCGAGCAGGAGCAGGCGGGACTCATCTTCCAGGCGTCGAACATCACCATGCCCGCGCGTTTCGCCGAGTTCTACGCCTGGCTGACGCGCCTGGAGGGCGCCAAGCCGCTGATGCACCTCCAGTCGGTGGACCTCAACAAGAAATCCGACGCCGTGGGCCTCAACACCGTCCAGGCCGAGATCGTCACCGTGATCCCCAAGCGGAGGTTCAACTGATGGCCGCTCCCGCGGCGAAGGGCGGCCTCGGTTGGGCGATCCTCGCGGTCGCGCTGGCCATCCCCGGCTTCCTCTTCTACAACTGGTGGACGCATCTGAAGGCCGAGCGACAGAAGGCGATCTCGCAGAAGGCGCGCGGCCGCGTCCCGGAAGGCGGCGTCTTCTCGACCCCCGCGCCCGGAGCGGAGAAACTCGTCAACCCCATCGCGGCCTCCACCGCCGCGGCCTTGGCCGTCTCTTCGGGGACCGCCGCGCCCGCGGCCGGCGCCCCGGAGGCGGGCCTGGTCGGCGACGCGTCGGCGGCGCCCGCGGCTCCCGCGGCGGCGTCCGACGCCCTCCCCGACCCCGCGGCCCTGCTCGCCGGC
>JANRKA010000039.1:0-21227 GCA_033875325.1 Elusimicrobiota bacterium | reverse complement strand
ATCTTGCCCAGCACCACGGCCAGGCGCGGCGCGGGCGACACCAACACGGACTGCAGGAAGCCTTCATGGCGGTCCTCGATGACCGAGATGGTCGAGAACACCGAGGTGAACAGCACGATGAGCATGAGAGTGCCGGCGTAGAAATACTGCAGGTAGCTCAGTCCCGAGTCCGCGCCGGGGACCGAGAAGGCGTCGCCCAGGCCGGAGCCGATGAGGAACCAGAACACGATGGGCGGGGTGAGCGCGCCGATGAGACGGGCTTTGTCGCGGTAGAACCGCGACAACTCGCGCTCCCAGAGCGTGCGCACCGCCAGGTAGAAGCTCACGCGGCCTCCGCGTCGGCGAAGCGGCGGCCGGCGTGGTGGAGGAACGCGTCTTCCAGGCTCGGGCGCGACAGGCTGACGGTTTTGAGTCTGCCGGGGAAGGCTTCGACGAGCTGCGGGATGAAGGCGTGGCCCTTCTCGTGCTCCAGGCGCAGCGTGTCTCCGTAGACGGCGGGCTTGAGCCCGAAACGCTTCTCGACCTCGGCGGCCAGCGCGGGCGCGTCGCCGCAGTCCACGGTCACGACGTCCTTGCCGATGGCGGCCTTGAGCGCGTCGGGCGCGCCGAGCGCGACGAGCCTGCCGCCGTCGAGGATGCCCACGCGGTCGCAGCGGTCGCCTTCGTCCATGAGATGGGTCGTCGTCATCACGGTGGCGCCGTCCCGTTTGAGGGCGAGCAGGTGCTCCCACAGGTCCTTGCGCGCGGCGGGATCGAGGCCGGTGGAGGGCTCGTCGAGCAGGACGAGCCGGGGCGAATGGAGGAGGCTCTTGGCGAGCTCGACGCGGCGCTTGAGGCCGCCGGAGAGGGTGGAGACGCGATCGCCCGCGCGGTCCGTCAGGCGGTAGCGGGCGAGCATCTCATCGATGCGCGCCGAGAGGCGGCTCCCGGAAAGGCCGTACAGGCGGCCGGCGTGGGTCATGTTTTCCAGCACGGAGAGACGAGGGTCGAGACTGGGCGACTGGAAAACGATGCCCAGAAGGGGACGGACGTCTTCCGGCCGGCCCACGGCGTCCTTCCCGAAGCACGACACGGTCCCAGTCGTCGGAGGGAAGGAGGTCGAGAGGATCTTGAACAAAGTGGACTTCCCGCCGCCGTTGGGGCCGAGAAGGCCGAAGACTTCTCCCTCGGGGACGGCGAACGACACCTCGCTCAGCGCCTTGCGCTCGGGAGAGTCGCGTCTCGCCGGATAAACGTGCGACAGCCCGACGACCTCGACCGCGTTCATGCTACTTGAGCCCGTTCCAGGGCGTCTCGGCGCGGCCCTGCTTCTTGTTGACCCAGCGCGCGGCGGTGAAGAGCCAATCGGAGAGCCGGTTGAGGTAGACGATGACGTTGTCGGGCAGCGGCGGCTCCACGGCGCCGAGCGCGACGGACGCGCGCTCCGCGCGGCGGCTGACGGCGCGCGCGAGGTGCAGCTGCGCGCCCAGGCGGCCGCCGCCGGGCAGGATGAAGACGGCGAGCGGCTTGAGCTCGGCGTCCCAGGCGTCTATCTCGCGCTCCAGGCGCGTCGCGGCCTCGGCGGGCAGGCCCCGGTCGAAGGGCGGCGCGAGTTTGGCGGCGCGCGGCGTGGCCAGCAGGGCGCCGACCATGAACAACTCGTCCTGCACGCGCGCCAAGGCGGCGTCGAGGCCGGGCAGGCCTTCGCCCGCCTCCAGCTCGGCGCGCGCCAGGCCCAGGACGGTGTTGAGCTCGTCCACTTCGCCGTAGGCGTCCACGCGGGGGTGGTTCTTGCGCACGCGGGGCCCGCCGAACAGGCCGGTCTCGCCCTTGTCGCCGGTGCGCGTGTAGATCTTCAAGTCAGAACTTCGCCCCGAGCCCGAGGTCGAAGCCCGGGATGCCGTGGCGCAGCGTGTAGGCCGCGCGGAAGTCGAGGAAGGGGAACGGCGTCAGTCCCGCCCCGACGGAGAAACGCGAGCCGCGGCCCGTCGCCTTGGCGCCGAGCGTGCCGGCGGCCGTCGCGCGCTCGACCTTGACCTCGGTGAGGTCGTAGCCGGCGAGGAAGAAGGGCTTGACGATGGGCAGGTTCCAGGTCGCCGCGGCGTTGAGGGCGCCATGGGTCGCGGAGAAAGCGTCGTGCGTGACCTTGTCGCCGAAGGCCGACACCGATATGTTCGGCAGGAAGGTGTCCACCAGGTCGGTGCGGTACACGCCGTAACGCACGCCCCCGCCCACGACGGTGGCGCCGTAGGCCTTGAGGCCGTGGACGACGAGGTCCACCTTGAACGGCAGCCCGACGCCGGCCTCCAGCATGGGAAGGCCGAAGGCCTTCACCCCCGCGGAGCGCAGGATGAGGTTGTCCTTCTCCGGGCGCGTCTGCACCGAGGCCACGGCGCCGGCCCAGAACCCGGGAAAGCCGATGGTCCGGCCGGTGTGCGCCGAGGCGCCGCCGAGGACGCCGCCCAGGTCGCGCGCGAACGGGGCCAGCAGTTCCGGGCGCGCGCGCGTCTGGAAGTCCTGGAGCGGGTTGGCGGCCGCGGGCGCGGCGAGCACGACAAGCAGGGCCAGAAGGGGTTTCATGCCCCCATTCTGCCAAATCCGCAGCCCCCTGTTAAGTTGAGGCCTGTCCCACGGCTTAAGGGGACAGTCCCCTTAAGCTGTGGGACACTCTTCAGCTGAGCTGCTTGAGGGAGGCGGCGTGGCGCTTTTTGAGGCCCGCGCGAAGCGCGCCGCGGAGCTTGAAGGACGGGAAGAGCTTCGCGGCCTCGACCAGCAGTTCGACCGCGCCGTGGACGTCGCGGACGCGGACCATCTCGGGGGCCACGGCTTTGGCGCCCCAGCCGTTGTGGTAGTTGACCAAAGGCACGGCCACGCCCGCCGACTCGTAGCCGAAGGCCTGGTAGGCGGTGGCCTCGCAAGTGCCGCCGGTCAGGCGCAGGCGCTGGACCTTGACGCCGCGTTTGCGCAGGTTGGCGCCGGCGGCGTCGAGCAAGGCGATGAGGTTGGGGTCGAAGGCCGAGGCTTTGTCGCCGAGGCGGATGGTGGGGCCGCCGCCGGGGCGCGAGCCGGGCAGCTCGCGCGAGGACTCGATGGAGAGGTAGGAGTCGCCCGAGGGCAGCTCGCGCGAGAGGATCATGTCGAGCGCGCCCACGAAGCCGACTTCCTCGGCGCGGTTCAGGAGGACGGTGACGTTCACCTTGGCCTTCGCGGCGGCCAGCCGCCTGACGGCTTCCAGCGAGACGGCGCAGCCCAGCAGGTCGTCCACCGAGCGGGAGATCAGCCAGCCCTTCTTCACCTCGCACGCCGGCAAGGCGAGCACGGCGAAGTCGAGTTTGGCGCCCTTCTTCGGCGGCAAGGTCCAGGTCAGCGGATAGAGGTCGGGCGTCTTCTTCGCGGGCTTGCCCAGGACGCCGAGCGCGAGCGGGGTGTTGTCGCGGTTGTCCTTGGCGAAGGCTTCAACGGAGGCGCCCGGCAGCAGGTGCGGCGGCAGGCCGCCGCGTTTGAGCGCGAGCGCGCCTTTGGCCGTCACCTTGGACAGCTCGAAAGCGGGGTGGTCGAGGTGGGCCGCCAACGCGAGCGCGGGCGCGTCGTCGCCGGCGCCGCGGTAGGCCACGACCACGCCGCCCCGGCGGCGCTTGACCATGGCCTTGCCCTTGAGGTGCGCGCGCAGCCATTCCATGAGTTTGCGCGTGACCGCGGTCTCGCGGAACGGGGCGGTCGGCACGGAGGTCAGGTGGGCGAAGAGGGGGAGGGCGCCGGGTCTCATGCCCGGATTATAGCGGTTGCGGGCTACAACGCGCCGGGCGAGGCGGGGACCTTGTCCCCGCTGAAGTCGCTCTCGAGCAGGCCTTGCTCGATCTTCGGGTCGATGCCCAACTGCAGGCCCGCGCCTTTGGCCGAACGCGCCGCGTCCTGCAGCTTCTTCATCGTCTCCGGCTTGAGCTTGCCGCCGTCGCGCACGACGGAGTCGAGCAGACCCTGCATGTCGCCGCTCACGCCGCCCTGCTGCGCCTTGAGCGTGGCGATGATGTCGCGCGCCATCGCGGGCGTGATGCCCTTGGAGCCGTCCCCGGCCGCGGCCTTCAGCCGCCCTTCCAGGCCGAGCAGGTCCTTGGCCCCCGCGCCGGCTCTGGCGCGGTCCGCGTCCGTGAGGCCGCCGAGTTTGTCGCGCACTTCGCCTTCGGCGGCCGCCGCGGCGGGTGAATCCGAGTCCACCAAGGTCGTGCCGCCGCCGACGGCCTCGGCCTGCGGGTTCTCGAAGAAACGCTTGGCCTCGGCGCGTTGGTGGTCGTCGAACGCCTCGAGCGCCGCCGCGCCGGGCCGGCGCCCCTTCTTGTCGCGTTTGGCGGCGAAGAGCCCGCGCGCCTTGGCCTGGCAGTCGCGCAGCGCCTGGAAATCCTCGCGCGGGCGGCGGGTGGCGGGGTCGACGAGGCAGTCGGGGTAGGCGGCCAGGGCGGGGGCTGGAGCCCACAGCAGCGCCGACAGCAGGAGGCCGCGCATCGCCTCAGTATGGCCCCTGCGTGGGGGACCGTCAAGGGGGAGCTCCCGGGGCGGCGCGGCGGCGGCGCGTCCGGCCGGGTCCTGCCGCCCCGTTTTGTTTCGAAAATGCGAGGCGCAGGCACCTACCGCCCAGCTACGACGACCTGGGGAAATCGCGCCTCGCATTTTCGAAACGAAAACGAGGCGTCACCCCGCCGGACGCGCCGCCGCCGCGCCGCAATGGTGTCCTGATATGAGGGGCAACCTGTCAGGCAACAGGAATCTCAATAAACGGCGAGGAATCCTCATAGGTGCGGGTGGCGCCCAGTCATATGCTACGTTTCAGACGCCGCGATTTCCCCAGGTCGTCATAGCTGGGCGGTAGGTGCCTGCGGCGTCTGAAACGGAGCATATGACTGGGCGACAGGACCCGCACCTTATAAAGGATTCCTATCCGGGGAGCCGGAACTCGGAGGCGACGGCGCGCATCCAGGCCCGCGGCCCGCCGGCCGACAGCAGGCGCGAGCGGTCGCGGCGCAGCTCGCGCTCGAGACGGAAGGCGCGCCACGGGCCCAGGAGCATGAGGCGGAAATAGGAGGTCCAGTCCGAGGGCGGCGTCTTCGCCAGCGCGGCCTGGACGCGGTCGAGGTAGGCGGCGGGCCGCCGGTACAGCTCGAAGTCCTCGTGGAAGATGGGCCAGGCCACGGCCGGGCGTTCGCCGGGCGCGGGCGGGAAACGCGCGAGCAGGAGGTCGCCCAGCCGGCCGGCCTCCTCGAAGCGCAGGGCGCACAGGTTCAGCCGGTGGCGCTCGAGCAGGCCGCGTTCGTCCGGCGGCAGCGCGCTCGGCGCGGCGCGCAGGCCCGCGCGCAGCACGGCGAGGCAGGCGTCCACCTTCTTGGCGCGCAGCAGCGCTTCGGCGAGGTAGAGGCGCGGGCGCGCGGCGCGCGGCGACAAGGCTACGGCGCGCCTGAGTTCCGCCACGGAGTCGGCATGGCGACCCTGGAAGCGCCGCAGCAGGCCGAGCAGGAAGCGACTTTCGGCGTCGCGCGGGTAGAGGCGCGCGTAATCGGCGAGCAGGCTCTGCGCCTCGCGCCGGCGGCCGTGGTACATGCGGTCGCGCGCCAGCGCGAGGACCTTCTCCCTGGCGGGCGCCGTCAGGCGCCCGCGCCCGGCGGCGAGCGCCGCGCGGGCGTCGCGCAGGTCCTGCAGGGAGGGGACCCGGCTCACGCGGTCAGTCGGGGCGGACGGCGAAGCGGCCGGAGCCGCGGCAGGCGTAGTAAAGGAAGAGGAAGGAATACACCAGCGCCAACTCGCCGCCGTTGACCGAGGGGAAGAAACCCGCGCCGAAGGCCAGCTTCCAGTGGAACTGGGTGTAGGCCACCGCCATCGTGCCGCTGCACAGGAACGCCGCCGGCCGCGTGAGCAGGCCCGCGGCGATGAGCAGGCCGCCGAAGAACTCGATGACGCCGCCCAGGCCGATCTGGGAGAAGAGGGGCGGGCGCATGCCGCCGAGCACGCCGAAAAGCTTCTGGGCGCCGTGCACGGCGAAGGCGAGACCCGTCACGACGCGCAACGCGGCGTAGGCGTGGTCGGTCCAGCGGGAGAGGTTGGTCATGACGGGATTATACGGATTCACGCGCCTTACGGCGCGGGAGAGCGGCGCCGGAGGATCTCCTTGAGCTTCTCGAAGTCGCCGCGATACTCCGGGTCGGGGGGCCACTGGGACGCGCTTTCGTCGTAGCGCAGCACCGCCTCCTCGAAGCGGCCCGCCCGCGCCAGCATGGCGGCCAGCACGAGTTGGCGCCGCGCGCGGTGCATGCGGGCCAGCGCGCGCTCCGTCTTGAGCCGCACGGCGGAGCCGGGGCCGTACTCCGGCTCGAACATGCGCGCGTCGTAGACCGCGAGCGGCGGCGAGCGCCACGGCCGCGTCGAGGCGCCGACCGCGAACACGCGGTAGTCCGGGTTCTCGTAGACGAGCGTGAAGGACGCGAGCGAGCCGGGGTCGAAGTGGAAGCGGTACAGCGGCATCGTCGCGTCCAGCCCCCGTCTGCCCGCGAGGTAACGCGTGCCGTCGTCGGTCTCGTCGAGCAGGTCCGCGGTCGCGTGCACGACGAAGGCGGCCCCGTGGCGCGCGCAGAACGCGGCCAGGGCGGCTTCATCGGCGGTGAGCGCGGCGAGGTAGTCCGCGACCTTGCGGCGGATGGGCGCGGCCTCGAACTTCGGGTGGATGACCGTGGGCGCGTCCGCGTAGGCGAGGATGGAGCCCGAGACGCCGATGCCGGCGAGCACGGGTTTGTCGGGGGCCGCGTGGCGCCGCAGCCAGCTCAACAAGGCGCGCTCGTGGCGGAACGCGGCCGGCACGCCGTATTCGAGCCGGGCCAGCGGCGCAGAGAGCCACATCGCCGGATTGAGGGGGGAAGCGGGCGCCAGGAGCTTGAAAGCCTCCAGGGCCGCGACGGCCCAGAACAGCCGCAGCGCCAGGACGCGCCGCTTGTCGGCCACGCGCAGCGCCCAGAGGCCGGCGAAAAACGCGGCCATGGGAAGCAAGCGCGAGACCATGAGCGCCCCGGCGGCGTAGAGCGCGGCGAGCGCGGCGGCGAGCTCCCAGGCGGCGGCGCGGGCGGGCGGCGGTTTCGGCGCGCCGCGCGAGAGCAGCCGCGGCAGGAACATGAGCCCGAAGGGCGCGAGGCAGAAGACGAGGAAGGCGGCCTCGGGCGAGTCGAAGGGGCCGGTCCACAGGAGCCGGGCGTCCACGGACAAGGACGCGGGGTCCGCCGGCTTGCGCAGGAGGTGCAGGACCTTCTCGCCCAACATGGCCCAAGCGTGGGCGAGGGAGGAGCCGCCGCCGGGACGCGCCGCGGGCGCGGCGAGCATGGCCGCCAGGGCGCCGCCGACGCCGGAGATGGCGACGAGGCGCGCGCGTTTGACCGCGTCGGCGTCCCGTCCGGCGCGCAGCACGACCCAGGCGAGCGCGGCCAAGAAGCTGAGCAGGTACAGGCGCGCGAAGTGCCAGGAGCCCATGGCCAGGCCCAACGCGGCGCCCGAGGCGAAGGCCCACGGCACGGGGTCGCGGGTCTCGCGGTCGAGCGCCGCGAGCGCGGCGGCCAGGCCCAGGTGCATCACCGGCAGCGCGAAACCCTCGAAGCCGTAGGTCCCGGCGACGTTGGCCTGCGCGACCCAGGACAAGCCGTAGGCCGCGGTCGCGGCCAGGGCCAACGGCGGGTCGCGGGTCAGGCGCCAGGCCGCGGCGTAGAACGCCAGCAGGGACAGGCTCGAGACGAAGGCGACCCAACACACGACGAACCAGCGCAGGTCGGGCCGCGGCGCGGGCAGGAGGCGCCAGGCCAGGCCGGTGGCGCGCTCCATGACGGTGGTGGTCTCGCGGCGGGTGTCCACGCCTTCGGGCCATTGCGCGGCCTTGTCCACGGCGGGGATGCCCTCGCCCGCGGCCAGGCGCGCGAGCCGGTACTGGAACGCGCTCTCCGCGCGGTAGTAGCCGGTGCCGTCGGCGGGGTCCCAACGCGGCGTCTGAGTCGCGCGGCGCAGGCGCAGGTCCACCGACACGAAGAACAACGCGGCGACGCCCAGCAGCGCGGCGAGCCGGCTCACGAGAGCAGGTGGCGGCGGTGGAAGGCTTCCGCCGCGGCGTAGAACTTGAGGCGGTTGGCGGGCTTGGCGAAACCGTGGCCTTCGTCGGGGAAGAGGAGGTATTCGACGGGTTTGCCCTTGGCCTTGAGCGCGTCCACGATCTGCTCCGACTCCGCCTGCTTGACGCGCGGGTCGTTGGCGCCTTGGGCGATGAGAAGGGGGATGTCGATCTTGTCGGCCGAGAAAAGCGGCGAACGCGACTTGAGGAAATCAGGCTCCGTGTCCACCGCGCCCACGCGCAGGTCGAAGACGCGTTTCATCGGCTCCCAATAGGGCGGGATGGACTTGATGAGGGTCACGAGGTTGGAGGGTCCGACCACGTCCACCGCGCAGCGGTACACCCCGGGCGTGAACGCCGCGCCCGCCAGCGCGGCGTAGCCGCCGTAGGAGCCGCCCTGGATGGCGACGCGCCGCGGGTCGGCGACGCCGGCGCGCACGGCCCAGGACGCGGCGTCGGTGAGGTCGTCCTGCATCTTGGCGCCCCACTCGCGGTCGCCGGCGTGGAGGAACCGCTTGCCGTAGCCCGTCGAGCCCCGGAAGTTGACCTGCAGGCAGGCGATGCCCAGCGACGCCAGCCACTGCGCCTCGGGATGGAAGCCCCAACGGTCGCGCGCCCACGGCCCGCCGTGCACGAGCAGGACCAGCGGCAGGCCTCTGGGCTCGACGCCGGCCGGGGTCGTCAGGTAGCCGCGCACGGTCAAGCCGTCGCGGCTCTTGAAGGAGACGGGCGTCATGGGCGCCAGGCGGTATTCGTCGAGCTTGGGGCGCGTCGAGAAGAGGAACTTCGCGCTCTTGGCGACGCGGTCCCAACGCCAGTAGGAGGGGGAGCGGTCGGCGCGGTTGACCACGGCGTACCAGACGCGGTCGGCGTCGTCGCGGCTGACGATCTGGGCGTCGCCCTCGGAGAGCCGCTCGAGCGCGGCGAAGTCGTCGGCGACCGCGGGGTCGAGCACGGTCCATTTCAGGCGCTCGACCTCGAAACCCACGGCCTCGGCGTGGTACTTGGTGGGGTGCAGCAGCACGGGGCCGAGGTCGGACTCCGGGTGCTCGGCGAGCACGCGCGGCGCCGAGCCGTCGAGCGGAGCTTCGAGCAGCGCGGTCGTGTCGCGGCCGAGATCGGATTCGAGGTACAGGGCCTTGCCGCCGGGGACGAAGCCGTGCGCGCCGAGCTGGTCGTCGGGCCCGCAGCTCATGAAGTCGCGCCAGCCCGCGCCGTCGCGCAGGCGCAGCACGGTGCCGCCGTCCGGGCGCATGGCCTTGTGCAGGCCGATCTTGAAATCGAAGTCGGCCAGCCAGCCGATGGCGTCGCCCGGGTTGCGGGCCTCCTCCACGCGTGAGGCGTCGCGCAGGTCCACGCGCCAGACGTCGTGGGCGCGCGGGTCGCGGTCGTTGAGCGCGACGAGCAGATGATGGGGGTGTTTGGGGTCGGTGCCGACGATCTGGGCCTGGGCGCCGGGATACGGCGTCAGGTTGAGCGTCTCTCCGGTGAACAGGTCCGTCCGGTAGAGATGCCAGTTCTCGTCCCCGTCCTTGTCCTGGATGTAGAGGATGGAGCGTTCGTCCTCGGCCCACAGGAACACGCGGATGCCGCGGCCGCGGTCCTTGGTCAGGGGTTTGGCCTCGCCGCCTTCCGGCCCGCACCAGACGTTGAGCACGCCTTCGTCCGGCGCGAGATAGGCCCAACGTTTCCCGTCAGGCGATATCTTGGGTGAGGCCCGCTCGGGGTTGCCGAACAGCAGCTCCAGGGGGACGCGTTCGCTCATCACGACATCGTAACCCTTCCGGGGGGAACTTTCCTAGTATGGGGGCGTCACATCGGCACCTTCCGGAGGTCACGCCATGAAACGCCTGCTCGCCGTCCTCGTCCTGCTCGCCCCGCTCGCCCGCGCCGCGGAGGTCACGGTCTACAACTCCGACCTGGGACTCATCAAGGATGTCCGCCCTTTCGACCTGAAATCCGGCGTGTCGCGCCTCGAGGTCACCGAGGTCGCCGCGCGCATCGACCCGACGAGCGTGCATTTCAAGTCGCTCACCGCTCCGGAGGCGGTGTCGGTGCTCGAGCAGGACTTCCAGTACGACCTGGTCAGCCAGGACAAGCTGCTGCAGCGCTACCTCGGCAAGGAGATCGAGCTGGAGCGTTTCCTCGGCCGAGACGGCGACCGCAAGGAGGTCGTCAAAGGGACCTTGCTCTCCAACTCCGGCGGCCGCGTGCTGCAGGTCGGCGACAAGATCCTGCTCAACCCGCCCGGCAACCCGGTGCTCCCGGCCCTGCCGGAAGGGCTGCTCACGCGTCCGACCTTGGTCTGGAAGCTGCGCTCGACCAAGGCCGGCGAGCATCAAGGCGAGATCTCCTACCTGACGGGCGGCTTGTCCTGGAGCGCGGACTACGTCCTCGTCGTGGACAAAGACGACGCCAAGGGCGACCTCAACGCGTGGGTCACCGTGGTCAACAACTCCGGGGCGACCTATAAAGACGCCAAGCTCAAACTCGTCGCCGGCGACGTGCACCGCGCGCCGGTGGCGGCCGTGCGCGGCCGCTTCTCGCCCATGGCCAAGATGGCGATGGCCGCCGAGATGGACGACGGCATGAGCGAGAAGTCCTTCTTCGAGTACCACCTTTACTCGCTCGGCCGGCCGACCACGCTCGCCGACAACTCGTCGAAGCAGGTCGAGATGGCGTCGGCCGCCGGCGTGCCGGTCAAGAAGCTGTTCGTCTACGACGGCGTGCAGGGCGTGCAGTGGAGCAGCTTCTACGGGGAAGCCTACGCCGACCCCGGCTACGGCACGGCCTCGGGCAAGAAGGTGTCGGTTTTCTTCGAACTGCAGAACAAGAAGTCCGAGGGCCTGGGCATCCCGCTGCCCAAAGGCCGCGTGCGCGTCTATAAGAAGGACGACGACGGCTCCCTGCAGCTCGCGGGCGAGGACGCCATCGACCACACCCCCAAGGACGAGAAGGTCCGCGTGAAGATGGGCGAGGCCTTCGACGTGGTCGGCGAGCGCAAACGCACGAACTTCCAGTCCGGCAAACGCTGGCTGGAGGAGACCTTCGAGGTGCGCGTGCGCAACCACAAGGAGACCGACGCCGTGGTCACCGTCGTCGAGCACCTCTACCGCTGGACCGGCTGGAAGGTGACCGACGCCTCCCAGAAATGGGAGAAGAAGGACGCCCAGACCATCGAGTTCCCCGTCACGGTCAAGAAGGACGGCGAGGCCGTCGTCACCTACACCGTGCGTTATTCCTGGTAGCCGACCGACCCGACAGGGGGTCAGGGCTCGACCGGGGGGAAGTCGTAGCGGGTGCCGAGGTTCTTCTGCAGGGTCGCCAGGTCGAGCGAGATGACGGAGGAGTAGCCGGCGGCTTGGAGGGCGGGGGACGGCACGGGTCTGGCATGGGGCGCGTCCAGCACCGAGCGGACCAGCGGGCGCCGCTCGAGCAGCTCGGCGTCGAGGTCCAGGCGCAGCAGCCAGCGCTCCATGGCGCGGCGGGCCTCGGCGTCGGCGTCTTCCCGGCTCTTTAAGGAAGCGCCGTAGGCTCTGACCATGCGACCCTCGATGCGGACCCGGTCGTCCGCGGGCGCGGGCCAGGGCCGGGGGGCCGGCGCGAGCGCCCGGCGCAGGTCCGCGCAGCCCGTCAGCAGGACGGCGAGGACGAATGGACGCAGCACGCGGGATTTGATAAGATACCTCGTCGTCGCCTCAGCCGTTCCCACTCGGGGTCCTCGTGGCGCGTTCGTCTAGCGGCCTAGGACGCTGCCCTCTCAAGGCAGAGATCACGGGTTCAAATCCCGTACGCGCCACCAGGCCCCTGAGCATATAAAATGAAGAAGGCCCCCGGTCTCCCGGGGGCCTTCTCTTTTACGCGGGTCTGAGGCTTAGGACAGGTGCTTGGAGACGAGCTTGGTCATCTCGAACATGTTGACGACGGACTTGCCCGCGAACACGGCCTTGAGCTTGTCGTCGGCGTTGATGTTCCGCTTGTTCTTCTTGTCCTGCAGGCCGTTCTTCTTGATGTAGGCCCAGAGCTTCTTGACGACCTCGGTGCGGGGGAGGGGCTTGGAACCGACGACCTCCGCGAGCTTGTCGGAGGGGGTGAGAGCCTTCATGAACGCGGCGTTAGCCTTCTTGGCCATGTCGATAGTCTCCTTGGGGTCCGTTTAGCGCCGGACATTCCATGGCCGGCGGCAAGGGGATTCAACCACTTTCTCCCTCGGGAATCAAGGAATTCTCGACGGGAGACGGCCTTGACAGACGCGGGTTCCGGGGCTACCCTGCGAGGGCCGGAGGTCCGATGAGAACCCCTCTCCTCGTCCTGGCCGTCGCCGTCATGCTCGCCGCGTCTCCCGCCAGCCGCGCGGAGGACGCGCCGGCGCCCCCGCAGCCCGTCGAGCCGGCCCCGCCGACGCGCCTGTTGCCCGTGGAGCCGCCGCCGCCGCCCGAGCCGGGCGGCGTCATGGTCCTGCCGGGGATGACCATCGTCGGTCCGGCTCGCCGACCGACGGTTTCGCCCACGCCCGACATGGCCGAGAAGTTGCGCGCGGCCGGCTGGCGGGCTCGCGAGGACGGCGGGTTCGAGCGCCTCGACGGCCGGCCGCCCCAGCTCTACGCCACGCTCGTGGAGCGCATGCAGTTCGTCTGGAAGGGCGGCGTGCTGCATTATAAAGGCTCGCTGACCCCGGTGGAGGACGACAAGCTCGGTCCCATCCTGGAGGGCATGACGCCGTTCGCCAAGGCCATGTCCGAGGACGCGCGCGCCGCCGGCGGCGCGTTGGCCGCCTGGGGCGTGCCCCAGGTCTACGACGGACGCCGGCTCATCGAGGCGGACGGGAGCGCGAGTTACTTGGGGCTCATGCTCCATCAGTTCTACGCCACCAACGCCGGCGCCCTCGCGCGCCTGGGCGGGGAGCGTCTCTCCGGCGCGTTGGACCTGTTCGAGACGGCGTTCCAGCAGGCCTTCATCCAGCAGTCGCCGGACCTCGGGCAGCGCGACATCGCGCGCGCCTGGGGGCTGCTCGCGGCCAGGGTCCGCTCCGGCGAGGCGACTTTCACCTTGCAGCCGTACGGCGACCCGGGCGCGGCGCTGGCGGGCTACCGGACGCAGCTCGAGGCGGAGGTGAAAGCCGCCGCGGCCGCCGCGGCTCCCGGAGACGACGACCTGAGGGGGGCCGAGGCCCAAGTCGCCCTCGCGGCGCTCAACGCCCTCGAACGGCGGCGCGGCGGCTTGACGCTGCCCGCGGTCCCGGCGCCGGGGGCTGCGGCGCCATCCGACGACGCGGCAGTGGAGGGCGAGGCGTCGGCGGTCGGGGACGAGGGCGCGAGGGCGGGCGGGCCGTTCTCGAGCGCCCTGCCCATCGTCCTGCGCGTGCTCGACCGCATCAACGGGACGCCGCTGACCCGCGAGCAGCAGAGAGCGCTCATCGAGTCCTTCCCCATGGGCGAACTCGTCTGGCGCACGGGCGTGCACGAGCAGTGGCGACGCGGCATCACCGGCACGGGCGTGCGGGTGGCGGTGGTGGACACGGGCATCGCGCCCCACCCGGAGCTCGATGGAGCGGTGGTGTCGCGACAGAACTTCACCTTGCAGAGGGGAGGCGCCACCGTCGGCGACCACGGCACGCACGTGGCCGGCGTCATCCACGCGCTGGCCCCCGACGCCGAGATCCGCAGCTACGTCGCGCTCGCGGAGGGCAACGCCCGTCAGGAGGAGCCGGACAACGACGGGCAGGTCATCGCCGCGATCCGGCGCGCCGTGGCCGACGGCAACCAGATCATCAACTTGAGCCTCGGCGGGCGCGGCCATGCCAGCGACGCCATGGTGCGGGTCATCGAGGAGCTGTCGGGCCGCGGCGTCCTCTTCGTCATTGCGGCCGGCAACGAGGGCACGGGGGCCGGGGGTGTGGCCTCGCCCGCGGTCGCGCCGTCGGCCATCGTCGTCGCCAACGCGGACGCGCGCGGGCGCATGGCGCTGAGCAGCTCGCGCGGGGTCAACTGGGACCCGGTGCGCATGAGTTACGCCGCCCGCGACCTGTTCATGGCGCCGGGCACGAACATCTACTCGACGACCCAAGCCGGCTACGACACGATGAGCGGCACCTCGATGGCGACGCCGACCGTGGCGGCCGTGAGCGCGCTCCTCTGGCAGCAGGTCAGCGGCTTCACGCCGGTCCCCGGCCCGCTCGCGACGGCGGGGCGCGTGCGAGACGCCCTGGCGCAGGGACCCGAGGCGACGATGCGGGAGCTGCCGACGGACTTCGACCTCGACCAATCGGTGCGCGTCGTCAACGCCGGGGCGGCGTTCGACTACCTGGCCGAGCCGCAGCCGGTCGCGACCAAATGACGGCCGCGGCCGTCCTGCTGCTGGCGCTGCTCGGCGCCTCGCCCGCGGCCGCGCAGGACGGCGACGCCTTGCGGGCGGCCTGCGAGAACGAGCTGCGCCTGTTGTGTCCCGGAGAGCGCGGCGCCGCCGCGCGCCGCTGCCTGCGGGAGGACGAGGAGTCCCTCACCGCGGCCTGCCGGGCGGCGCTGGCCGAAGCGGAGGAGGCGGCGGCGCTTGCGCGGCCCGAGGCCGACGGCCCGCAGCGCGAGGCGCGGCTGGTGGGGCTGCGCGGCCCCGTGTATCTGCACCTGTCGGGCCGGCCCGAAGGCGAGTTCGTCGAGGCGTCGTCGGGCACGCCCCTGGCCGAAGGCGACTGGGTGCGCGTGGGCGCCGACGCGTCGGCGGAGCTGTCCATCGACGGCGAGGCTCACGTCGCGTTGTCGTCGGGCAGCGACGCGGGCGTGGCTTCGTTGGCGACGCGGGGGTTGGAGCTGCGCCTGGCGCTGGGCTCGCTGGCCGCCAAGGTGCGCAAGCTCGCGGCGGGAAGCCGCTTCACCGTGCGCACGCCGACCGCCGTGGTCGCGGTGCGCGGCACCGAGTTCGTGGTCGAGGAGGAGGGCGACGGCGCGGCCAGCCGCGTCGGCGTCGTCGACGAAGGCCGCGTCGAGGTCGTCTCCGAGGAGGGCGGCGAGCCCGTGTTCCTGGAGGCGCGCCAGGAGACCGTCGTGCGCCCGGGCCGGCCGCCCGAGGCCCCGCGCGAACTGCGTCTCCTGCGTCAGCGCGCCGACGCTTTCGGTGAGACGCGCCGCCGCGCGGCGGAAACTGCCCGCGCCTGGCGGCCGCTGCCGCCCGCGGCCCGCGCCCAGGCGCGCGCGGCGTTGTCCGGACGCCCCGCGTTGGGCCCGGGCGGGATGCGCGGTCTCGCGCCGGGACAGATGAACCGGCCGTCTCCGGGCGGCGGTTTCCGCGGCGGGCCGGGCGGCGGAGGGCCCGGTCGAAGCCCGGGCAACGGCCCGGGCGGCGGCCGCCCCGATGGTCAACGCGGCGGTCCCGGCAACAACGCCCCCGGGCGCGGCCCCGGCGGCGGGCCGGGCCGAGGCCCGGGCGAAGGGCCCGGGCGCGGTCCGGGCAGGGGTCCCGGCGGAGGCGACCGTGGCGGCGACCGTGGCGGCGACCGGCGTCAGGACCGCGGCAACGGCGGACCCGGACGCCAGGACGGCCCCGGGCAGCGCGGCGGCGGACCCGGCGGACCTGGCCCTGGTGGTCCTGGTGGCGGCCCCGGTGGCGGTCCCGGCGGCCCCGGACCGGGCGGCGCTCCTCCTCGTTAGGCCTGAACGGGAGCGGCGTCGGGTTTGACCCCTCCCCAGGCGGCGCCGACCGAGGCCGCGACGATGCAGGTGATGGCGGCCCATTGGCGGGGCGTGAGGCGCTCGCCCAGCAGGAGGAAGCCCATCAGCGCGGCCAGCGCGGGCTCCAGGCTCATGAGCACGCTGAAGGTCTGCGCCTTCAGGCGCTTGAGCGCGACCATCTCGAGGGAGTAGGGCAAGGCGCTGGAGAGCACGGCCACGGCCAGGCCGAGCGCCAGGACGGACGGCTCCAGGAGCGCCGCGCCGGCCTTCACGGCGCCCAGGGGCGCGCCCACGACCGCGGCCACCGCCATGCCCAGCGCGGTCGCGGTGCCCCCGTGGGCCAACGCGCCCGCGCGTTGGCCGAAGACGATGTAGGCGGCCCAACACGCCGCGGCGACGAGCACGAAGAGCAGGCCGAGCGGGTCGAGCGGCGCGTCGGCGGCGATAGGCAGGATGAGCCCGATGCCCGCTACCGCGAGCGCGGCCCACAGGAGGTCGAGGCCGCGGCGAGAGGCGTACAAGGCGACCGCGAGCGGCCCGGTGAACTCGATGGCGACCGTCAGCCCGAGCGGCAGGCGCTCGAGCGCCAGGTAGAAGGTGAGGTTCATCAGTCCCAACGCGCCGCCGTACAGCGCGACGGCCTTCAGCGCCGGCCGCTCGAGGCGGACGCGCCAGGGGCGCCACAACGCGCACAAGATGAGGGCCGCCAGCACGAGGCGCAGGGTGGTGATGCCCTCGGGCCCCGCCAGGGGGAACAGGCGTTTGGCCAAGGACGCCCCGGCCTGGATGGAGGTCATCGCGGCGACGAGCCCGAGGACGGGGAGGAAACGCACTTTAACGGGCGGCGAGCCGTTCTTGGACGAAGCGGATGGCGTCGCGGGCCGACTCCCGGATCTCGGTCGTCAGATGGGCGCCGTCGAGGTCGGCGAGCCCGTGCCAACGCAGCTCGTCGCTCTCATGGTTGACGCGCTCGACCGAGCCGGGCCGCGCGGCGGCGAAATAGACCAGGTCCAGGTGGTGGTCGTGGTTCGGGATGGCTTCGACCTGGACGCGTTGGGGCTCGTGCAGGGAGGTGACGCGTTCGTCGGCCATCACGGGCGCGCGCGGCGCCTGGACGAAGTCGATCTCGAGCCCCGTCTCTTCGCGCACCTCTCGGCGCACGGCCTCGTCGGGCGTCTCTCCCGGCTCGATGTGCCCGCCGGGCGGCAGCCACAGGCCGAGCTTCTTGTGTTTGAGCAGGAGGGTCTTGTCGCCGCGCACGACGTAAGCCGTGGCGACGAGGCAGTAGCGGCGGCTCATCGCTGCTGGTGCGAGGTCTCGAACTTGCGGCGGTCGGCGATGCGCTTCATCTCGGCGGCCGCGCTGGGGTTCTCGGCCAGCACGAACTGGAAGTCCGACGCCACGAGCGTGAAAAGGAGGGTCTTTTCCGCGCAGCGCACCGTGGCCGTGCGCGGGGCGTCGGAGATGAGGGCGATCTCGCCGAAGAAGGCGCCGGGCCCGAGCGTCGCCACGGTCTTGCTGGAAAGGCCGAGGAAGCCGGACTTGATGGACACCGCCACCTTGCCCTGATAGACGATGTGGAAGGCGTCGCCTTTCTGCCCTTCCTTGAAGACGACCTCGCCGGGGGCGTATTCGTAGAGCAGGACCGCGGGCAGGACCTTCTCGAGCTGGCCGACGGTGAGCGGGGTGAAGAACTCCACTTTGCGCATCATGCCGGCCAGCACGCCCAGCTCCGCGGAGCCGATCTCGAGTGCTCTCATCGCCGTACTGTACGCGATTTATCGGGCCCGCGCCAGGGCGGGATGGTCACACGGCTTGCGGCGGCGCGCGCCGCGGTGTATGCTTGCGTCATGAAACGCCTCCTCGCGCTGTTCCTGCTCATCGGCCTGCCGGTCCGCGCCCAGCTCCCGGAGCCCGCCGACCCGACGGCGTTCGCCCTCGCCCTGCACCGGGCGACGGCCACGGGCGGCAACGTCATGAGCTCGCCCTACAGCGCGCGCCAGGTGCTGGGCATGGCTTACGCCGGGGCCGCCGGCGCCACCCGCGCGGAGATGGCCAAGGCCCTGCGCGCCGGCGCGGACTTCCTGGAGGACGAGAAACGCCTGCGCGAGCGGCTCTCCCGCCCGGACGACTCGACTCTCGAGATCGCCAACGCCATGTTCCTCAAGCAGGGCTACGCGTTCCTGCCGAGTTTCCTGGACACCGTCGAGTCGGCGTTCGACGCCAAGATCTTCGTGCGGGAGTTCGGCGACGCCGCGCTCGCGGAGGTCAACGAGTGGGCGAAGAAACGCACGCACGGCCGGATACCCGGCATACTCGACTCGCTGAAGCCCAACGACCGCGCCGTGCTGCTCAACGCCGTGTACTTCAAGGGGAAATGGGCGAAGGCTTTCCCGAAACAGAAGACCCGCGGTGACAGGAGAGGCGGCCTGGATCCGGGCGGTCCCTACCCCGTCTCGTTCCAGCCCTCCGCCGGAAAGGCCTTCCCGCTGAAGCTCATGTCGCGGGAGGGGAGCATCGAGCACCACCAGCAGCCGGGGTTCTCCGCCGTGCGCCTGCCGTATCGCGGCAGGCTCCGGTTCATCGCCGTGCTCCCGGACAAGGACTCGTCCATCGCGGCCCTGCGCGCCTCCCTGAACTCCGGCGAATGGGCCCGCATGCGCGACTCGTTGGAGAAAGCCTATGGTCTCGTCGCCATCCCCAAGTTCAAGTTCGAGGCCTCCATGGACCTGAACAAGCCGCTCGTCTCCATGGGCATGGGCCTGGCGTTCGACCGGGAGAAGGCCGATTTCAGCCGCATGTCCCGCCCCAAGTCGAAAGCGGACGAGCTCTTTATCAGCCGCGCGCTGCAGAAGACCTTCGTCGAGCTCGACGAGGAAGGCACCACGGCCGCGGTCGTCACCAGCGCCATCATCGCCGTGCGCGGGTCGGGCGGCCCGCGCAAGCCGCCCTTCGAGTTCATCGCGGACCGCCCGTTCCTGTTCGCCATCGAGGACGGGGAGACGGGCGCCATCCTCTTCATCGGCGAAGTGCACGACCCGCGCAAGCGGGGTTAGGCGGAGACGAGGTCGCCGACGCGCAGCACCCCGTCCGCGACGACGGCGCCGTAGACGCCCAGCGCGCCGCCTTCCTTCACGACCGCGGGCAACACGCCGCGCTCCTCGGGCAGACCGGGCTGCGGCAAGGTGGTCATGACGCAGCGTTTGGTGGTTTTGGCCACCGCGATGCGCGCGCCGCCGACCGCGACCGTGCGGCCGACCCAGGCGAGCTCGGGGAAGCCGTCGCCGGCCACGCTGACGAGGAGGTTCGGGCGGAAGCGGCGGCGGTCGAAATCGAGCGGAAAAGCCGCGCGCAAGGAGCGCAGAGACGCGTCGGTGACGAGGTGCAGCGGCCGGTCATCGAAGAAGCCGCCCGGGGACGACGCGGGCGCGCAGTCGGCGCCGAGATACAGCGACAAGACGCGCGCGGCGGCGGGGTCGTCCGTGCTGAGGACCGTGCCGTCCGGCAAGGTCATCTCGGCCGGGGGCACGGACTTCGCCGTGGGCTCGTCAAGGTAGCGGGAGCGGCACAAGAGCAGTTTCGCGTGGCGTTTGCCGCTCAGAGGCTTGCCGGTCGCGCGGTCGATGAGAGCCCAGGCGCGGTCGCCGGGGATGCCGCGCGGCGTCACGGCAGCCTCATCGAGTCGGCCGCCGTCCATGGACTTGACCGGGTAGCGCCAGAGCTCCGTTACGGTCCCCGTCACTTGAGCTCCGCGGCGAAAGCCAGGATGACGGAGGCCAGCTCCGCGGGTTTGTCGAGCGGGACGTGGTGGTGCGCGCCGGCGACCGTCTTCGCGCGTCCGGCGGGCATGGCCGCCGCCATCTTCTCCAGGTCCGCGTCGGTGACGATGGTGGACAACTCTCCGCGCACGAGCAAGGACGGGACCGGGATGCGCGGCAGCTGCGGCCACACCGGTCCGTAGGGGAAGGTGAAGGCGCGCCAGTCGAACTTCCAGGTCCAGCCGGACTCGGCGCGGCGCAGGGACTTGCGGCCGAGCGCGCTGAGCTCGTCTCGCGTCAGCAAGGTCCCCGGCGGCTGGAGGCGGTACTTCTCGGCCATCGGCTCGGGGCTGTCGTAGACGGGTTGGGGCCGGGTGCGGGTGCGCTCGTGTTTGCGCGTGCCGGAGTCGTAGAAGTCGGGCAGGAAGTCCACGCCGACGAGGCCCCTCAGGCGCTCGGGCCGGCGCTCGGCGAAGTCGAGCGCGATGCGCGCGCCCATGCTGTGGCCGACCAGGACGAAGCGGTCCCACCCCAGCGCGTCCGCGGCGGCGGCGACGTCGGCGGTCCAGGTCTCGCTCGTGTAGGCGCCGTCGGCGGCCCACTCGCTCTCGCCGTGCCCGCGGAAGTCCATGGCCACCGCGTGGCAGCCGGCCAGGTGCGGCACGACGGCGTCCCACCAATGCGAGTGCGCGGCCATGCCGTGCGTCAGCAGGACGGGCACGCCCGCGCCGCCGTGGTCGACGAGATGGACGGGCCCGGCGCGACGGGGCTTCATCGCTTCGCGGCGGTGAAGCGTCCGGTCGCGGCGTCGTAGTCCACGACCGCCGCGTCGCCCTCGACGATGACGCCGTCGAGGATGGCGTCGGTGAGCGCGTCGGCCACGCGGCGGTTGACCAGCTGCTTGATGGGGCGCGCGCCGTAGGCGCGGTTCTCCTCGCTGCCGGCCAGCTCGAGCAGGCGCTGCTTGGCCCGCTCGGTGATGCTCACCGTCAGGCGTTTGGCCTTCAGGCCCTCCATCTGCTCGAGGTCCTTGATGCGCATCTCCAGGATGGGCCCCATGTGCTCGTCGCGCAGCTCGTTGAAGACGACCACGCCGTCCTCGCCGATGCGGTTGATGAACTCCGGGCGGTATTTGCCCTTGAGCGCCGTGAGGTAGCGCGACTTGCGGGCCTGCGGGTCCTCGGGGGCCTTCGGGTCGCGCAGGCGCGCGGTGAAGCCGATGGTCGGGCGGTCGTCGTCGGCGGCGTTCGCGCCCTCCCCCGACAGCGAGCCGCCGAGGTTGGAGGTCATCATGATGATGGTGTTGGAGAAGTCCACGGTGCGGCCCTGGCCGTCGGTCAGCCGCCCGTCCTCGAGCACCTGCAGCAGGACGTCGAGCACCTCGGGCGCGGCCTTCTCGATCTCGTCGAAGAGGATGACGGTGTAGGGGTTGCGGCGCACCGCCTCGGTGAGCTGGCCGGCCTGGTCGTAGCCGACGTAGCCGGGAGGCGCGCCGATGAGGCGGCCCACCGCGTGTTTCTCCATGTATTCGCTCATGTCGATGCGGACCATGGCCTTCTCGGAGCCGAACACCTTCAGCGCGGTGGCGCGCGCCAGCTCGGTTTTGCCCACGCCGGTGGGGCCCATGAACAGGTAGGACGCGATGGGCTGCTTGGGGTCGCGCAGGCCGGCGCGGCCGCGCTTGACGCCGGCGGCCACGGC
>JANRKA010000038.1:0-23050 GCA_033875325.1 Elusimicrobiota bacterium | reverse complement strand
CGGCCGGCGACGCGCTCCAGCGAGCCCTCGCCGCGCCACGCGCGCACGGGACCCAGGGAGCGCAGCGCGCGCTCCAGGGCGGCGAGACGCGGCGCCGAGGCGCGCGCGCCGGGGGGGACGACGAGCAGGAGCTCACGCATGCGCCGGCCTCCCTCGGTAAGCGGCGACCGCTTCCGCGGCGCTCCCCAGCGCCGCGACGCGCCCGCCCTCGAGGTACAGCGCCCGGTCGCACTCGCGCTCCGCGGCCTCGAGCGCGTGGGTCGCCAGCACCACCGCCGCGCCGGACGCGCGCGCGGCGCGCATGCGCTCCAGGCACCGCGACGAGAACGCCGCGTCGCCCACCGCCAGCACCTCGTCGAAGACGAACACGTCGAAGTCGCCGTGCAGCGCGGTCGCGAAGACCACCCTCGTCTGGAAGCCCGTGGACAGCTCCCCGAGCCGCGCGTCGAGGTAGGGTTCCAGCTCGCCGAAGGCGACGATGGCGTCGCGGCGCGCGGCGAGCTGGCGGGCGCTCATGCCGTAGAGGGCCGCCACGAGGCGGACGTTCTCCGCGACCGAGAGCTCGGGATAGAGGCCCGCCCCCGGGCTGAGGAAGGAACCCAGGCGCCCGCGCGTGACGGCGCGCCCCTCGGTGGGCGCGAGCAATCCCGCCAGGAGCATGAGCAAGGTGGACTTGCCGGCGCCGTTGGGGCCGATGACGGCCAGCGCCTGGCCGGGTGAGAGGGTGAAGCTCACTTCGCGCAGCGCCCAGCGGTCGGTCAGGCCGCCCCGGCCGGTGGCCGCGGCGCGCAGGCGCCCGAAGACCGTGCGCTCGGCGCGGGCGCCCGTGCGGAACCGCTTCCCGAGGCCCGCCGCTTCGACGGAATAGGGGGACATCGGCGCTCATTAAAGCATTTGTATAATGCGCGCGTGCCCGTCAGGGAAGTCCTCATCGTCATGCCGTGAGCATCAACAACGCTCCGCTGGGCGCCGCGCTCGCGCTGGCCCTCGGCGCCGCGCCCGCGCTCGCCGCCGCGCCGCGACCCAAAAGCGTCGTGCTCGTCGTCGTGGACGCGCTCGGGGCGCGCCACCTCGGCGCCTACGGCCACGAGCGCCCGACCTCGCCGCGCCTCGACGCGTTGGCCGCGCGCGGCCTCCTCTTCGAGAGCGTGACGGCCGCCTCCAACTGGACCTTGCCCTCGCTGGCCTCGCTGATGACCGGCCTCGACCCGGCGGTGCACGGCGCGCTCGCCGCGCCCGACGACCCGGGTTGGGTCACGCGGCTCGAGGCCGGCCGCCTGCGCCCCGGTCCGGGCGGCAAGCTGGACCCCCGCCTGCCGACCTTGGCGAGCCTGCTCGCCCGGCGCGGCTATCGCACCGCGGCCGTGGTGAGCGGCGCGTTCTGCCGCTCCGCGTTCGGCTTCGGCACGGGCTTCGCGGTCTACCACGACCTCGGCGGACGCGCCGAGGACCTGGAGCCGGTGTACCTGCCGCTGCTGGAGAAGGAGCGCGGACGCCCGTTCTTCCTTTATCTCCACCTCAACGACGCGCACGAGCCGTACCGCGCGCCCGCCCCGCACGGCACGCGCTGGGTCGACCCCGCCTACCGCGGGCCCATGGACGGCAGCCGCCGGGCGCTCTCCGCCCTGCAGGCGGCGCTCGCGGCCGGTCGAGCCGACCCCGCGGACCTGCGCCGCGCCCATGACCTCTACGACGGGGGGGTGTCCTACGCCGACGCCCACATCGGACGGCTCCTGGACCGCCTCGACGAGCTGGGACTGGCCGAGGAGGTCGCGGTGGTGGTCACCGCCGACCACGGCGAGGGGTTCGGCGAGCACGGCGCCCTGCGCCACGGCGACCACTTCCACGAGGAGGCGCTGCGCGTGCCGCTCATCATGCGCCTGCCCGGGCTGCCGCAGGGGCTGCGCCTGGGCGGCGCGGCCCGTCACGTCGATGTCGCGCCCACCGTGCTCGAGTACCTCGGCGTGGCGGCTCCGCCCATGCAGGGACGCTCCCTGCTGCCCTGGGCGCGGGGCGTCCCGCCGGAGGAGCGCGACGCCTTGTCCGAATCCGCGGACGGCGTCGCCCTGCGTCGCGGGCCGCTCAAGCTCATCCGTTGGCAGGACCGGCCGCCGCGGCTCTACGACCTCGCCGCCGACCCGGACGAGCGCCGCGACCTCGCCGCCGAGAGGCCCGACGCCGTCGCCGCCCTGGAAGCCGCCCTCGCCGCGCGCCCGCGCCGCAAGGGCCCGCCGCCCGCGACGCTGCGCGACAAGCTCAAGGCGAGCGGCTACCTGGACTGAGCGCGTCTCAGGCTTCGCGCATCGGCGCGATGGCGGCCGCCGGCGCGGCGCCGGACGCGGGACGCGCTCCGCGGCTCTCGGCGAAGGCGCGCGTGGCCTGGATGAGCGAGGCCAGCAGCAGCTTGTCCTCGCGCAGCCGGCGCAGCGGCTCGTTGAGGCGTTCCTCGACCCTCATGCCGTCGGTCTCGGACACGGGAGCGCCGAAGGTGAGGTCGAAACCCCTGCGGCGCAGGTAGCCGATCCAGTCCTCGAACAACGCGACGCGCTCGCCGGGGCCCCGCGGGGCGGCGGCGCACGCGTCCTGGACCGCGGCCAGCAGCGGCTTGACCGAGCCCAGGAACTCCGCGTGGTAGGCCAACTCGCGCGCGGCGGACATCTCTCGCGGGCTCATCGTGGCCGTGCGCGTCACCTGATACGGCGGCGCGGCCTGGTGGGACACGCCCGTCGCCGCCGCGTCGCGCGCCAGGTCGGAGCCCGGGATGAGCAGCAGCTGGCAGGCGCCGATGCGGTCGAAACGCCAGCGGAAACACCAGTCCAGGGTCGAGCGGAACCCCGCGAGGTCGTCGGCCGGGAGGCCGAAGATGATGGACATGAGTATCTGCGCGCCGGGCGCGACCGACGCGAGGTAGGCCAGGTTGCCCTCGACGCGCGGCAGGTCGAGCTGACGGTGCGTGAAGGCGATGGCCGCGGGGTTGGTCGTCTGCAGCCCGAGCGTCACGTAGAACTTCATCGGGTCGCGCGCGATGAGGTCGGCCGCCTCGCGGTGGAGGAAGGCGGGGTTGGTGTCGAACTTGAGCGTGCAGGCCGTCCCCTCGGCCGCGCGCAGGAACATCTCCATGACGGCCAGGCCGCGCTTCTTGTCCATCAGCAGGTCCGCGTCGCAGAGGTGTATCCAACGGACGCGCGCGGCCAGCGCCCGGAACTCCGCCTCGAGGCGCTCCAGCGGGAGGTAGCGCATCTTGCGCGGCCCCCAGTCGCAGAAAGTGCAGAGGAAGGGGCAGCCGCGCGAGGACTCGAGCAGGGCGTGCGTGGACGGGATACGCGCCGAGCCGGCGTACACGGGCGGCGCGCACGCCAGGTCGATGAGCTCGGCCGGGGCGGTCTTGAGCACGCCCCCATCGCGGCGCAGCGCCAGCCCCGGCACGGCCGCGAGCTCACCGTCGCCGAGGAAAAGGCAGCGCAGCAGCCGGCGGAAGGTCTCCTCGCCCTCGCCGCAGGCCACGAGGTCCACCGACGGCCGCGCGCGCAGCGTCTCCTCCGGCAGGGAGGCGACGTCGGGGCCGCCGACGAGGACCGTCGTGTCCGGCGAGAGGCGCTCGAGCTCGTCGCAGATGGCGAAGACCTGCTCGGAGGTCCACAGGTAACACGACAGGCCGACGAGCGCGGGGCGCGAGGCGAGCAGCGCCCGCGCGGCCTCGCGGGGGGAGGAGCCGGACGGGAACTCGAAGCACTCGATCTCGACGGACGCGGCGAGCGCCGGGTCGCGCAGGGCCCAGTCGCGCAGGCACGACGCCGCCAGGTTGCCGTAGCCGTAGCCGATGACGCCCGCCAGCGCGACCCTGCCGCTCATGCCCCTCATCTTATCATTCGTCAATGTGATAGAGTCGCCGCCATGACGCGCCTGGCCGCCGCCCTGCTCCTCGGCCTGACCGCGCCCGCGGCCTCCGCCCCCGCCGTCGCCTGGGTCGAGCTGCCCGCGGGCGAGTTCGTCATGGGCCGCGGCGCGAGCGCGGACTGGCGTTGGGCCCGGCCCCCGCGCCGCGTCAAGGTCGCCGCCTTCCGCCTGGCGCAGGCGCCGGCCACCTTCGCCCAGTACCGCGCCTGCGTGGACGCCGGGGCCTGCACGCCGGCCCATCTCGACGACGGCGCCTGCTTCGTGCCGCGCCCGGACGGGAGCTGGGGCCGCGGCGTCCTGCCCGCGGCGTTCCGCGGCGACGACCACCCGGCCGTGTGCCTGGACTGGGACCAGGCGCGCGCCTTCTGCGTCTGGGCGGGCGGCCGCCTGCCCAGCGAGGCCGAGTGGGAATACGCCGCCCGCAGCGGCGGCCGCGAGCGCCTGTATCCGTGGGGCGATGAGCCGCCGACCTGCGCGCGCGCCGTCATCCCGGACGCGGCGGGCCCCGGCTGCGGCCGCGGTTCCACCTGGCCGGTCTGCTCCAAACGCGCCGGCGACACCGACCAAGGCCTGTGCGACATGAGCGGCAACGCGTGGACCTGGACCGCCGACTCCTTCCACAAGTCCTATCGCGGCGCGCCCGCCGACGGCCGCCCCTGGGGCGATCCGGGCCGCCGCGGCGTCCGGGCCCGCGGCTTCGCCGCCAACCCGGACGGCAGCGCGTGGGGCGCGACCACCGACGCCAACCCCGTGGGACGCGGCGGGTCGTGGCGCGTCGCGCCCGGCTTCGACCGCGTCGCGTTCCGCTTCCCTCTCGTGCCGACCTACCCCTACTCGACCGGCGGCGTCCGCCCGGCGCGCGACGCGGACTAGCAGTCTGCTGACAAAGCTCCCGCGACGAACCAACTGACGCTGGAGCTAGTGATTATCAGTTGTAACGCGCGCCGGCCCGCGTTCGATTCCCAGCCAAGGTCCTAAACGGCGGCTTGGACGGTTGCGCGCCGCTTCAGATTGAGCTGCCTCATGCCGGCCCCCGTCCGCGCGCGGGGTTTATCGCAGCCTGCTAGCGGCGACCGCGCAGAAGGGGCTCGGCCTCGGCGGCGAGCAGCTCGGCGACGGCCTCCTGCCCTTCGTCCGATAAGTGGACGCCGATGCCCGGTCGCGGCTCGCGCGCGAAGCGGGCGTGCGCGTCGATGAAGCGACGGCGGCCGGCCGGCGCGGGCCCCAGAGCCGCGCGCACCTCCTCGAAGGCCCGCGAGTAGAAATCCGGCGGCAGCCCCCGCGCGGCCGCGGCCTCCCGCTCCCACGGGCCGACGGCCTGCCAGGCGACGAGCAGCGACGCGTCCGGGAAGTCGCGCCCGATGGAGCCCAAAGCGAGCGCGGTCTGCTCCACGGCGGTGCGGCGCACGAACTCGCGCGGGGGCAGCGACGCGAAGGCGATGCCGCGCTCCCGCTCATAGGCGGCGCGCGCCCGCTCGACGAGGCGCCGGCGTCCCAGCAGGAGCTTGAGCGCCGGGCCCGCGCCGGTCGCCGCGAAGAGGCGGGGGAAACGGTCCTGCAGCCACCCCAGTCCGGGGACGCTCTCGTCGCCGCGCGCCGCCAGGGCGTAGGCCGCCAGCTCGGGGAAACGGTGGAAGGCGTCGCTGCCGGATTCGAAGGGACGCTGGAAGTCGTTGTAGCCGAGGTAGGCGACGATGAGGTCCGGCGCGAGGGCATGGGCGTGCCGGTTGAGCGCGATGAAGTTCTGGTAGGCGACCGAACCCGCCATCGCGAGATTGACCACCCGCACGCGCCGGCGCAGGCGCGCCGAGAGTTTCTCCTCGAGCCGGCGGTACAGCATGGTCTCGTTGCGGCTCGCGCCCCAGCCCTGGGCCCCGCTGCCGCCGGTGAGGACCACGCGCAGCTCGCCGGGTGCTCGCGGCGGCGGCGCGTCCAGGTCCAGGTCGGTCAGGAAGCCCATCGGGCCGGTGCGCACCTCGAAGCGATCGTAGGGTTGGGATTCGCGCGGCAGCGGGCCGCGGTGCGTGAAGCGCGCGGGCAGGTGCCAGCCGTCGTACGGGTGCAGCTCGAGCGAGAGCAGGCCTCTCTCGCGCGTCGCGGCGTCGGGCGGCAGAGCGGACGGCAGCAGGCCGAGCGCGAGGTCGGCCGCCTTGAGAGCGAGCAGCGCGACGCCCGCCGCGAGCGCGGCGCGCGCCGCGGCGCGCCGGCCGGCGCGACGCGCCGCGAGGTACAGCGCCGGCACGGAGAGCCAGAACAAGACGGCGTCCACGGGGGGATTCTCCCTGATTGGCCCGGGCGTGTCAACCGCGTCTCCCGACGAGGAACGCCTTGACGGCGGGGCGCGCGGATGGGGATAATGAGCCGTGAGCCAGCGGCCGCCGTTCCTCGTGGTCGGAGCCGGGGCCCAGGGCCTCACCTTCGCGCTCGAGCTCGCCCTGCGCGGCGAACCCGTGGTCCTCGCGGAGGCGTCGGGCGCGCTGGGCGGCCAGGCCCGCTCGTTCCGCTACGGCGCCTACACCTTCGACTACGGCCTTCACGCCTTCGTCACGCGCGACCCCGCGCTCATCCGCTTCCTGCGCCGCGTGCTCGGCCGGGACTTCCGGCTGTTCAGGCCGCGCGCGGCCTCGCGCCTGGGCAACGGCTCGGTCGTCGAGGACACCTCCTCGTGGTGCGTGGGCGACCTGCAGCGGCGCCTGCACGCCCTGGTCCCCGCGGCCGAAGAGAGCTGGAACTGCATGCGCATCTCCGAGCCGCCTCCGGTCGTCTACCCGCGCCGCGGCGGGTTCGGCGGCCTTTTCGAGCGCATGGCCGCGCTCTTCGTCGAGCGCGGCGGGCGCCTGCTCCTGGACACGCCCGTCACGGCCGCCGACCTCGAGCTGCGCGCCGGGCGCGTGAGCGCGGTCCGCCTGGCGGGCCGACGCATGGCGGTGCGCGGCGTGTACTGGGCGGCCGGCGCGCACCGCCTCGCCACGCCCGCAGCGCGCCCCGCCGCCGCGCCCGAGGCGCCGGGCGAGGCGCTCATCCTCTTCCATTTCATGGTGGACGGCCCGGCGACCGTGCCCTACCACTGGGTCCGCCTCCATGGCGTGAACAGCCCCTTGCTGCCGCGACTCGTCTATTACCCCGCGCGTTTCAGCCCCGCCAACGCGCCGCGCGGACGCCACGGGGTCGGGGCGGTGGTGCCGTTGGCCGCCGCCGCCGCCGCCCCGCCCGAGGCGCGCGCCCTGCTGCGCTGGTTCAACGACGCGCCGCTGACCTTCGCCCGGACCGTGGTCGAGAGGCTCGAGCGCGACGGCCTGCTGCGCCGCGACGCCATCCTCGAGACCGCCGTCGAGCGCATGCCGCTGCCCGCGCCGCGCGCCGCCGGGACCGCCGGAGCCTGGGACGGCGTCGCCGACCTGTGGGACGCTTCGCGCTGGACGCGCGACGACCCCCGGGAGAGCGGCGTCGCGCTGCAGATGCGCGGGGCGATGGACGCCGCGCGGGCGGTGACCGCGTGAGCGCGCTCGCCCGCGCGTTCCGCGCCGCCCGGCCGTTCCCGCACCTGGTTTTGGACGGCTTCCTCGACCCGGGGCAGGCCGCGGCCGTCGCCGCGGAGTTCCCGGCCGCGGCGCGCCTCGAGCGCGCCGGCGACGGCTACCTCGGCAGCCGCGGCGTCATGCGCGACCTGGCCGCCGCCGGGCCCGCCTCGCGCGCCCTCGACCGGCGCCTGCGCTCGCCCGGCTTCCTGCGTTGGGCGGGGGAGGTCTGCGGCGAGCCCGGCCTGGTCCGCAACCCGCGCGGCGACTGCGGGGGGCTGTTCCAGGACGAACACGGCCTCGAGCTCGACCCGCACCTCGACGTCAACCTCACGGTGCCCGGGCATCGCCGCCGGGCGAGCCTCTTCCTCTACCTCAACCGGGATTGGCGCGACGAGTGGGGCGGCGCGTTGTGCCTGCACTCGGCGCCCGGCCGGCCGCCGGCCGCGCGCGTGCGGCCGGCGCCGGGACGCGCCGTCCTGCTGGCCTGCCGCGAGGACGCCTGGCACTCGGTCTCGCCCGTCACGCTGCCGCCGCGCCGGCGCGCCGCCGGCAGGCGCGTGCTCATCGTCAACCTCTACTCCCCGACCCGCGCCGGCGACGCGCCGGCCCACCACAGCGTCTGGCTGCCGCGCCCCCTGCCCGCGGGCTTCGCCGCCGGCCGCCGGCTCGCGCCGGGCGACGCCTCGGCGCTGCGCCGCCTGCTGGCGCGTCGCGACCGCCTCATCGCCGGCCTCTCGCCCGCGGACGCCGCCCGCCGCGAGCCCCTTCCCGGGCGCTTCGCGGGAGGTTATACTCTGAAGGCCGCCGACCGCGTCGAGCTCCGGAGACTGTTCGCCGGGCGCGACCGCGCGCTGCGGCGGCTGTACGCGCGGCAGGCCGCCGCGCTGAGCGTCCTCTGATGCGCGTCGCCCTCGTCCAAGCGCCCGTCTTCGACCCGAACACCCCGAGCAACGCGCTCGCGCTGCTCAGCGCCCATCTGAAGCGGCACGGGCACGAGCCGCGCGTCCACGACGCCAGCAAGGACCTCTCCGACGCCTTCGCGAGGCGCCTGGGCGCGGACTTCCGCGACGCGCGCGCCTTCTTCCCGCTGCCGGAGCGGCACCCGGACGCCACCGAGCGCGCGCTCGACGCCTCGGCCGACGCCATCCTCGCCGGGGAGCCGAGCGTCATCGGCCTCTCCGTGCTCGCCCGCACGGAGACCTACAGCCTGCGCCTGGCCGACAAGCTCAAGGCGAAGGCGCCGTCGTGCCGCGTCGTGTTCGGGGGCGCGCAGTGCCTGCGCGAGAACATGGCCTTCGAGTTCGCCCGCCACCCGTCCGTGGACGCCGTCGCGTTGGGCGAGGCGGACCTCTCCTTCCCCGCGTTCCTCAACGCCATGACGCCGGGAGACGCGGCGCTGCCCGCGACGCCGGGCATGCTGGTCAAGCGCGGCGAGGCCGTGCTGGACGGCGGCGAGCCCGAGGCGGTCGCCGAGCTCGACGGCCTGCCCTATCTCGATTTCAGCGGCTTCGACCTGTCGCGCTACGACGGCGACAGCCTCTTCCTGAGCACGACGCGCGGGTGCGTGCGCAAGTGCTCGTTCTGCACCCACATCGTGGGGCAGAAGGTGTATAGGACCATGAGCGCCCGGCGCACCGTCGCCGAGATCCGCCACCAGCTCGGCCTCTACCCGCGCCGCAACACCGTGGAGTTCACCGATTCGCTCATCAACGGGAACGTGCGGCGCTTGGGGGAGATGAGCGACATGCTCGTGGACTACCGCCTGGAGCGCGTGGCCAAGAACCGCGGGGGGAACTGGGACTTCGGCTGGACGGGCATGGCCATCATCCACCCGACGATGACCCCCGCGTTGCTGCGCCGCATGCGCCACGCGGGCTGCGTCCAGCTGCGCTACGGCTTCGAGAGCGCCAGCCAACGCGTGCTCGACTCCATGCAGAAGAAGGTGGACATGCGCGACGCCGAGGCCGTCATCCGCGACACCCACCGCGCCGGCATCGGGGTGTTCCTCTACACGCTCGTGGGCTTCCCCACCGAGCACGAGGAGGACTTCCGCATGACCCTCGACTTCATCGAGCGCAACGCCGCCTACATCGACACGGTGGGCACCTCGGCGTGCGAGGTCCAGAAGGGCTCCCACCTCGACGCGCACCCGGAGCTCTACGGGCTCAAGCTCCCGCTGGAGGACCGGCTGCGTTGGGAGACGGCCGACGGCGCCAACACCTACGAGGTGCGCCAGGAGCGCATGGAGCGCATGAACCGCCTCATCGACCGCCTCTCCCTGCGCGTGCAGGAGTTCCCGACGCGCCTGGGCGTGACGCTCAAGGCGCCCGAGCCGGAATACGACTTCTACCGGCCGGCGTCGGCGCGTGCGCGTGCGTCCCGCCCGCCTGCCGGTCGCAGTGCCGGCAGTCCTGCTTCGCGCTGAAGTAGACCACGTCGAGGATGAGGTCCCGCTCCGGCTCGGGCAGCTCGCTCCAGCGCTCGAGCGCGGCCTTCGCCGGCAGGTAGCGCGCGCCGCGCTCGACGAAGCCGGTCATCTGGTCCTCGTGGCGCCGGTGACGGGCGAGGTTGCGCGGCACGAAGACGAAGCCGGAGCGGCCGTAGCGGCGCGCGAGGCGGTAGAGCAGGTCGCGGTCATCGTGTATCTTGCGGAAACCCTCGTCGAAGCCGCCCACCTCGTCGAACGCGGCGCGGCGCACGACGCAGCTGGCCAGGCCGGGGCAGAACGGGAGCCCCGACAAGGCCTCGAAGCGCGGGTCGCGCACCTTGCGGTTGCGGCGGTAGAAGTCGCGGCGGATGACGCGCCCGGCCGAATCGATGGTGCACATGTCCGAGCAGGCGACCTGCGCGCGCGAGCGCCGCAGGCGGCCGCACAGCGCGGCCAGGTAACCGGGCTCCCACAGGTCGTCGGAGTCGAGGAAGGCGATGAACTCGCCGCGCGCCCGGGCCAACGCCGCGTTGCGGGCGGCCGCCGGGCCGCGCCGCGAGACGGAGCGCACGACGCGCAGGCGCGGCCAGCGTCGCGCGCGCAGCCAGCGCGCGGTCCCGTCCGTCGAGCCGTCGTCCGACACCACGACCTCGAAGTCGCCGAAGGTCTGCGCGTACACGCTCTCGAGCGTGCGCGGCAGGTACTCGAGCCGGTCGTGGGTGGGGATGAGGACGCTGACGGCGGGGCGGACCCGGCTCACGGCGCCTCCAGCCCCGCCGGCCAGGCGAACGGGCGCGCGGCGAGCGTCGCCGCGAGCAGCCGTCCGACGGCCGCGTTGAGACGCGGCAGGCGCTCGCCGGCGCCGCGCGGATGCAGCGCGGCGAAGAGGGCCGCGGCCGCCCTGGCCGCCAGGCGCGCCGGGAGCCCCTCGACCGACAGCCAGACCCCGCGGCGGCGCACCATGACGACGCGGCCGAGGACCGCCGGCTCCGGCGCCCACAGCTCGGGCGGGTCGAGGTAGGCGCGGCCGTCGCCCTTGGTCACGAGCAGGCGGCGCCCGCCGTCCTCCACGGCCGCGACGAGGCGGTGCACGAACGACAGCCCCGTCTCCGGCAGCGGCGGCATCAGGAGGAGGTCCCCCGGGGCCGGGGGGCGCCCGCCGAGCTTCTCGACCAGGACGAGCTCGCCCTCGGCGATGACCGGCTCCATCGAGCGCGTGGTCATGCGGCACAACGCGTACGCCCGCCCGCCGGCCGCGTAGAAGGCGGGCGACGCGTTCATGACGCCAGCTCCGCCAGCTCCGGGAAGACGCTCGCCAGGTCCTCGCCGCGCAGAGCGTCGAGGCGCCTCGTCTCCTCGAGCAGTCGGGGCAGCAGGCGCGAGTCGTCGCCCGAGTCCATGTAGGCGAGCAGCTCCTCCAGGCGGCGGCGCGTCGTCTCGGCGCGGTCTCCCAGCGCGGCCCTCTCGCGCTCCAGGAACGCCTCGCAGCGGCGGCGCGCCTCGCGCTTGAGCGGCGCGGGCAACACGCGCGCGCCGTAGTGCTCCGGCTCGGCGAGGACGGCGGCGTCGAGCTCGTCTCCCGCCGACGCGGGGCGGCGCAGCCATTCCGAGAGGAGGTCGGGCAGGCACAACGCGTTGAGCGCCCCGACGGTCGCGGCGAGGATGACGCGCGCGCCCGGGCAGTTCTCCTTCATGCGCTCGCGGTTGCGCAGCGCGGCCTCCCAACGCAGGCCCTTGCGCAGGTATTCGCCGCGCGCGCCCGCCGCGTCCAGGCTGACGCGCACGGTGACCGCGCGGAAGCGGGCCCAGTCCTTCGTCGCGTCGCGCCCGCGGTGGTCGAGCGTCGTGAGGTTCGTGCTGTAGCCGAGGCTCAGGTCGAAGCGGCCCTTGGCGGCGAGCAGGTCCAGGAGGTCCTGATGCTCGTCCATGAGCAGGGGCTCGCCGCCCAGGAACTCGAGATGCGCCAGGCCCGGGAGCAGGCGCTCGATCTCGGCCAGGAGGCCGCCGCGCGCGCCCGTCGGCGTCGTCACGCGCGCGTCCGGCACGGCGCGTCCCAGGCTCACGGCGTCGTCGCGCCACGCGCTGCTGAAGTGCGGCCCGCAGTAGCGGCAGCGCAGGTTGCACGCGTTGGAGAAGCGGACCTCGAGGGACCACGGCCGGAAGTCGGGCAGGGAGCCGTCCGGGGCGGTCCGGCCGACCATCGGGAGGCGGCCGTCCCGGTCGCGGGCGCGCGTGACCGTGCGCAGGCTGGGCAGGCCCGCCTGCTCGCGGCGGTAGCAGCGGGCGCAGGCCGGATTCTCGCGTCCGCGCAGCATGTCCAGCCGCAGCGCGCGCAGCGCCGGCGCGTTCCACGCCTGCTCCATCGTCGCCTCGCGCAGGTCGCCGAAGCCCGGCACGGGCTGCGCGAAGCAGCAGGGCACCAGCTCGCCGCCGGGAAGGATGCTGGCGGCCGTCCAGGGCAGCCGACAGAAAAACGCGGGGTCGGGGAACGCCGCCGCGTGCTCCGGACCGATGACCCCGCCGGCCAGCAGCCGCTCCGCGACGAGCTCGGCGTGCAGCCCGGCGGGGTAGCCGGCGCCCGCGTCGCGCGCCTCCTTCAATAGCCCGCCGGCGCCAGGTGCGGCGCCGCCGCCTTGAGCGCGCGGATGAAGCCGTATTGCCGCGCGTAGAGCCGCCGCAGCTCCCGGTCCTTCGCGGCGAAGGTCCGGCGCGCGGCGGCGGCGTCCGCCCGGCTGAGCACGCGTCCCGGGCGCAGGAAAGGAGGGATGGCGTCGAGCACGCCGAAGCGGCCGGGCGCGGGCGGCGGCGCGGGCGCGGCGACGGCCCGGCCCGGGCGCTCGCGCAGCTCGCGGCAGCAGCGCTCCAGCTCGCGCAGCTCGCGCAGGCGCTGGTCGCGGCGCGCGTCGAGGCGCGCGTACTCCAGGGCGTCGGCCAGGGTGACCTTGCGGCCGGGACGCAGGTGCGCCGGCAGGGGGCGCGGCATCCACCAGTTGTGGCGCGGCGGGGCCCGTCGCGTGCCCGCCGGGTCGGCGGAGTAGTAGTTCGCGATCATGGCGTAACGCGCGCGGGCGCGCTCCGCCACGGGGAGGTCCACGCGCGTGACGCCGTGCCAGGAATGATGGTGGTTGTCGAAGACGACGCAGCGGTTGAAGAGGGGGGCGATGACGGATTCGGGTTGGCGGGAGGGGTCGCGGTAGGCCTCGAAGAGGCCGCCCCACTCGGCCTTCCAGCCGTGGCTGAGGTAGAGCAGCAGGTTGAGCTTGCGGGGGTGCCCGGTCTGGGCGCAGTGCGCGTCCACGTCGTGCGAGTCGAGGTGGACGTCCATCTCCGCGTCGTGGTCGTAGCGGAACAAGCCGCCGCAGGTCTCGTCCGCGTTGCGGCGCAGGCCGCGGACGCCGCTGAGGGCCTCCAGCCAGCGCAGCAGCGCGGGCGAGTCGAGCAGGGCCTGCAGCCGGCGGAACCCGGGACCGATGACCTCCGGCCGGCGGCAGATGGCGAAGCTGCCCGCGAGGTCGCGGCCCTCGAGGAAGGCCTCGCGGGTGTCGGCCGCGAGGTCGCGTCGCAGCGCCCGCGCGAGCGCCGGCGTCAGGAAGCCGTCGATGGCGGCGTGGCGGAACGGGCGCGCGCGCCGGAACGCCCTCGCCGCGGCCGCGGGCGAGGCGACGGCCAGTCCGGGGACCCTCATGCGGGAGCCCCCGCGGCGTCCAGCGAGTCGGCGAAGCGGCGCGTCGCCGCCAGGACCGCGGCGACGAGCAGCTTGTCCTCGCGCAGCCGCTCGGCGGCCTGGATGACGCGCTCGTCGACCCGGAACCCGTCCGTCTCGGACACGGGCTCGCCGAAGGTGAGGTCGATGCCCTGCTCGCGCATGGCCCCCGCCCACGCCTCCACCAGCTCCACGCGGCGTCCCGTCCCGTCCGGCAGCGCGTCGAAGCGCGCGTCGAGCAGCTCGATGCAGGGACGGAAGGCCAGCAGCACGCCCGCGTGGTACGCGAGCGTGCGCGCGCGGCGCACGTCGGCCCGCGGCATCGCGTCCGTCTCGAGCACCTGATAGGGCGGCTCCGCCTGCGCCCGCAGGCCGAAGCGGGCCGCGTCGCGCCCCACGTCCGCGCCGGGGATCATGAGCAGCTGGTTGGCGCAGAAGCAGCCCGGCCTGCGCCCCAAGGTCCAGTCCATCGTGCGGCGGAAACCCGCGAGGTCCTCTCCCGGCAGGCCGTAGATGATGGACAAACCGAACTGCGCCCGAGGCGCCGCGGCGCGCAGGTAGGCGAGGTTCGCCTCGACTTTCGGCAGGTCGAGCTTGCGGCTGATGTTGAGCAGCGTCTGCGGGTTGACGCTCTGCAGGCCGAAACCCATCTGGAACTTGAAGGGGTCCCGCGCGATGACGTCCACGGCCTCGCGGCACAGGTAGGCCGGGTCCGACTCGAAGTGCAGGGTGCAGGGTTTGCCCTCGGCCAGGCGCGAGAAGGTCTCGAGGATGGCCAGCCCGCGCGCCTTGTCCATGAGGATGTCCGCGTCGCACAGGAAGACGTAGCGGCAGCGCTCGACGAGGACCGCGAGCTCGCGCTCCAAGCGCTCCAGCGGGACGAAGCGCATCTTGCGCGGGCCCCAATCGCAGAACGAGCACAGGAACGGACAGCCCCGGGAGGTCTCCAGCAGGGCGCAGTCGCGCGCGGGCACGACGCCCCCGTCCGCGTAGACCGGCCGCGCCCGCGCGAGGTCGATGAGGGGGGCCTCGGCGGTCTTGAGCACGCGGCCGCCCTCCCGGTAGACGAGACCGGGGACCTCGGCCGGGGGCCGGTCCCCCAGCACGACGCTGCGCAGCAGCAGACGGAAGGTCTCCTCGCCCTCGGCGTACGCGGCGAAATCGACCTCCGGGTGCGCCGCGAGCACGCGCTCCGCGGTGGCGGACAACTCGGGTCCGCCCAGGACGACCTTGACCCCGGGCGAGAGCCGCTTGAGCTCGCGGGCGACCTCGAGGGCCTTCGGCGCGTTCCAGAGGAAGCAGGAGAACCCCACGAGCGCGGGGCTCGACGCGAGCAGGCGCCGCGCGCAGGACGACGCGTCCTCGGCATAGGGCAGGTCGGCCAGGATGATGTCGACCTCGTCGAGAGCGCGGTCCATGCGCGCCCAATCGCGCAGGAGGGGGCCCGCCAGACTCTCGTAGCCCCACCGCTCGATGCCCGTCAGAACCACCGACGACATGCCCCCATTAAATCATTTCTCCCGTCTTGAATCTCGCGGGTCCTTTGTTATACTGTGGCGTCACGCAGCGAGGCGAAACCATGACCAAGAAGAAGCCGTCGTCCGCCAAATCCGGCAAGCGCTCCAAGGCGAAGTACAGCAAGCCCAAGATGACCCGGCACGGCAACCTGGAGACGGTCGCGCAGCGCATCTCCGGAGCGGTCGGCAGCACCTGCTGCGTCACCGAGCGCCTGCGCGCCTCCCGCGTCTCAGCGGCCGAGCGCGAGCGCCTGGTCACCGATGTCTCCCGCCTCGTCGCCGCCGCGGGCCGCTGACGCGGCCGTCCCCGGCCTCGAGGAGCTCCTGTCCGGGCGCGCGGCCTTCCGCCTGCCCCTGAGCTTCGACCCCGCGCCTTTGGCCCGCGAGGTCGCCCGGCTGCCCGAATCGCTGTGGGACCCCAAGGGCCTGGGCCGGCGCGGCGCTTATTACGCCCACGACGGGCGTTGGCGGACGCTGACGCTGCGCGGCCGCCGCGGCGCCCCCGGAGACGGTCCCTACGACGTCGGCACGCGCGGTCCCTTCCCGGACGCGGCCGCGCTGCGCCGCAGCCCGCGGCTGAAGGCCGCCTTGGACGCCCTGCCGGTCGCCATGACGGCGGCGCAGCTCTTCCGGCTCGAGCCCGGCGGGGCGGTGATGCGCCACGTGGACCCTCTGCGGCGCTACCGCGGGCGGGCGTTGGTGCCCGCGCACCTCGTGCTCACGACGAACCCCTCGGTGCGCTTCTTCGTCAACGGCCGCCCCCTGGCCATGAAGGCGGGGGAGGTCTGGGCGCTCAACGCGACCTTGCCGCACGAGGTCTACAACGGCGGGACCCGCGCGCGGGTCCATCTCATCGCGCACCTGCTCTACGACGAGGTCCTCGCCGGCCTGCTGCGCCGCGCCCGCGCTCTGCCGGCGGGGCCGGCCGACTTCTCGGCCGCGCGCGCGCACGCGCGGCGCTACCTCGAGCGGGCGCGTTTCGCCGCCGCCGCGCCGTCCGAGGACGCGGCGGCGCGCCGCCGCCGCGCGGCCCTGGTCGCCCAGCTGCTGCGCATGCGCGCGGCTTAGCCGCGCGACGCCCGCAGCAGCCGGCGTCCGTGCTTCACGAAGAGGTACGCCGCGTCCAGCAGGCACGCGCGGCGGCGCGCGTCGGCGGCCGGCGCCGCGAGGAACGCGGCGATGACCTTGGCCGGGTCGCGCACGTCCCCGTACACCGCCGTCTGCTGGCCCGCGTGCAGCCGGTAGGACGCCAGCGCGCGGTCGCGGAAGACGATGGCGCGCGGCCCCCAGCGCGCGCCGACGCGGTGGAAGAGGTCCAGGTCGTCGAGCGTCTCGAAGCCCTCGTCGAGCCCGCCGAGCTCGCGGAAGACGCGCCGGCGGAACACACACGCCGACATGCACGGCGTGTGCGACAGCCCCGTCGCGGCGCGCAGGACCCGGTCGACGCGGCCCGAGCTGCCGATGGCCTTGGCCAGCAGGACGCGCCCGCGGCCGTCCACGAGGTCCACGTTCGAGCAGGCCATCATCACGCGCGGGTCGCGCAGCGCCCCGAGCATCTCCTCGAGGTAGTCCGGCGCCCACAAGTCGTCGTGGTCGAGGAAAGCGACGAAGCGCCCGCGCGCGCGGGCCAGCGCCTCGTTGCGCGCGCCCGGCGTGCCCTTGCGCCGCGACAGGCGCCGCGCCCGCAGCGCGGGCCAGCGTTGTCGCCGCGCCCAGGCCCAGGTGTCGTCCGAGGAGGCGTCGTCGACGAGCAGGACCTCGTAGTCGCGGAAGGTCTGGGCGCGCACGCTCGCGAGCGCCGCCGCGAGGAGCGGCCGCTGGTCGCGGGTGGGCACGACGACGCTGACGACGGGTGGGCGGGGCGCCATCGCGGCCCATTCTAGCACGGCCGAGGCGGCGCGGGCTCGTGGCGCGGCGCGGGGCGTTTATCCTAAGCTTGGACCGTGAAGGTCGCGCTGCTGCTCTGTCCGTCGTGGGACGCCCAGTTCCCGACCTACGCCCTCGCGGCGCTGAGCGCCCAACTGCGGCGGCGCGGGCACGAGCCGGCCGTCTTCGACCTCAACCTGGCCGTCAAGCGGCTCGACGCGCTGGGCCCCGCCGCCGCGAAGGTCCCCGCGTCCGCGGAGTCGCCGCACGCGGACCTCATGGAGGACTCCACGGAGCCTTACGAGGACTACTTCGCGGCCGTCGCCGACCGCGTCGTCTCCGAGGGCCACCGCGTGGCCGCCTTCCAGCTCTTCCTCACGAACGTCGGCGCGAGCGCCCGTCTGGCCCGCATGATCAAGGAGCGGGACCCCGGCGTCACGGTCGTCTTCGGCGGCTCCGAATGCCTGACCTTCGAGCGCTGCCGCCACTACGCCGGGCTCGACGGCGTGGACGCCGTGCTCTATGGCGAGGCCGACGCGTCCTTCCCGCGGCTCGTGGACGAGGTGGCCCGCGAGGGGCGCCCCCGGCGCGGGCGCGGCGTGCTCCTGCGCGGCGACGAGGCCGGCTGGAAGGACGAGCAGGAGCCCGTCGAGGACCTCGACGCCCTGCCCTTCGCCGACTACGGCGGCCACCGGCTCGGGGCCTACCGGGGCAAGAGCCTGCACACCTGCCGCGGGTGCGTGAGACGGTGCGTGTTCTGCTCCGAGTGGCGCGTGCGGGCTTTCCGGCGCATGTCGCCCGAGCGCGTGCACGCGGAGGTGCTCCACCAGCTCGACCGCGACCCGGGCGTGCGCACCTTCCTCTTCGCCGACTCGCTGGTCAACGGCGACCTGCGCGGGCTCGAGGCGTTCTGCGACCGCGTGACGGCGGACGGCCTGCGCATCGACTGGAACGGCTACGCCATCGTCCGCCCCGACATGACGCGCGCCTGCTGCGACAAGCTGGCGCGCTCGGGTTGCGGAGAGCTCTTCTTCGGCATCGAGTCCGGCTCCGACAAGGTCCTCGCGGCCGTCGCCAAGGGCACGACGGCCGCCTGGAACGCGCGCGCTCTCGAGGACGCGCGCGCGGCCGGCATCCGCACCGCGGCCGGCTGGCTGGTCGGCTTCCCGACCGAGACCGAGTCGGACTTCCAGGACTCGCTCGCCTTCATGGCGGCGCACGGCCGCCACATCAGCCGCCTCGACCCGAACCTCTTCACCATCGAGGAGCTGGGAGCGGACTGGGACCGCTACGGGCTGACGCCGACGCGGCAGGCGACCTACTGGCGCACGCGCGACGGGCGCAACACCTTCCCCGTGCGCGTCGACCGCTTCCGGCGCCTGGTGAAGACGGCGCTCGAGCAGGGCGTGCAGGTGTACTGGGAGGGACTGGCGCCCGAGCGCTTCGACGCGCGCCTGGACGCGATGCTGGAGAAATACGAGCGCGGCGAGGCGCGCGGCGCGTGGGCCGCGGCTTGACTCCCTGGGAGGCCTTTCGTAGCATCTGAGCAGAGGAACCCATGGCCAACAAAGACACCGCCCGCTACAAATACGCCGCGCACGCGGCCTGGCGCGTCGTCGACGAGGAGACCATCGTCCTGGACCTCAACACGAGCGTGTATTACTCGCTCAACGCCACCGCCAGCCTCGTCTGGAAGCGCCTCGGCGACGGGGAGACCGCGCCGGAGATCGCCCAGGCCCTGACGGAGGCCTTCGACGTCGCGCCCGAGGCGGCCCGCGCCGACGTCGACGAGCTGGTCTCCGAGATGCGCAAAGAGTCGCTGCTGGTGCCCGCCTAGCCCCGACCGCGGACGACCTGATGCCGCTGACCAGCGTCATCATCCCCTGTTGGAACGCCTTGGCGCTCACGCGCGTCTGCCTGGAGCGGCTCGAGCGTTGGACCACGGCGCCCTACGAGCTCGTGCTCGTGGACAACGGCTCGACCGACGGCACGGCCGCCTGGCTGCGCGCGTTCGCCCGCCGGGCTCGCGGGCCGGAGGCGGTCCGCGTCCTGCGCGACGCGCGCAACGCGGGTTATCCGGCCGCGATGAACCGCGGGCTGGCCGTCTCGCGCGGGCGCTTCGTCGTCTTCGGCAACAACGACGCCGCGGTCACCGCGGGCTGGCTGGAAGGCATGCTCGAGGCGTTCCGCGCGCGGCCCGGCGTCGGCGGCGTCGCGCCGTGCTCCAACCCGCCCGGCTCCGTGGCCCGCGGCGAGCCCTGGGCCGTGCGCGGCCTGTACGATGACGCCGCCGGACTCGACCGGCTCGCGTGCGCCGCCCAGCTCGTCCGCCCCGCGGCGCCGTTCCATCCCGCGGCCGGGTTCGTCCCCGGCTTCTGGTTCCTCACCTCGGCCGCCGTCCTCGCGCGCGTCGGCGCCTTCGACGAGGGCTTCTCGCCGGGAGGCTTCGAGGACTGGGACCTCCAGTGGCGCATGCGCCGCGCCGGGCTGCGCCTGGGTTTCGCCGAGCGCGCCTACGTCCACCACGTGTGGTCCGGCACGGCCGCCGCGCGCCGCGTGCGCCGCGGCACGCCGCGCTGGGAGGACCGCCGCCGCCGCCTGCTCGCCAAACACCCGGACGCGGCGGGCCAGCGTCTGGAGGTGCGCCGTTTCGCCGGGGGAGCCTGCGCGCCGGCATGAAGCCCGAGACCCGCGACGCCGCGTCGTACCGACGAGGGGGGCCTCCGCCGCCTCCCGCGCCCGAGCCGCGCCTGCGCCGCCCGCGCGGCGCCGCGCGGCGCCTGCGCCTTCCCATCCCGGTCTGCGAGCCGGTGCTGCGCGGCAACGAGCTGCGCTACGTCACGCGCTGCGTGCGCTCCGGCTGGATCTCCTCCATCGGCCCGATGGTGGGGGAGTTCGAGTCCGCCTTCGCGCGCCGCCTCGGCGTCGCCGAGGCCGTGGCGTGCAGCAGCGGCACCGCGGCGCTGCATCTCGTCCTGGCCGCCTCCGGCCTGGGTCCCGGCGACGAGATCATCGTGCCGGCCTTCACCATGGCGGCCGTGGCCAACGCCGCGCTCTACGTCGGCGCCCGGCCCGTGCTCGCCGACGTGGACCCGGTCACCTGGAACGTGGACCCCGACGACGCGCGGCGACGGGTCACCCGCCGCACCAAGGCCCTGCTCGCGGTGCACACCTACGGCGTCCCCGCCCCGATGACCGCGCTCGCCCGGCTGGCGCGAGAGCGCGGCCTGCTCCTGCTGGAGGACGCCGCCGAGGGCCTCGGCGGGGAGTGGGACGGCCGTCCCGCGGGGGCCTGGGGCAAGGCCGCGGCGTTCAGCCTCTACGCGAACAAGGTCGTCACCACCGGCGAAGGCGGCGTGGTCGCCACCTCCGACCGGGCGTTCGCCTCGCGGGTCCGCACCCTGCGCGACCACGGCTTCAGCGCCGACCGCCACTTCTGGCACCGCGTGGTGGGGTTCAACTACCGCATGACGAGCCTGCAGGCCGCGGTGGGTCTCGCCCAGCTCGAGCGCTTCGACGCGCTGCTCGAGGGGCGCCGGCGCGTGGCGCGCCTCTACCGCGCGGCGCTGGCCGGCGTGCCGGGCCTGACCTTGCCTCCCGTCGTGCCGGGCACGCGCTCCAGCGACTGGGTCTTCGGCGTGCTCGTGGGCCCCGCCTTCGGCCTGACGCGCGACGCGCTGCGCGCGCGTCTCGCCGCGCGCGGCGTCGAGACGCGCTCCTTCTTCACCCCGCTCAACCTGCAGCCCGCCTACGCGCGCCTCTTCCGCGGCCAGCGCCGGCGCGTCTCCGAGGCTCTCGGGCACAACGGCCTCTACCTGCCGTCGTCCTCCGGCCTCAGCGCGGAGCGCGTCGCCTACGTCGCCTCCTGCGTGCGGTCCGCCGCCCGGCCATGAGCCGCCCCTGGCTGCCCCTGCTGCCTGTCCTCGCGTTGTTCCTGCTCGTCGGCACGCGCCGTCTCGACCTGCCCGGCCTGTGGCCGGATGAGGCGTCCGACGCCGTTTATGGGCTCGAGGTCGCTCGCGGCCTGCCGCCTTCGGACAACGACTGGTCTCTCTCGTTCGCGGGGCGGACCTGGCCGCTGCGCACCCCGCACCCCTACGACTTCTCGGCCTTCAACCCGTACCTCGCGGCCGTCGCCTTCCGGCTCGGCGGCGTCGGCGTGGAGTCGCTGCGCCTGGCGGCGCTGCTCGTCGCGGCGGCGGGCATCGCCGCGGTGTACGCCCTCGCGCTGCCCTTCCTCGGGGCCGGCGGCGCCGTCGTCGCGGCCCTGTTCCTCGCCCTCGACCCCGCCTACCTCCTGCACGCCCGCGTCGGCTTCTTCGCCGCCGAGCTGTTCCTGGTCGCGCCCACGGTCGCCGCGGCGGCCCTGGCGTGGCGCTGGCGGCGCGGGGAGGGAGGACCCGCGTCCTTGTGCTTCGCCGCGTTCCTCCTCGGCGCCTCGCTCAACGTCTCGACCAAGGCCCTCGCGCCCGCGTTGGCCTACCCGCTCGCGTTCCTGGCCGCCGCCGGCCCGGGGCGCCGCCCGTCGCGCCGGCTGCTGCTGGCCGCCGCCGCCGCGGCCGCGCTCGGAGCGGCGAACTTCCTGGCTTTCAACGCGCTGCGCGGCGCCGAGGTGCCGCGCGCGCTGGCCGCGGCGTTGACGGCGCCGACGGCGGCCGGCGTGGACAATCTCTCGCCGGCCGCCAACCTCGGCGCGCGCCTCGCTCAGCTCGCGCGGCTGATGACCGGCGCCGCCGCGCCGGCCGCCGACCCCCCGCCGCTCCACCTCGCGCTCCCGCTCCTCTTCCTCGCCTCCTTCGCCGCGCTGGCGTGGCGCTGCCGGCGCGACTTCGCGGGGCGTCCGCTCGTCGTCTTCGCCCTGCTCGCCGCGTCGCTCCAACTGCTGATGACGGCGTTCACGCCGATGAGCCTCGACCCCCAGCACCTGTTGGTGCTCTGGCCGTGCGTGGCCGTCCTGCTCGCCGCCGCGGCCGCCTGGCTCGCCGAGACCGTGGAGCGCGCGGCGCCCGGACGAGGCCGGCTCGCGGCCGGCGCCGCGCTCGCCCTGCTCCTGGCCTCCGCCGCGCGCACGGACGCCGCCTACTTCGCGCGACTGGGCGAGACGGGCGGGCTCGGCGCGTGGTCCGACGCGTCGTACCGCCTCGCCGCCGAACTCGACCGCGAGGCCGCCGTCGAGCCGGTCGCGCTGGCGTGGGGGGTCGCCCAGACCGTCTTCGTCCTCACCGAGGGCCGCGTCAAACCGGTCGCCATCGGCGTCGCCCGCCGCAGCGTGCCGGAGCGGGGCTACGCCGCGCTGGAAGAGAGGGCGCAAGCGCCGGGCGCGCGCTTCATCACCGCCGCGCCGGAAGGCGACGCGGCGCGGGCCTACCTGGACCGCCTGCGCCGGTCCGCCGCCGAGTCGGGGCGCCGCCTCGTCGCCTCCTACGAGGCCGCGGACCGCGCCGGTCGCCCCGTCTACCGCGTGTGGAGGCTGGCTCCGTGACGGAACGGCGCGAGCTCGGCCGGGTCGCGGCGCTGCACGCCGCGCTCGCCGCGCTGTCCTTCGCGCCCGTGTGGAGCCGCTTCGAGACCGCGTTGTACGCTCGGACCGTCTACGACCTGGGCACCAACCTCTGGGTGCTGTGGTGGGGCCCCGAGGCGCTGCTGCGCGGGCTCGACCCGTTCGTGACCACGGCCCTGTATCACCCCGCGGGCTCGCGTCTCACCGTTGACGCGAACCTGCCGCTGTGGCTGTCGGCGGCGCCGCTGCGCGCGGTGTTCGGCGTCGTGGGGTCCTTCAACGCCCTCGCCGCGTTCTCCTTCGCGGCCACCGGCGTCGCCGCCTACGCCCTGCTGCGCCGCTTCAGCGAGTCACGCGCCGGCTGCCAGCTGGGCTCCATCGCGTTCGCGTACTCCTCCTACCGGGGCTACGCCGTGCTCTCGGGCTACGGCGAGATGCTGCAGACGCAGTGGGCCGTGCTGCTCGCCCTGGCCTGCGTGGACCACGCCCGCGCGCCGCGCGGCCGCCGGCCCGCGGTCGCCGCCGCCGCGCTCGTCGCCGCGGTGGCCGAGCCGCGCACCTCCCGCATGACCGCGCTGCTGCGGGCGGCCGCCGGCGCGTGGGCCGCCGCCCGCCCGG
>JANRKA010000037.1:0-4237 GCA_033875325.1 Elusimicrobiota bacterium | reverse complement strand
GGCGGGGCGCGGCGGCACGGCTCCGGGCGCCGCGGGCTTGGGCGGCACGGGCGCGCCCGGGACCGCGGGTTTGGCCGCGGCAGGCGCCGCGCCGGGCATGCCCGGGACGGGAGGCTTGGGCGGGGCGGGGACGGCCGGCTTGGCGGCGACGGGAGCGGGGGGGGCGACGGGCGCGGGAGGCGCGACGGGCGCGGGCGGCGGCTCGGGCAGCTTGGGCGCCGGCGGTTTGGGCAACGCGGCGCCGGCGGCCAGGCGGGTCACGGTCGGGCCGACGGAAGAGACCTTTCGCTTCTTGAAGAGGTCGAAGGCCGAGACCAGGCGCGCGCTCTCCGGCGCGATGGAGTTCTCCTCCTGCTTGGTGCGGACCTCGGCGGTCGCGCGCGCCACGCCCTCGACGTCGGGCTTTTTGGCGTCTTTCTTGGAGGTTTTCGCCTTCGCGTCGGTCTTCTTGGCGGCCGGCTTCTTGGCCGCCGCGGGCTTCTTCGTCGTGGTCTTCTTTTCCATTAGCAACGACGATTATAGCATTTAAGCCCCGGCTTTCTCCTGGGCGGCTTTGGCCGCCGCGATGATCTTGGCCGCGGACTTGGCGCCGATGCCCTCCAGCGCGGTCAGCTCCTCGACGGTGGCGCCGGCCAGGCGGGCGATGTCGGTGATGCCGCCGGCCACCAAGGTCTCGATGGTCTTGGGGCCGACGCCCTCCAGGCCCGCGAGCTGCTTGGCCGCCGCGTCCTCGTACGCCTTGTACTCCGCGCGCATCTGCCCTTCGGACTTGACCTCGAGGGTCCAGCCGGTGAGCTTCTGGGCCAGGCGCACGTTCTGCCCGTCCTTGCCGATGGCCAGCGCGAGCTGCTCCTCGTTGACCTGGATCTCGGCGACGCGGTTCTCGGCGTCCACGATGCGGACGTTGGCGACCTTGGCCGGCGCGAGCGCGTTGGCCAAGGCTTCCTCGACGCCGTCGGCGTAGGGGATGAGGTCGATGCGCTCGCCGGCCACCTCGTTCATGATGGAGCGGATGCGCGAGCCGCGCAGGCCGACGCAGGCGCCGATGGCGTCCACCTTCGGGTCGTTGGAGCGCACGACGACCTTGGCGCGGAAGCCCGGGTCGCGCACGATGCGCACGACTTCGATGGTCTTGTCCGCGATCTCCGGGACCTCCATCTCCATGAGGCGCTGCAGGAAGCTGTCCGAGGCGCGCGAGAGCAGCACGGCGGGGCCGCGCTGCGCCTTGTCCACGCGCAGGATGACGGCGCGCACGTTGCCGCCGATGTTGTAGCGCTCCCGGCGGATCTGCTCGCGCAGGGGGAGAAGGGCCTCGGTCTTGCCGAGGTCCACGACGATGTTGCGCTCCATGAAGCGGTGCACGGAGCCGTTGACGATCTCGCCCTCCTTGGGCTTGAACTCGTCGTAGAGCTTGTCGCGCTCGACCTCGCGCACGCGCTGGGTGAGCACCTGCTTGGCGGTCTGGGCGGCGATGCGGGCGAAGTCGGCCGCGGGCGCCGGGTAGGAGACCTCGTCGCCGACGGCGACGCTCTTCTTGATCTTCTGGGCCTCGGCGAGCGTCATCTCGAGCTCGGGGTCGGTCACGGTCTCGACGACCTTCTTGACCACCGAGGCGGTGAACGCGGCGGTCTCGCGGTCGATCTTGGCGACGATGACCGCGTTCTTGCCCACGTGTTTGCGCAGGGACGAGACGACCGCCCCTTCGATCATCGTGAGGATCTCCTCGACCGGGATGTTCTTCTCCCGCGCGATCTGCTCCAAAGCGCCCATCAACTCGGATTTGGCCATGTCGTCCCCCGTGAGACCTTAAAGCTCCGCCGACGCGGAGTCGTCGAGACGCACTTCCTCGACGCCTTCCCGCGGCCACGCCTTCAGCTGGTCGCCGACCTGCACCGCGACCTTGCCGTCCTGCAGCCCCTTGAGCACCCCGGCGAAGCGGCGCTGGCCGTTGTCCGGGAGCTTGAGCTTGACCTTCACCGGCTTGCCGGCGAAGCGCGCGAAATCCTTGTCCTTCTTGACGACCCGGTCCAGGCCGGGGGACGACACCTCGAGGACGTAGGACTCCGTGATGCAGTCCTTCTCGTCGAGGAACGCGCCGACGCGGTTGGAGAAGTACTCGCAGTCGTCGAGCGTCAGGCCCTTGGGCTTGTCCAGGAACAGCCGCAGCATCCAGCGGTGGCCCTCGCGGCGCCACTGCATGTCCACGACCTCCCCGCCGTCCTGCTCGACGAGGGGGGTCAACAGCGCTTCCAGCTCTTTGGCATCCATGATTTTCTCAATAAAAAAGTGGCCCGAAACGGCAGGCCACTGTTCGCGAATCGGCACGAGCGACTTCGTGTAATTATACCATGCTGTCCAACCGCGAGTCAAGCCGGGCGGAACCCTTATAAGGTGCGGGTCCTGTCGCCCCGTCATATGTGACCTTTCAGGCGCCGCAGGCACCTACCGCCCAGCTATCACGACCTGGGGAAATCGCGGCGCCTGAAAGGTCACATATGACGGGGCGCCACCCGCAGCCATGAAGGAATCGCTTATTAGATTCCTTGCCGTTAGCCGTTATTGACCGAGGCGGCCCGTTGGAGCCCGGCAGATGCTCATGGCCGTCGCGGTGGTCGGGCGGGAGCACGTGTTTCTCGACGGGGGCGCCGCCCTTGCGCTCGGCCTTGGTGAACAGCAGCCACGGGGCCGCCAGGCGCAGCAAGCCGAGGACGGTGGTCGCCACGGCGGCGATGAGCAGGCTGGTGGCCACCGGGATGTCGTTGAGGATGTAGCCGTACAGGAAGGTCGAGGCGATGGCGGCCACGATGCTCACGAACGAGGAGGCCGCGAGCACCTGGGTCATCTGCTTGGTGCCCTGCTCGCCCAGCTTCTTCTGGTAGAGGCCGGTGACGATGAGGCCGGCGAAGCCGGAGGCCAAGGTCTGCAGGCCGTAGAGCGAGAGCACGAGCCAGAAGGAGGGGTAATAGATCATCGCCCAGAAGGCGACGACCTCGAGGAAGGCGATGGCGTAGAACGGGATGGTGAGCTGCTCCTCGGTCTTGAAGCCGATGCTCGTGAAGAAGCGGCGCAGCGGGTTGATGAACACCGAGACCAACGCCGAGCCCAGGCTCGAGAAGGCCACGAGCAGGCCGAAGAAGCCCATCGGCGTGCTCACCAGGCCGTCGAGGAACCACCCCAGCACCGGCACGCCCAGCAGTCCGTCGAGCGCCCCGCCGGAGCCCTTGAGCACGGTCTCGACGTATTCGGGCAGGACGTTGAAGGTGAGCGGGTCGGTGAACAACGAGGCGACGAGGTTCATGCCCAGCAAGGTGCGCAGGAAACGGTTGCCCCAGACGATGCGCAGGCCCTCCTTCATCGAGGTCCACACGCTCTTGAGCGCGCCGCCGACGCCCTTGGGGCCGGCCTCGGGGGTCCCGGCGGCCGCGGCCTCGTTCTTCTCCTGGGCGATGAGCTTGATGCCCGCGAAGATGAGGCCGGAAAGGCCGGTCATCAACGCGTAGACGCCGTAGATGACGGCCGAGCCGGTGCCGGACTTGCCGAACCAGTCGGGCATGCTCGCGATCTTGCCGGCGATGGCGGGCGCGAAGATGGCGACCACGGCCGAGGCGAAGGAGCGGATGGAGTTGGCCCGCACGCGCTCCTCGGTGGTGACCGACTTGTCGCCGATGATGCGCGCCGCCGAGCCGGCCGAGGCGGTCGCGTGCAGGCCCTGGAAGAAGGACTGCACGCCGATGAGGCCGAGCAGGACGGCCAAGGACGGCCCCGCGCCGAGCAGGCCCGTCGAGAAGAACAAGGTGGGGATGCCGAAGATGACGGCGGCGCGGATGTAGGAGCTGCGCACGAGCCACGGGCCCGGCGCGGCCGTGCCGCCCTTGGTGAACAGCGGCGTGGCGATGTAGCTGAACGCCTGGGAGAACCAGTGCGCGAGGCGCGAGTTCGAGCGGTTCTCGCGGATGAGCGCGTTGAGCTCGTCGGGCGAGAGCGCCGGCCGGCCGCTCTCGCGCACCGTGTTGCGGGTGAAGGCCGACATCAGATAGGGCAGGGCCACCACGTACATCTGGATGCCCAGCATGTAGACCTGCTCGCCCATGAAGTAGCGCCAGAAAGCGCGGTTGCGCTCCGGGTCCTTGAAGACCTTGACGCGGTCGGCGACGCCCTTGCGCGGCGCTTTGCCGGCCGGCGGCGTCGGCGCGTCGAGGCGCGGCGCGTCGCCGGGCGCGGCCGGCGCGCCGGCGAG
>JANRKA010000036.1:0-39887 GCA_033875325.1 Elusimicrobiota bacterium | reverse complement strand
CTTTCTCCGAAGTCGCCGCGCCCGCCGACGCGCCCAGGTCCGACGCGCCGACCCCCGCCGACGCGCCGACCCCCGCCGACGCGCCGCCTCTCGCGGCGGTCGAAGGCGTCGCCGACGCGGCCGCCGAGGCCCAGCGGTCCCTGCGGGCGGGCGACGCCGCCGGGGCGCGTCTTTCCGGCATCGCGGCCTTCGACGGCCTGCGCCGGGCGCCGGCGGAGGGACCCTCTCTTTTCGGCCTGCGCTTCGGCGCGCCCCGCGTCAGCGCTCCGTCGGCGAGTGAGCTCGCCAAGGCCTACCTGAAGGCCAACCCCCGCACCGGGCTGGGCCCCATCCTGCGGGACCCGGGCTTCGCGGCCTTCGCCGCGGAGGCCATGGTGGAGTACACCTTCGTCGGCGAGCGACTGGTCCAGCAGGTCATGATGGAGTCGCTGATGGGGCGCTCCCGCAGCGCCGCGCGCGCGGCTTTCATCATGGAGATGGCGCAGACCCACGAGACGGACACCCCCGAGGCCCGGCAGTTCAGCGAGATGCTGGGCCGGTGGTTGGCCGTGAACGAGCACAAGGAGGAGTCGCGCACGGGCCGCTTCATCGGCCTGGCCGACGAGGGCGCGCACCTGCCGCCGAGCCCGCTGCCGCAAGGCGAATACTGGGACATGGCGGCGGGCATCAACGCCGGCCGTTACGCGCGCCGCCCCGAGGTGGCTCCGGGGACCGATTACCGTCTGTTCGACGCCTCGCCGTTCGTGACCGGCTACATCGACGCGTCGGCGCGGCTGGCCGGCAAGCCGCGCGCGCGCGCCGTCCGCCAGGACATCCTCGCGCTCCAGCGGCCCGAGAAGCCCCTGGCCGTCCTGCGCACGAAGAACGCGGCGGGCTACGTCCCGGAGTTCGCCGCCAAGCTCGAGACCATGGCGGATTGGATCGCGCCGGGCGGGCAACTCGTCATCCAGGCCGACGCCGGCCATCCCTACCAGCACATGGCCATCGTGGACCGCCACGGGCCTCTCGTGCGGCGCCTGCTCGCCGAGGGCTGGTCTTTCGACTTCGGCTTCGCGGGGGGCGCGGGCGCTCTCGGGCGCTTCGCCTACGACACGATGATCCTCACGCGTCCGGCCGGAGCGCCGGCGGCCAAGGACGCCCAGGCCGTGGAGCGGGAGTGGGGCGCGTACGCGCGCGCCGTCGCCTACCTGCGAGCCAAGAACGGCGTCTAGCTAGAAGGGGACGTCCTCGATGGTCTCGTCGGAGGACGCCTTGCCGCGCGCCGCGCCGGCCGGGGCCGCGCCGCCCTCGCGCTTCTCGAGGTACTGCATGTCGTCGACGTAGATGACGAGCTTGCTCTTCTTGGCGCCGTCGTCCTTGCCGGTCCACTCCTCGAGGACGAGGTGGCCCTCGATGAAGACCTGCTGGCCCTTCTTGACGGACTCGAAGAGGTCGGCGAGCTTGCGGCCGGGCTCGCGGTTGAAGGCCTTGAGGTCGAGCCACACGGGCACGTCCTCCCACTGGCCGGACTGGGCGTTCTTCTTGCGGTTGTTCACCGCGAAACCGATCTGGGCGACCTTGCCGCCGTTGCTGAAGGACTTGAACTCGGGGTCGCGGGTGAGGCGGCCGATGAGGGTGACTTTGTTCAGGTTCGCCATGGTGGGGGTGCCTCCGGAGGGTTCTGCCGTCGACGACATCCTACCATTTTCGCGTGGACGCCGCGCAAAGCGCTATCATGGCGGCATGACCGGCGCTCTCGCGGAGATCGTGTTCTGCGGCCTGATCATCCTCGTCGCGGGGACGGTCCTGACTCGGTGCGCCGACCGCATCGCCGAGGCGACGGGACTCGGGCGCGTCTTCGTCGGAGGCGTCTTCCTGGCCGGCGCGACCTCCCTGCCGGAGCTCAGCGTGGACCTCAGCGCCGTGCGGATGGGAAGCCCCGACCTGGCGGCCGGCGACCTGTTGGGCAGCAGCCTCATGAACCTGCTCATCCTCGCGGGTTTCGACTCGGCCGGCTTCAGCACGCGCCGCGCCTTCGGCTCCGACTCTCGTCATCACGCGCTCTCGGCGCTGTTGGCCGTGTTCATGACCGCCTGGGTCGGACTGGCCGCGGCCGGCGGAGGCGGCCCCGAGGCGTTGGGCGCGGGGCTGTTCTCCTGGGTCCTCCTGCCGCTTTATCTCATCGGGCTGCGCGTGACCTGGCTCGACCAGGGCCTGGGCGAGGCCGCCCGGCGCCTCGAGCGCCCGGACCGCGACCTGCTGCGCGAGATCGCCCGTCCCGTCCTGGGCTACGCCGCGGCGGCGCTCGTCGTCTTCCTGACGGCGCCCCGGCTGGCGCATGCCGCCGACCGCGTGGCGCAGCTCAGCGGGTTGGGGCGGACCTTCGTGGGCACGACGCTGCTCGCGGTGGCGACATCGCTGCCTGAGTTGGTGTCCACCATCGCGGCGTTCCGGCTCGGCTCCCCTGACCTGGCGATGGGCAACATCTTCGGCAGCAACGCGTTCAACATGCTCCTGTTCCTGCCCCTCGACCTGGCCATGCCGGGCCCGTTCTTCGCCGCCGTGGGGCCCGCCCACGCGCTGACGGCCTTCGCCGTCATCCTGGCCGCCACGCTGGGGGTCATGGGACAAGTGCTCAAGCCCAGGGAAAGGCGTTGGTTCCTCGAGCCTTCCGCCGAGATCATCGGACTGCTCATCGTCGGCTTGTTGTGGCTGCTGTACCGCGGCCGCGGCTGACTCAGCGCGACGAAGCCAGACGCGCGGCCTGCAGGACGAGGACGGCCGTCGTGACGGGTCCCACGCCGCCGGGGACCGGGGTCGCGCGCCGCGCGCGGGCGGCGCAGCCGGGCGCGGCGTCCCCGACGAGGCGGCCGCGCACGAGGTGGATGCCGGCGTCGAGCAGGACCGCGCCGCGTTTGACCCAGGACGGCTTTATCAGGCCTGGCACGCCGGCGGCGGCCACGAGCAGGTCGGCCTCGCGGCACAAGGCGGCCAGGCCGCGGGTGCGCGAATGGGCGAGCGTCACGGTCATGTCGAGCGTGGAGAGCAGGTGCGCGGCCGGGCGCCCGACCGTGGCGGAGCGGCCCACGACCACGGCGCGTTTCCCGGCGAGCGGGACGCCGGAGGCGGCGGCCAGGCGCGCGAGCGCGGAGGCCGTGCAGGGCGCGACGAGGCTTTCGGCCTCCTTCCAGGTCTTCGTCAGGAACAGACGGCCGTAGCGGCCGGGCGTGACGCCTTCGGCGTCCTTGGCCTCGGGCAGGACGGCGGCGACGTCGGCCGGGGAGAGGCCGCGCGGCAGCGGGGTCTCGACGAGCACCGCGTCGACCGAGGCGTCGCCGGCCAGCTCGGCGAGCAGGCCGAGGGTCTTGTGACGCGGGCCCGGGGAGAGGCGGTGCACCACCAGCTCGACGCCGGCGGCCTCGCACGCGCGACGCTTGGCCTTGAGGTAGCTCTCCGCGTCGGCGCCCGCGGCCGCGACCACGGCCAGCCGCGGCCTGCGGCCCAGGCGGAGGCGCGCGGCCGCGGCGTCGCGGCGGGCCTGGGCGAGCACGCGCGCGGCCAGGGCGCGGCCGTCGAGGGTCTTGGCGCTCACGCGGCCAGGCTCCTTTCCAGGCGCGCCACGACCGCGTCGAGGCCGCTGAGCACGGGCGCGGGCACGCCGCGGCGGCGCGCCGCGGCGAGCACGGGGCCCGCGATGGCGGCGCGTTCGGTGCGCCGGCCGGCGGCCAGGTCCTGCAGCATGGAGTTGCGCTGGCGCGCGGCGGCCTTGCAGGAGCGCAGCAGCAGCTCGTCCATGCGCGCGTGGTCGAAGGAGCGGCCGTCGGCCTTGCCCGCGGCCTCGGCCTCGGCGAGCGCGGCGAGCATCACCTCGCGCAGGGCGGGGTCCTCGGCCAGGCGCCCGTTGTCGGCCGCGCAGGCGGCGCCGAGCAGGTTGGTCGCGGCGTTGAAGACGAGTTTGGTCCAGAGCATCCGGTCCTCGTCGTCCTTGAGGTGGACCTCCCAGCCGCCGAGGTCGAGCAGGACTTTAGCCGCGGCGAGCGCGTCGCCGTTGCCCTCGTGGCGCGCGAGACTGACGACCGAGCCGCCGTTGAGCCGCACCGCGGCCGGCGCGAGGCGGTCGGCCGCGAAGTAGCAGGTGCCGCGCACGGTGCGCGCCGGGCCGAAGATGCGCCGCACGCCGGCTTCCTGGCCGACCCCGTTCTGCAGCGCCACGACCGGGGTGTCCGGCCCGACCCACTTCTTCGCCGCCCGGGCGGCCTTGAGCACGTCGCCGGCCTTCACGCACAGGAACACGGCGCGGGCGGGGCCTTTGAGCGAGCGGGCCGGCAGCAGGCCGCCCGCGCGGGTCGCGGTGCCGTCCGCGGCCTCGAAACGCAGGCCGCGGGCCAACCGTCTCTCGGACGCCGCCGTGCGCCCGAGCACCGCCACGGGCTCGCCGGCGAGGCGCCAGCGCGCGGCGAGGGCGAGTCCGACGGCGCCGGGGCCGGCGACGAGGATGGGAGGCTTCACGCGGGGTATCATGCCAAAATTTATCGGCTATACTACGCGCCCCCATGGACGACGACCGATTCTACGATGACCTGCCGCTCTTCGCCGACTTCCGCGCCGTGACGGACGACCGCGCCTTCCGCCCGCTGCCGAAAGCGTGGAAGGTCGTCGTGGCGGACGTCGAGGGCTCCACTCGCTTCGTCGAGGCGGGGCGCTACAAGGACGTCAACACGGTCGGGGCCGCGACCATCGCCGCCGCGCAGAACGCGATGGGGCGCCGCGACTTCCCGTTCGTCTTCGGGGGGGACGGCGCGACGCTCGTCGTGCCGCCCGGCGCCCTCGAGCCGGTGCTGCGGGCGCTCGACGGGGTCCGCGCGTTGGCGCGGGAGCGGCACGGCATGTCCCTGCGACTGGGCGTCGTGGGCGCCGACGAGCTGTACGCCCAGGGCGCCGCGGTCGAGATCGGGAAATACGAGCTGTTCGCGGGGAAGGTCATCGCGTCCTTCCGCGGCGGCGGGTTGTCCAAGGCCGACGAGCTGGTCAAACGGGACCCCGCCCGCTACGCCGTGCCGGAGCGCGACGCGCATCACTGCGACCTCTCCGGCCTGTCCTGCCGCTGGAAGCCGATCCGCTCGCGCCGCGGCGTCATCGTCTCCATCCTCGTCGGCGCGCGCCCCGGCAGGCCCGCCAAACCCGTCTTCGACAAGGTGCTCGACCGTCTGGACGCCGTCTTCGGCGGCGACCTGCGCAGCGCGAACCCGGTCCATCCCGCGACGATGACCTACCGGTCGGTCTGGGACAACCTCGCCGCCGAGCGGCGGCTGCACGCGAGCGCGTTCACCCCGGCTTTCGCGGCGCGCGCGCTCGAGATCGTCGTCGCCGGCCTCGTCTTCGGGTGGAAGGTCCCCGCGCTCGTCTTCGACGCCGAGGCCTACGCCGAGTCGATGGCCGCCCACTCCGACTTCAGGAAGTTCGACGACACGCTGCGCATGGTCGTCGACTGCTCGGCGCGGCAGGCGGCGGACATCCGCGATTTCCTGGCGGGACTTCACGCCGCCGGGGAGGTCGTCTACGGCCTGCACGAATCGGACGAGGCGCTGATGACCTGCTTCGTCTACGACGTCAAGGACGGCGGGCACGTCCACTTCATCGACGGCGGCAACGGCGGCTACACGCTGGCCGCCAAGCAGCTGAAGGCCCAGCTCAAGGCCGAAAAATAAAGCCCCGGCGCTTTCGCGCCGGGGCTCTTTCTCGGCTAGGCTTAAACCCTGTCGGGCTTAGGCGTTGACCATCTTCGCGCGGGAGATGTCGCCCTTCTTGTCGAGGAAGTACAGGAAGCCCTTGGCCTTCTTGACGCCGGCCTTGGCGACCTTCTCCGGCTTGCCGCCCTTCTTGCCGCCGCGGGCCATCTTGGCGCGGGACACGTCGCCCTGCTTGTCGATGAAGTAAAGGAAGCCCTGCACGCGCTCAACGCCGACCTTCAGAACCTTCTCAGCCATGGTAGTCAGTCCTCCGTAGTCGTCGGGACGGTGCCTCTAATCCCTTTTTATTTGCAGCGCAAGGAATCTAGCACACTCTCCGTCGGAGAAGCAAGCTTTTTCCGTCGGAGCCCCGTCGAGAAAATCACCGACCGACCCGTCCCTCCCGTTAATTAACAAAAGGGACTGTCCCTTCTGTTAATTAACAGGAGGGACAGTCCCTTTTGTTACTTGGGGGCTTTGTCGAAGAGGGCGATCTGGCTCTCCTGAGGGATGATCAGGCGTTCCTTGAGCCAGGCGTCGACGAGGGGCTTGGAGAAGCGGTACTGGCGGCCGATGCGGGAGGCGGGGATCTTCTTGGTGCGGATGAGGCCGTAGATCTTGGAGCGGCCCATGCCGAGGTAGTGGGCGAGGGTCTTGATGTCCATCACGTCGGGGACCTGGCCCGTGAAAGGGCGGCGGGCCGTCTTGCGCTTCTTTTTCATGGAATCGAGTGGTGTTGAGTGTTGATTTTTAGCGTTCTGCGCCGCCCTTCATTTAGAGTGTATGTCCTCTATCATCTTCTGTCAAGGAGTGCGCCGCGGGCGGACGCGGCTACTCGTCGTCGTCGGAGGGCGGCGGCGCGGCGCAGGCCGCGTCGGCGGAGAAATGCCGGCGGTAGGCGCCGGCCTCGCTGCTCTGGGCCGCGGTCTTGGCGAAGGCCTTCAGGCAGGGCGCGGGGCAGCAGCCTTTCACGGCCTTCTCGTCGCAGCGAGGCCGCAAGGCCACGCAGGCGCCGTAGGCGCCGCCCTCCTCGATGCAGCGCTCCAGCGCGGCGCGGCAGTCGGCGAAGCGGGGCGCGTAGGGCAGCGGCGCCTTGCGCCCGGGCTTGAGCCCGCGCGTCGAGCCGGCCGGCGGCGCCTCGGGGGGGAAGGCGTCGGAGGCGGCCGGCGGCACGGGCTCCAGGGCCTGCTCGGGAGCCGCGGGTTTCGGCGGGGTCCGCCCGGCCTTCAGCGACCGGGCCTTGGGGCAGGCGTCCTTGACGCCCAGGTCGCAGGCGCGTTTGTAGTCCTCCTTGGCGAACAACTCTTCCCCGGACTCCTCGTAGGCCCGGGCGCGGTCATGGTAGGCCGCCGCGAAACGGATGTCGAGCGCGATGGCCTTGTAGAAGTCGCCCATGGCCTCCACGCGTTTGCCGTCCTTGAGCAGGAGGACGCCGCGGCGATGGAAGGCCTTCGCGTTCTTCTTGTCGAGCGCGAGGCACTCGGACCAGTCGGACAACGCGCCGGCGTCCTGGCCGGCGCGCTCGCGCAGCGCCGCGCGCGAGCAGTACGCCTTGGCCCGGGCCGGCTTGCCGTCCGACTCGCGCCAGGATGACAGGGCGTTGGACCACGACGACGCGGCCGCCTCGAGGTCCTTCTCGCGCTCCTGGCGCTCGGCGCGGGCCCGCCAGGAGCGGAAGGACAGGGAGTCGGCCGCCCCGGCCCAGACGGGGGCGGCGAGGAGGGCGGCCAGCAGGAGGGGGGGCGAGGGCGTCATCTTCGGTGTCCGGCGGCCTTGCTTATCATAGGAAGCTTAGCCCGGGGGCCGGCGAGCGTCAAGGCCGACGCGTAAAAATCGCTTGTCATCGTCGAGGCCTTTTGGTATAGTGTGTCACATCATGCAGATTTACGAGACGGTCCTCATCTTGAAGCCGGTGCTGTCCGACCCCGAGGTCGCCGAGTTCGTCGAGAAGACGAAGCAGACCATCTCCGCCGAAGGCGGGGAGATCGTCACCTCCGAGGTGTGGGGCCGCCGCAAGCTCACTCATTTCATCGGCAAGGCGCGCGAGGGCGTGTACGCGTACTTCAAGTACAAGGCGCAGCCCGCGCTCCTCAAGAAGTTGGCCCACAATTTCAGCGTTTCCGACACGGTCCTGCGCGACATGACCGTCCTCGTCCGCGACCGCAAGATGCGCGAGAAGAAGCCCAAGAAGGCGAAGCCGGCCGCTCCTGCCGCCGTCCAAGCCTAAGCCGCCTCTCCCGATGCCCGAGTCCCGCCTGCCGGAGCAGAACACCGTTCTTTTGACGGGACGGCTCACGCGCGACCCGGAGCTCAAATACACCTCGAGCGGCGTCGCGAACTGCCGGTTCGCCCTCGCCGTCAACCGCCGCGTGAAGGACTCGAAGACCGGCGAATACAAGGACGACGCCACTTTCGTCAACATCTCCGTCTGGCGCGACGCGGCCGAGCAGTGCGGCAAGCGCCTCAAGAAGGGCAGCGCGGTGCACGTGGAAGGACGGCTGCGCAGCTACGAGTACAAGGACAAGGACGGCAACAAGCGCTCCGGCATGGAAGTCGAGGCGCGGCTCGTCCAGATGCAGGAAAAGTCGTCGGAGGCGCCCGCCCCGGGCGCCGATACCCAGGAGGTCTCGTTCTAATGGCCGCTGAAGAGAACGCCGCGCCCGCCGCGGCCCCGTCCGAATCCGCTCCCGCTTCCGCTCCCCGTCCGTCGTCCGCCGGCCCCGCCGGCGCGCGCCGTCCCGACGCCGCCCGCCGCCGCGCGCCGTATCCCGCGCGCCGCAAGGTCTGCCGCTTCTGCGCCGACAAGGTCCGCGACATCGACTACAAGCAGATCCAGGTGCTGCGCACCTTCACCACGGACACGGGCAAGATCCTGTCCAGCCGCATCACCGGCAACTGCGCCGGCCATCAGCGCCAGCTCGGCCGCGCCATCAAGCGCGCCCGCAACCTGGCGCTGCTGCCCTACGTCTCGTACTGACGAGCGCGGGGAAAACAGCTTAACCGAGCATCCGTGTCATGAAGAGATTCATGATGCGTCAAACCAAAGAGCGCCATAGGGAGTAGCATCATGAAGGTCATTTTGAAGACGACGGTGGACAATCTCGGCCGGCCCGGCGAAGTGAAGGAAGTCAAGCCCGGCTACGCCCGCAATTTCCTGCTGCCCCGCAAGCTCGCCGAGCCGGCGACGCCCGCGGCCATCAAGTACTGGGAGAAGGGCAAGGAGAAGCGCGCCGCCCTCGTCGCCGCCGAGGTCAAGGTCGCCAAGGAGCTCGCCGAGAAGCTGGCGGGCGTCAACCTGACCTTCGCGATGCCCGCCTCCGAGCAGGGCAAGCTGTTCGGCTCGGTCGGCAAGACCGACGTGCTCAAGAGCCTGAAGGCCGCCGGCTACGAAGTCCCCAAGAACTCCGTCAACCTCGACATGGCCATCAAGACCGTCGGCGAGCATGAGGTCGCCCTCAAGCTCCAGCCCGAGGTCACGGCCAAGATCAAGGTCACCGTCAGCGCTCGCGAGTAGCACCGGGTCCGCCGTGGCACAGGACCCCAAGCAGCAGCCCCAGGCGCTGGAGGCGGAGATGGCCGTCCTCGGCTCGATGCTCATCGAGCGCGAGGCGACCGAGAAGGCCCTCGACGCCCTGCACGAGACGGACTTCTACGCCCCGGCCCATCGCCGCATCTTCAAGGCCTGCGCGGACCTCTTCAACGCCGGCCAGGCCGTGGACCTGGTCACCGCCTCCGAGGAGCTGCGCAAGCGCGGCCAGCTCGAGGAGGTCGGCGGAGCGCAGGGCCTGGCCGACCTCGTCCACAAGGTCACCACCGCCGCCCACGTCGAGTACTACGGCCGCATGGTCAAGGAGAAGGCCATCCTGCGCGACCTCATCGCGGCGGCGACCGGCGTCGTCACCGCCTGCTACGCCCAGGAGAAGGACCCCAAGCAGCTCCTCGACGAGGCCCAGGCCTCCGTGCTCAAGGTCTCCGAGCGGCAGACGCTGACCGGCGTCGTCGAGGCCAAGGACATCGTCCACGAGGTCGTCGAGCAGATCGAGAAGGCCGTGCACAGCAAGCAGGCCGTCACCGGCGTGCCCACGGGCCTGACCGCGTTCGACAAGATGACGACGGGCTTCCAGAAGTCCGACCTCATCCTCATCGCCGCGCGCCCCTCGCAGGGCAAAACCGCGCTGGCGCAGAACATCATCTCCCACGTCGTGCTGCGCGCCAAGCTGCCGGTGCTGTTCTTCTCGCTGGAGATGAACCGCCACGCCATCATGCAGCGCTTCATCGCCGCCGAGGCCAAGGTCAACCTCAAGGACATCCGCACCGGCTACTTCCGCCGCGACCGCTGGCAGGACCTGACCACGGCCGCCGCGTCCTTCGCCGAGGCCCCGCTGTTCATCAACGACAACCCGGGCATGACCGTCTTCAACGTCCGCGCCATCTCCCGCCAGCTGCTCAGCCGCCTGCGCATGGAGAAGAAGGAGCTCGGGATGGTCGTCATCGACTACCTCCAGCTCCTGCGCGGAGGCGCCGGGCGCCAGGAGAACCGCCAGCAGGAGGTCTCCGAGATCTCCCGCGGCCTCAAGCAGCTCGCCCGCGAGCTCAACGTCCCGGTCATCGCGCTGTCCCAGCTCTCGCGCGCCTCCGAGGACAAGACGCGCCTCGACAACAGGCCCAAACTCTCGGACCTGCGCGAGTCCGGCTCGCTCGAGCAGGACGCCGACCTCGTGGCGATGATCCACCGCGAGGGCTACTACAAGCCCAACGACCCCACGCTCGAGACGAAGGCCGAGATCATCATCGCCAAGCAGCGCCAGGGCCCCACCGGCTCGGTGCCCGTGGTCTTCGAGCGCAACATCACCCGCTTCCTCGACGAGGCCGTCGGCGTCGAGGAGCCCGCCGACATCGAGGAGAGCCAGGCTCAGTTCTCCTGATGGCTCCTCTCCGGCGCTTCTTCCGCCCGACCTGGGCCGAGATCGACGCCGCCGCGCTCGTCTCCAACCTCCGCAAGCTGCGCCGCAAGGCGGGCGCCGCCAAGGTCATGTTCGTGGTCAAGGCCAACGCTTACGGCCACGACGCCGCCCTGTGCGCCTCCGCCGCCGAGAAGGCGCGCGCCGCCGACTGGCTGGGCGTGTCGTCCGTGGAGGAGGGCGTGGCCCTGCGCGAGGCGGGCGTGAGGCTGCCGGTGCTGGTCCTCGGCTCCTTGTACCCCTTCGAGAGCGTGCTCGCGGCCGTCGCCTACGGCCTGACGCCGATGGTCGCCTCGCTCGACGCCGCCAAACGCGTCGCCGAGGCCGCCCTGCGCCTGAAGAGGCGAGTGGACTGCCACGTGAAGGTGGACACGGGCATGGGCCGCGTCGGGGCGGGGCGGGAGGCCGCCGTGGGCATCGTGCGCCACCTCGCGTCTCTGGGCGTCGTGCGCGTCTCCGGCCTGTTCACGCACCTCGCCAGCGCCGAGTCCGACCGGGCCTTCACGCGCCGCCAGCTCGCGCAGTTCAAGGGCGTCGTGGCGACGCTCTCGCGCGACGGCCTGCGCCCGCCGCTCGTGCACGCCGCCAACTCCGCGGCCCTGCTGCGCCACCCCGAGTCGCGCTTCGACCTGGTGCGCCCCGGGCTGGCCGCCTACGGCCTGATGGACGGGTTCGAGCCGGTCCTCTCGCTCAAGACCAAGGTCGTGTTCCTCAAGACCGTGCCCAAGGGCGCCACCGTCAGCTACGGGGCGACCTGGCGCGCCCGGCGGGCCTCGCGCGTGGCGACCTTGCCCGTGGGCTACGGCGACGGCTACTCGCGGTCGTTGTCGAACAAGGGGGAGGCGCTCATCGCGGGCCGGCGCTGCCCCGTCATCGGGCGCGTCACCATGGACCAGACCATGGTGGACGCCACCGGCGTCCCCGAGGCCCGCGTAGGAGCCGACGTCACGCTCATCGGGCGTCAGGGCGAGCAGCTGATTCAAGCCGCCGAACTGGCCCGTCTGTGCGGTACAATCACCTACGAGACGGTCACCGCGCTCTCCGCGCGCGTGCCGCGCGTCGCGTCATGATCGAAGCCATCTTCGGGTCGTTCGGACGGGTCCTGCTCGGCGCCGCCGAGGAGACGGGCCATTTCGCCTTCCTGGTCCGCTCCACGCACTCCTGGCTGGTGCGCGCCCGCATCGAGTGGCGGCAGACCCTCGTGCAGATGGGCCGCATCGGCGTGGAGTCCATGCCCGTGGCGGTGATGACCGCGTTCTTCACCGGGATGGTGCTCGCGCTGCAGACGGGCGCGACCTCCAAGCACTTCTTCAACACTCCGCTGTTCCTGGGCACGGTCGTGTCCTTCGCGCTCGTCATGGAGCTGGGCCCCGTCATGACCGGCATCGTCGTGGCCGGCCGCGCCGGCGCGGCCATCGCCGCCGAGCTCGGCACCATGAAGGTCACCGAGCAGATAGACGCGCTCTACACCTTGGGCACCGACCCGGTGCGCTACCTCGTCATCCCGCGGCTGCTCGCTTTCCTCATGGTGCTGCCGCTGCTGACGGTGGCGTCCGACTTCTCGGGCATCCTCGGCGGCTATTTCGTGGCCAAGGTGAAATACGGCGTGCCCGCCACGGTGTATTGGCACGACATCGTCGACCAGATGGAGATACGCCACTTCGTGCACGGCTTCCTGAAGACCTTCGTCTTCGCGTGGGTCGTGGCCATGATCGCCTGCTTCAAGGGCGTGACCACGCGCGGCGGCGCCGAGGGCGTGGGCAAGTCCACGACCGCGGCCGTCGTGCTCAGCATGACCCTCATCCTGACGCTCGACTACTTCGCCACCGCGCTGCTCAACGCGCTCGGCATCACCTGATGATCGAGGCCAAAGGCGTCATCAAGCGTTTCGGGCCGCGCACCATCCTGCGCGGCATCGACATGGAGATCGCCGACGGGGAGACCCTCGTCATCATCGGCGGGTCGGGCTGCGGCAAGAGCACCTTCCTCAAGGCCGTCATCGGCCTGCACGCCCCGACCGAGGGCTACATCAAGGTGGACGGCCTCGACATCAGCAAGATGACCGACGAGCACGACATCGCCGACTACCGGCGCCGCTTCGGCTACCTCTTCCAGGAGGGCGCGCTGTTCGACTCGATGACCGTGGCCGACAACATCACCTTCGGCCTGCGCTACCTCACCGACATCCCGGAATCGAAGTACCGGGGCATCGCCACCGAGTGCCTGGGGCTCGTGGGGCTCAAGGACGTGGAGGACTTCAAGCCGTCCGAGCTCTCCGGCGGCATGAAGAAACGCGTCGCGCTGGCCCGCGCCATCGCCGCCAAGCCCGCCTACATTTTATATGATGAGCCCACGACGGGCCTGGACCCCATCATGTCGGACGTCATCAACGACCTGATCCTGGACCTGCAGAAGCAGCTGAAGATCACCTCCATCGTGGTCACGCACGACATGAAGTCCGCCTACAAGGTGGCCTCCCGCATCGCCATGTTCCACGAGGGAATCGTGCAGGAGATCGGCACGCCCGAGCACTTCAAGACCACGAAGAACCCCTACGTCCGCCAGTTCGTGGACGGCCTCAGCGTCGGCCCCATCAAGATGAAGCTGCGCGAGTTCGACGCGGACCCCGCGCCGGCCCACGCCGGCAAGGCCCAGGCCTGATGTCGCTCGAAGCCCGCGTCGGCGCGTTCGTCCTCGGCGGCCTGACCCTCATCGCGACCGCCCTGTTCCTGCTGGGCGACGTCACGCTCGAGCGGCGCTACGTCCTCTACGTGAACTTCTCCGACGTGGGCAACCTCAGCAAGGACGCGCCGGTGCGCCTCTCCGGCGTCGAGGTCGGCCAGGTCTCCGAGATCGAGCTCGTCGACGGCGGCGCGCGCGTCATCGCCAAGGTCCGCCACGGCGTGGACGTCTACAACGACGCCGTGTTCTCCGTGGGCTCCACCGGCATCATCGGCTCCAAGTTCCTGCAGATCGACCAGGGCAAGAAGGCGGCCGGGACCATCCCGGCCAACTCCACCATCCGAGGCCAGGACCCGGTCTCCATCGAGAAGTCGCTCACCGTGGCCCTCGAGAAGCTCGACAAGCTGCTGGGCGACCTGACCAAGGACGGGCCGCGCGGCACGCTGGCCTCCAACCTGACCGACACGGTGGCCAACGTCCGCGAGATGACGGCCAACCTCAACGACCTCATCGAGACCACCAAGCCGCAGCTCGAGCGCGCGATGGCGCGCACCGATGACATCACCGACAAGCTCGACTCCCTCTTGGCCAAGTCCAACGTCGTGATGGCCGGCCTGGCGACCTCCAGCGGCACCGTCGGCGCGCTGCTGCACGACACGAAGATGAAGGACGACGTGCGCGAGACCATCGCCTCCGTCAAGGAGGCCGCCGGCACCGCCAAGGACGTGCTCGGCCGCATCAACCAGTTCTCCGTGTTCTGGAACTACGACTGGCGCTACGAGCACCTGGTCCGCACCTCGCGCGCCGACATCGGCCTGAAGATCTCGCCGCGCCCGGGCAAGTATTACTACGTCGGCGGTGCCAACCTCGCCAACGTCTCCGACGACCGCCGCACCTCCCGCCACGTCGACTACGTCCGCCCCAACAAGGTGGACGCGCTCATCGGCTGGGAGGGGAAGACCTTCGACGTCGCGCTCGGCGTCATCCGCTCCGGCGGCGGCGCGCGCTTGACCGTCACGCCCTTCCACGGCGCGCCCGTGCTCGACCGCGTCTCGTTCACCGCCCAGGCCTACGACTTCGGCCGCAACCGCGTCATCGAGGGCAAACGCTTCGACAAGCCGCAATACGACGCGGGCATCCAGGCGCGCGTGTACAAGTCGCTGCAGCTCGGCGGCCGCGTCGAGGACGTCGCCATGGTCCCGCGCTACCAGAGCTGGCTGAAGGTGATGTTCGAGGACCAGGACATCGCCTACCTCCTGGGCATGATCTCCTTCGGCGCCGCGGGCACGCGGGGCCGGTCCAAGAGCAAGTAGACCGGCCCCCCGTCTTCCGTCAGCGCGCGGCCGCGGACTCCCTCTTCGCCAGCACCATGAGGGCCTTGAGCAGGTCCATCGTCGTGACGATGCCGGCCAGCTTGCTGCCGCGCGTGATGAGCACGCGGTGGATGTGGCGCTCCAGCATGGCCTCGGCCAGGGCCTCGACGGGGGCCTCCTCGTCGAAGGCGATGGCGCCGGGCGTCATGATGCTCTCGACGCGGCCGGCGTCGGCCTCCTCGAAGTGGATGCCCAGCTCCGACAGGGGCTCCTCGAGCTCCTTGTGGTACAGCGCGACGCCGGCCGACGCCTCCCGGCGCACGCGCACGAGGTCGGTCTGCGAGACCACGCCCAGGATGGCGCCGTCCTCGTCCACCACGGGCGCGCCGGTGATGCCCTTCTCCTCGAACAGCTTGGCCAGCTCCGACAGGGTCAGCCACCGCTCCACCGTGACCACCTTCCGGCGCATGATGTCTTTCGCGCGCATGAGAGCCTCCCGCCGGCCTGGAGCCGGACGCTTCGAGACAACGCAACGGACCGGCCTAACGGCGGCTGACGCGGCGGCCCCAGTCCTTCTTGTCGAGGAGGGCGTCCAGCGCGTCCCGCAGGACTCCTTCCAGCCGGCCGTCGGGGTACTTGTGACGCATGACGGCGCGAGCGCGCTGCAGCAGGCGCAGGAACGCCTCGTCGGCCGTGAAGGCGACGCGCACGGCGCGGGAGGGGGCTGCTGGGGATGGCGTGGTTGGCGGCGGGGGGATGTCGTCAGCGGCGATCGCTTTTGCGTGCTGCGTGTCGGGGGGGCTGCCCACAGGGAGCAGCGGTGCCGTGTCGCCGACGGAAGTCGAGGCGCGCGCCGGCGGATTGATGAAGCGCAGGACGTCCCGTTCCGGGCCGGGAGCCTGTCGCGTGGCGAGCAGTCGCGCGACCTGCCAGGTCCTAAGACCAGCGGACTGCTGGACAAGCTTCGCGGCGTCCGCGTCCTCGAGATGCGGATGCAGGAGGGTCACCGTCTCGATGGTGAGGCGGCCGTCGCGGAGCAACACCGCGATGGGCGGGAACGATCGGATGGCGCGTATGGCGCGTATGCGCCTGAACGCGGCGGCTTCGGAATAACGAAGAGTGCAGACGAGATATTCATACAACGACCCGCAGCCTAATTCCCGATACGCGCGGCGCTGGTCGATGGTCGCGAGCACTTCGAGCAGATCGCAGGTCGCCGCGCGTTCTTCGCTCGCGAGCCTTTCTGCGTGAGCCAGCAACTGCGCGTCGGTCATCGTCGAGATATCCACGGTATTCACACCCCCGGGTGTTGTTGACAACACCAGCCCTCCATCTCCATACGATCGAGGCCCCCCAACAGTTCCCTCGCAGGCCGGGCGGAGCCGCGCCGGAGGCGCACCGGACCTACTTCGAAAATGGCAGAATACACGCCCCGGCCGGTGCGTCCCGACCCCGCCCCGATTTATGTCGCGTCTCAAGACCGTCTATCGCTGCCAGCAGTGCGGCCACAGCGCCTCCAAGCCGATGGGGCAATGCCCCGGGTGCTCGGAGTGGAACGCCATGGTCGAGGAGGTCGTCGAGGCGCGCCCCGGCGGCTTGGCGGACGCGGTCGCGGCGACGGCGGGCGGCGGCGGGGCGCGCGCGCTGACGGATTTCTCCTCCCCGGTCACCACCCTCAAGGAAGTCTCCGAGGCCGTCGAGACGCGCCACCCCGTCGGCATCCCCGAGCTCGACCGGCTGCTGGGCGGGGGCGTGGTCCCCGGCCAGGTCGTCCTGCTCGCGGGCCCTCCCGGCATCGGCAAGTCCACCCTCATGCTGCAGGCCGCGGCCTTGCTCGCGAAGAAGGGGTCCTTCCTGTACGTTTCCGGCGAGGAATCCCTGCGGCAGGTGTCGGGCCGCGCCAAGCGGCTGGGCCTGACGGCCGAGACCCTGTATCTCCTCTCGGAGACCTCGTTGGCCAAGATCATCGCCACCATGGCGGAGGTCAAGCCCTGGGCCATGGTGCTCGACTCGGTGCAGACGGTCTCGCACCCGGCGCTGGCGTCCACGCCCGGCTCGGTCGGCCAGGTGCGCGAATGCGCCGCCGAGCTCGTGCGCGCGGCCAAGAGCCGCGACACCGTCGTCTTCCTGCTGGGCCACGTGACCAAGGACGGCGCGCTCGCCGGGCCCAAGGTGCTCGAGCACATCGTGGACACCGTCCTCTACTTCGACACCGAGCGCCACGACCTGCTGCGCGTGCTGCGCGCGCAGAAGAACCGCTTCGGCCCCACCGACGAGCTCGGGCTCTTCGAGATGGGCGAAAAAGGGCTCAAAGAAGTCTCCGACGCCTCCGCGTTCTTCCTGGCCGACCTCAAGGGCCCGGCGCAGCCCGGCCGCGCGGTGTCCGTCGCGCTCGAGGGGTCGCGCCCCATCCTCGTCGAGACGCAGGCGCTCGTCGTGCCCACGCGTTACCCGCTGCCGCGCCGCATGGCGACGGGCCTGGACCTCAACCGCGTGCTCGTGCTGCTGGCCGCCATGGAGCGCCACATGGGCCTGCGGCTGGAAGAGCGCGACGCCTTCGTCAGCCTCGCCGGGGGCCTGCGCCTGAAGGACCCCGCGCTGGACCTCGCCGCCTGCTTCGCCGTCGCCGGTTCCGCCCACGACAAGGCCGTGCCCGCCGACTGCGTGCTCGTCGGCGAGGTCGGCCTGCTCGGCGAGATCGGCCGCGTGCCTCAGCTCGAAGCGCGCCTCAAGGAAGCCGCCAAAGCGGGCTTCACGCGCGCCGTCGTCAACCGCCGCGCCGCGGCGGACCTACCCAAGATACCGGGCATGACGGTGACCGGCGCGGCCGACCTGCGCGAGGCCGCCGCCGCCGTCTTCCCGGATTCGGAGGCTTCATGATCATCTGGCTCTTCCGCGTCGGCATCGTGCTCGCCTGCCCCGCCATCGTGTGGTTCGGCAAGATCGCGCCCAACCAGACCGGCCTGCTCGTCGGCCTGGGCGTGGGCGTGCTCATGGTCGGGCTCGAATACCTCATCGCCGAGCTCAACCTGCTCAACATCCTGCTGGGCATTATGGGCTGGGCCGGCGGCGTCGTGCTCGCCAAACTCGTGGACTACGTCGTGCTGCAGATCGGCGAGGTCGCGCTCTACCAGGCCTGGGACAAGTTCGCCCTGCTGCGTTACTTCGCCTTCGGCGTCCTCGGCGCGGTCATCGCCATCCGCAAGTCCGGCGAGCTCGACGTGTTGGACAAGGACCTGCTCAAGATGAGCCGCCGCCGCGGCAACGACATGCTCATCCTCGACCTGCACGCCATCATCGACGGGCGCGTCGTGGACGTGTGCGAGACCCGCTTCCTCCAGGGCACCGTGCTCGTGGCCCGCTTCCTGCAGGCGGAGCTGCAGAAGGCGGCCAACTCCGAGGAGCCGATGCGCCGCGCCCGCGGCCGCCGCGGCCTCGACGTGCTCGCGCGCCTGCAGGCCTGCGACGGCGTCACGGTCAAGATCCTGGACAAGGAGGTCCCGGAGGTCTCGGACCTCGACGGCAAGGTCATGCGCCTGGCCCGCGAGATGGGCGTGCGCATCGCGACGACCGACTTCAACGTGAACAAGGTGGCGACGCTCGAAGGCGTCGTCTGCCTCAACTTCAACGACCTGTCCCAGGCCCTCAAGAGCGTGGTCCTGCCCGGCGAGTCCATGTCCGTCTTCGTCATGAAGGAGGGCAAGGAGCGGGAGCAGGGCATCGGCTTCCTCGACGACGGCACGATGGTCGTCCTCGAGGACGCGCGCCGCTCCATCGGCAAACGCGTGGAGGCCACGGTGACCTCCATCCACCAGACTTCGCACGGCCGCCAGATCTTCGCCAAGGCGAGGCCCGAGAGCCGGGAGAAGCAGGCGGCGTGAGCCGCGCCGGCGCCATCGTCGTCAGCGGGGGCTCCGGCTCCCGGATGGGCAAGCCCAAGCAGTTCCTGCCGCTGGCGGGCTCGACCGTCGCGGAGTGGTCTTTGGCGTGTTTCGCCTCGATGGACGAGGTCGAGCAGGTCGTGCTCGTCCTGGGCGAGGACGCGTTGGCCGAACACGGCGCGCGCCTGGCCGGCGGCAAGGTGACGGTCGTTCCCGCCGGCCCGACGCGCATGGGCTCGGTGCGCAACGGCTTCGCGGCCCTCAAGCCCGGCCTCGATCTCGTCGCGGTGCATGATGGGGCCCGCTCCCTGGTCACCCCCGAGATCGTCCGGGCCACCTTCAAGAAAGCCGCCGAATCCGGCGCCGCGGTGGCGGCCGTGCCGGTCAAGGACACGCTCAAACGCGTGGCCAAGGGCACGGAGACGGTCGCGGCCACGCCGGAGCGCGCCGAGCATTGGGCCGCGCAGACGCCGCAGGCTTATCGCGTGAAGGTGCTGGCCGACGCTCTGGAGCGGTTCAAGGACGACGCGGACGCCACCGACGAGAGCCAACTGGTCGAGAAGAACGGCGTGAAAGTCGCCGTCGTGTTGTCCAGTTACGAGAATTTCAAGATCACGACTCCGGAGGATTTGGTCATGGCCGAGGCCATTCTGGCGCGACGGCGGGATGGCGGCGGAGCCGCCCTCCCGCGCGTCGGACTGGGTTTCGACATCCACCGGCTCGCCGCCGGCCGCGAGTTGTGGCTGGCGGGCGTCAAACTCGCGCACGACAAGGGCCTCGTCGGCCATTCCGACGGCGACGCCGTGCTCCACGCGGCCTGCGACGCCGTGCTCGGCGCCCTGGGCCTGGGCGAGATCGGCATCGCCTTCCCGCCGTCCGACCCCAAGTTCAAGGGCCTCGCCTCCAAGGAGATCGTCGCGCACACGCTGGGCAAGGTGAGCGCCGCGGGCGCGCGCATCATCCACCTCGACTGCACCCTCGTCGCCGAGGAGCCCAAGCTCAAGCCGCATTACGAGCCCATGAAGCGCTCGCTCGCCGCGTTGTTCGCCTTGCCCGAGTCGCGCGTGAGCCTGAAGGCCAAGAGCCACGAGGGCCTGGGCGAGATCGGGCGCGGCGAGGCCATCGCCTGCCACGCCGTGGCCACGGTGCTCGCGCCGGAGCCGTAGGAGCAAGGCTCGTGCACGCCCTGCTCTCGGCCGTCGCCAACGTCCTCGGCGGCTCCTCCTATCCGGCCGCGACCGTCATGCTCGAGGCGCTCCCGGCGCGCGACGCGGTGTTCATCCGCGTCTCCTTCGCGCTGCTCGCGTTCCTTCCGTTCCTCTATAGGGGCCGCGCGCGTTTCCGGGCCCTGGGACGGCGCGACTGGTTGGCCTGCGGGAGCGCCGGTCTGTTCGGCTTCGGCCTGCCGCTGGCGCTCGGCACCGTCGGGCAGGACCTCTCCAACGCCACGAGCGCGTCTTTGCTCGTGGGCATGGAGCCGGTGACCATCGTCCTGCTCTCCTCCTTGTTCCTCGGCGAGCGGCTCGGTCGCGCGAAGCTGGCGGCCATGGCCCTGGGGCTGACGGGCGCGACTTTCATCGCCTTCCAGGGCTTGCCGCGTCTGGGCGCCGCCGTCTCCGGCCGCCTGCTCGGAGACCTCATCCTGGTCTTGCACGGCGCGTGTTGGGCGCTCTACACTGTCATCGGCAAACGCGTCCTCGAGAAACTCGAGCCCATGGACTTCGCCGCCATCACCACCGTCTTCGGCTTCGTCGGCATCGCGGCCTGGGCCGCCGCCGCGGGCCTGCGCCCGGACGCTTGGGCGGCCGTGCCCGCGCGCTCGTGGGCGGCGCTGGCCTACCTCGTCGTCGCCGTCTCCCTCGTCGGGACCTGGGCGTGGAACGCGGGCCTGCGCGGCCTCGACGCCTCCACCCAGGCCAACTTCGTCTTCCTCCAGCCCCTCGTCGGCGTGCTCGCCGGCGTGGGCCTGCTGGGCGACCCGTTCACGGCCTGGACGGCCGGCGGCGGGGCGCTCGTGCTGGCCGGGGTCTGGACGGCCCACCGCGCATGAGCGAAGGCGCGGCGGATTGGTACAAGGACGCCGTCATCTACGAGCTGCGCGTGCGCTCGTTCTACGACTCCACGGGCGACGGCTTCGGCGACCTGCCGGGCCTGACGGCCAAGCTCGACTACCTCAAGGACCTCGGTGTCACCGCGTTGTGGCTGCTGCCCATCTACCCGTCGCCGATGCGCGACGGGGGCTACGACATCGAGGACTACCGGGGCATCCACCCCGAGGTCGGCACGCTCGAGGACTTCAAGGCTCTGCTCGACGCGGCGCACGCCCGCGGCTTGAAGGTCATCACCGAGCTGGTGCTCAATCACACCTCGGACCGCCATCCCTGGTTCCAGCGCGCGCGCCGCGCGCCGAAGGGGCACCCCGACCGCGACTGGTTCGTGTGGAGCGACGACCCGTCGCGGTTCAAGGACGCGCGCGTCATCTTCAAGGATTTCGAGTCGTCCAACTGGACCAAGGACGAGGAGGCCGGCGCCTGGTACTGGCACCGCTTCTACTCGCACCAGCCGGACCTCAACTTCGCGCACCCGCCCGTGCGCGACGCGATGCTCGAGGTGGTGGACCATTGGTTCGCGCTCGGCGTGGACGGGCTGCGGCTGGACGCCGTCCCGTACCTCTTCGAGCGCGAGGGCACGAACTGCGAGAACCTCCCCGAGACGCACGAGTTCCTCAAGGCGCTGCGCGCCCGCGTGGACGCGCGTTGGCCCGGACGCATGCTCCTGGCCGAGGCCAACCAGTGGCCGGTGGACGCGGCGCGCTACTTCGGCGACGGGGACGAGTGCCACATGGCCTTCCACTTCCCGCTCATGCCGCGCCTGTTCATGGCGATGAGGCGCGAGGAGCGCCGCCCCATCACGGAGATTCTCGCCCGCACTCCCGAGATACCGGCCTCCTGCCAGTGGGCGCTGTTCCTGCGCAACCATGACGAGCTGACGCTGGAGATGGTCACCGACGAGGAGCGCGACTACCTGTGGCGCGAGTACGCGAAGGACCCCCAGGCGCGCCTGAACCTCGGCATCCGCCGGCGCCTGGCGCCGCTGCTCAACAACGACCGCCGCCGCATCGAGCTCATGAACGCTCTGCTTTTCTCCCTGCCGGGCACGCCGGTGCTCTACTACGGCGACGAGATCGGGATGGGGGACAACCTGTCTCTGGGCGACCGCGACGGCGTGCGCACGCCGATGCAGTGGAGCCCCGCGCCCGGAGCCGGCTTCTCCACCGCCGACGCCGCCAGGCTCGTGCTGCCGCTCATCGAGGATCCCGAGTACCACTGGCGCACCGTCAATGCGGAGGTCCAGTCCCGCAACGAGAGCTCCCTGCTGAGCTGGACGAAACGCGTCATCGCGCTGCGCCGCCGTCACCCGGCCTTCGGCCGCGGCAACACCGTGTTCGTGGACACGGGGTCCGACCATACCTTGGCGTTCGTCCGGGAGCACGGCGAGGACCGCGTCCTGTGCGCCTTCAACCTGACCCGCTTCACGCGGCCGCTGTCGCTGGAGCTCGGCCGTTGGAAAGGCATGACGCCCGTCGAGCTCTTCGGCGGGGTGCGTTTCCCGGCCGTCGGCGAGGAGCGCTGGCCCCTGTCGCTGGGACCGCGCGGCTTCTGCTGGTTCGCGCTGGAATGAGGGTCGCGGCCCGTCGGCAGCGCGCGCTTTGCTATCCTAGGTCCCCATGTCCACGGTCCTGATCGGGCTTGGCCTGCTCGTTTTCGGCGCGCACCTCTTCCGCGCCGTCTTCCAGCGCACCCGGATCCCCGACGTCCTTCCCTTCTTCCTCTTGGGACTGCTCATCGGCCCGCTGCTCGGTTGGGTGTCTCCGGAGGCGTTCGGGAGTCTCGACGCGGTGTTCACCTCCGTGGTCCTCGTCGTCATCCTCTTCGAGGGCGGACTCAACCTCAAGCTCAAAGACATCGCCGACTCCATGTCGGTGGGCGCCCGCTTGACCGTCATCTCGTTCGCGGCGTCGCTGCTGTTGATGCCGTTGCTGCTCAAGCCTCTGCTCGGGTTCTCGTGGGTCGAAGGGCTTCTGGCCGGGGCCATACTCGGCGGGACTTCGTCGGCCGTCGTCATCCCCATGGCCGCGAGCCTGCCGTTGTCCGAGAAGACCAGGACGGGACTGTTCCTCGAGTCGTCGCTTTCCGACGTGATCTGCATCGTCGTGACTCTGTCGTTGGCGGCGACCATCTCTTCGCCCGAAGTCCTTCCCGGACGCGTCCTGGGCCAGATCCTCGCCTCGTTCCTCCTCGCCGTCCTCATCGGCGGCGCGGGGGGGCTGGCTTGGTCGGCCATCCTGGACCGCGTGCACGACCTCGAGCACAGTCTGTCGACGACCCCGGCCTTCATGCTCATCATCTACGGCGTCGCCGAGGGGCTGGGATATTCCGGCGCCATCGCCGCGCTCGCCTTCGGCGTGGCGCTCGGCAACATCCGCGACCTCCCGCTGGGCTTCCTCAAGGGTTTCACCTCGTTCAGCCCGGTGACGGTCAGCGACACGGAGCGCGAGGTGTACGCGGAAGTCGTCTTCATCGCCAAGGCATTCTTCTTCATCTACATCGGCCTGCAGATCAAGGGCTCCAGCCCTGTGTTGTGGGGGGTCGCGCTCCTGGCGACCGTGCTCATCTACGCGGCGCGCATCGCCGTCGTGCGGCTCTCCTTCGACGCGGCCACGCCGCGTGACGACGTCTCCACCGCTTCGGCGCTGGCGCCGAAGGGACTGGCTGCCGCGGTGCTCGCGGCCGTCCCCTTGCGCGCCGGCTTCACGCACGGCAAGGAGCTGGAGGCGACGGTGTACGGCGTCGTGTTGTGCTCCATCCTCCTGACCTCGACCCTCGTGTTCCTGCTCCGCGGCGGAGCGGTGCGCGAAGCCTATAGGTCCCTGTTCCGGGGCTACGCCGAGAATGAGCCGGCCTGAGCGGCGCCTCGTCGCCCTGGACTTCGACGGGACTCTGGCCGCGCTGCGGCGCGCTCCGGCGAGCGTGCGTTTGCCGGAGCCGCGACGGCGGCTGCTGGCGCGCCTGGCGCGGACTCCCGGCACGACCGTCCTCGTCGTCAGTGGTCGCCCGCGGTCGTTCCTGCGGCGCGTGCTGGCGGGAGCGGGCGCGGCGCTGTCCGCCGAGCACGGGTGGCTGCTCGAGGGCGTCGGGCCGCGTTGGCGTCATCCGCTCTTGCGACGGCGCGCTCGCCAGGCGCGCGTTCTGGCCGCTGCGGCCCGCCGGACCGCGCGGGCCTGGCCGGGAGCGCGCGTGGAGGCCAAAACGGTCGCCGTGGCCGTGCATTGGCGGCTCGCGCCGTCCGTCGTGCGCGACCCGCGTCCCATGCGCCGGGCGCTGCGCGCCCTCGTGCCCGCGGGTTGGCGCCTGACGGGGGGCAAACGCGTCTTCGAGTTCCGCCCATCCGATCGTTGGGGCAAGGGCGAGGCGATCCGCCTTGCCGCCCGGCGCCTGCGCGCCGCGGTCGTGTTCATCGGCGACGACGAGACCGACGAGGAGGCGTTCAGGCTCCTCGGACGCGGGGCGCGCACCGTCAAGGTCGGCTTCGGGCGCACCGAAGCGCGAGAACGAGTGGCCGGCATACGGGGCGTCGACGCCCTGCTGCGCGGTCTGGCCCGGTCCGCCTGAGCCGGCCGCGTCAACGCGCCGGAAGCAGCCGCGCGACGGTATCCACGAGTTCGGCGCGCGTGACGGGCTTCGTCAGCAACCCGTCTCCGCGCACGGCCAGGCACCGTTCGTAGGCGCCGTCGCCGTCCTGCGCGGTCAAGAACAACACGGGCAGCGTGCGCCAGCGCGGCGCGGCGCGCAGCGCCGCGCAGAGCTCGAACCCGTCGCGGTCCGGCAATCCGACGTCGAGGATCACGAGCTCGGGGCGCACGTTGTCGAGGAATTCCTCCAGCTCCTCTCCGGACGACAAGGCGACGGTCTCGCAGAGGCCGCGCAGCGAGGCGCGCACGCCCGCCCGCACGAGCGCGTCGTCATCGACGATCACCACGCATGGCGACGGCGCGCTGAACGCCGGCGTTCGCGACAGATCACGCGATCTCATGGGCCTGCTCCTCCCGCGTCTCCCTTCCCGGGGCGCCTTCGCTCCTTCCCAACGGCATGCGGACGCTGAACTCGACTCGCCCATCGTCGAGTCGCTTCGCGTCGAGTCGGCCGGAGTGCCACCGGGCCGCGAAGCGGCAGAACGCGAGCCCGAGCCCGGCGTGCGACGGGCCTCCCTCCCCCTGGAAACGGCCCTGAAGCAGGGATTCCGGGTCCGAGTCGAGGCGCGAGGCGTCGTTGAGGACGTAGATGACGACGGACAACGGATCGTCATGCGCCGCGCGCGCTCCCAGCACGACTTCCGTGCCGTCGGGCGAGTGGTCGATCGCGTTGAGGACGAGGTTGCCGACCAACCGGCGCAGCATGGCGGGATGCGCCAGGATGCAGCCGCCATGCAGGGAGAGGTCGCGTTCCAGGCGCCACGGACGCCCGTTGGCGCCGACGATGAGCGAATCCTCCTGCGCGCAATCATCGAGGAATTCGAGCACGGGCACGCGTACGCGGTCGGGCGGCTCGTCGCCCTGCTCGACGCGGGCGACCTGCAGCACGCCGTCGATCATGGATTCCATGCGAGAGGAGCTGCGGCCCGCCAACGACAAGGCCGAGGCGATGTCCGGCTCGCGAGCGGCGCTCACGGCGTCGGTGAGCAGGGACATCGCGAGGCGGAAGACCGTGAGCGGATGCTTCAGGTCGTGCACGAGCATCGCCGTCATGTCGTCGCGCGCCGCTTCCAGCTTCAGGCGCCTGTCATGCTCCTCCTTCAGCCGGCGCTGGAGGTCCCGATAAGCCCGCGAAAGCGCGCCGATCTCGGAGTTCATCGTCAGATCGGGCAGATGCCGCGAGAAGTCGCCTGGCGCGCGGTTGACGGCGTCGACCAACTGCTCGATTTTCCGGCCGGCCAACCGTCCGAGCCACCACGAGACCAGCGCGAGCGTAGCGACGCTGAGCAGAGTCCACGCCGCGCCGCGGACCACCGTCGGCCAGAGGGCGCCTTCGGAGGCGTCCGTCCACACCGCGACGCTCACCGAGAGCGGCTCGTCGCCGGCGCCCGCGAAATGTTCGCTCGCGGCCCGGCGCAGGGCGCCCTCCGGAGGGCGCCCGTACCGGTGCGTCGCCGTGAACCGCGCCCGGCCCCGCGCGTCGAGGATCTGGACGCGTTCGACGCCCGAAAGATCCGCGAAAAGCTTCAGGCGGCTCGCGACGGCGTCGGCGTCGCCCGCGCCTGCCGGTTCTTGGACGCCGCGCGCGACGGCGGCGGCGATGGCCTCGGCGCGCGCCTGAGCGCGCTCGCTGAGCAGGCGCCTCGTGCTCGCCGCGCGGTCGGCGACCAGCGCGGCGCCGCAGAACAGGCCGACGGCGAAGATGCTCAGGGCGTGGCGCTGTCTCAGCTTCATGCGCCACAGTGTAACAGCGGCTTAGATATAATAAAAGATTATATTAAGCAATCGCAGCATTAATAAAATAAATGATTATGAGGCCAGGCGCACGCGCGCCAGGTCGTCGATGAGCCGCGCGCCCCAGCGGTAGATGTTGTTCTCGCGCACCGACTCGCGCATCGAGGCCCAACGCCGCGCCCGTTCCTCGGGCTCCATCTCGATGGCCTCGCGCAGCGCGTCGGCGACGCGCTCCACGTCGTAGGGGTTGACGATGAGGGCGTCGCGCAGGTCGCGGGCCGCGCCCGTGAAACGCGACAGGATGAGGGTGCCCGGCGCCTCGCGGTCGCTGGCCACGAACTCCTTGGCCACCAGGTTCATGCCGTCGTGCAGCGAGGTGACCACGCAGGCGTCGGCCACCCGGTACCAGCGGGCGACCTCGGTCCGCTCGTGGTGCCCGACGGCCAGGACGATGGGGCGCCAATCCTTCGTGGCGAAGCGCGCGTTGACGCGTTCGGCCTCCTTCTTGACGTCCTCGACGAGGTCCCGGTAGCGCGGGATGTTCGTGCGGCTGGGCGCGCCGAGCTCGACGAAGACGAAGCGGCCCAGGTGCTCCGGGTTCTGCTCGAGGAAGCGCTCGACGCCGAGGAAACGCTCGATGATGCCTTTGGTGTAGTCCAGGCGGTCCACGCCCAGGGCGACGAACTCCCCGGCCGCGCCCACGGAGCGCAGCAGCGCGGCCTTGTCGGGCAGCGGGCCGGCGTTCTCCTCGACGGCGACGCTGATGGGGTAGGGCTTGACCAAGGTCTCGTGGCCGCCGCGGCGCACGGAGAAATGCTCCCAGTCGATGCGGCATTCGAGGGCCCTGTCCACGGTCTCCAGGAAGTTGTTGCAGTGATACTGGATGTGGAAGCCGAGAGCGTCGGCGCCGAGCATCCCGTCGAGGATGTCGCGCTGCCAGGGGCAGATGCCGAAGGCCTCGGGGTTGGGCCAGGGGATGTGCCAGAACAGCGAGACCCGCGCGTCCGGGCGCGCCTCCTTGACCATGCGCGGCAGCAGGGCGAAGTGATAGTCCTGGATGAGCACGCAAGGCGAATCCACGCCCTCGATCTCGGCGAGGACGGCGTCGGCGAACTTGCGGTTGACGGCGCGGTAGTGCTCCCAATCGGACGCGCGGAACTGCGGGCGAGCGTGGGCGATGTGGCACAGCGGCCACAGGCCCTCGTTGGCGAAACCGTAGTAGTAGCCTTCCTCCTCCTCCCGGGACAGCCACACGCGGCGCAGCGCGTACAGCGGCTCCTCCGGGGGCACGCGCACGCGGTCGTGCGCGTCCACGGTCGCGCGGTCGGCGTCGCCGGCGCCGTGCGCCACCCAGGTCCCGCCGCAGGCCTTGAGGATGGGCTCGACGCCGGTGACGAGGCCGCTGGCCGGACGCAGGACCGCGGGCTTGCCGGCGCGCATGACGTGCATGTACGGCTCGCGGTTGGCCACCACGATGAGCGGCTTGTCGGCGAGGCGCTCGCGGGCGTGCTCTTTGAGGCGCTCCGGCGTCCAGATGGACTGGGCCTTGTGGCGCAGGCGCGCCTCCTCCTCCGCGGCCGCGCGCGCGGCGGTCAGGCTGCGCGCCAGTCCCGCGGCCTCCGAGGCCAGCGAGGCCAGCGGCCCCGACGCGGCCGGCGGCGCCGCGTCGAGCCCCTCGGCGCGCAGGCGACGCATCCAGTCCGTCATCGCGTCGAGCGGGGCGAGCAGGTCCAGGCGCAGCACCCACAGGGTGATGACGGCCAGCAGGATGGCCTGCGTCAGCAGGCGCCAGAAGCCGCGCCGCCACACCTCGCGCACGGCCTCGTCCACGCGCGCGGAGTCGTGATACACCGCGAGGAAACCCTCCGAGCCGTCCAGCGGCGTCGCGCAGCGGCGCAGGGCGGCGCCGGGGATGCGGCCGCAGTCCATGGCCTCGTCCGGGCGCGGCGGGGGGGACGAGGGCGGAAGTCCGTCCGAGGCGGCGAGCGTCGTCCCATCCGCGGCGTGCACGGCGGCGCCGCGCAGGCGGGAGCGGCCGGCGTAACGCGAGAGGAGGCGTTCCAGCGCCTTGCGGTCGTTCTTGCGGACCAGGGGCTCGACCAGGTCCTTGAGCGCCTCGGCGAGCAGGGCGCCGCGGTGGTCCAGCTCCGCGGTCAGCCGGCCGCGCTCCGCGCGCGCGGCGAGCCAGGTCCACGCCCCCGACACGAGGGCGGCGGACAAGACGAGGGAGGCGACGAGGCGGGCGGTCAGTCTCAAAAGAGCGGCGTCCCGCGGAGCTGCCTGGGAGGAGGCGTCGGAGAAACGCACGCGGGACGCCGGAGGCATTGTAGCCTCGCGCGAGCCATTCGTAAAATTGATAAAATCACGGTGGATGCGCAATATATAAATACATGCCGCACAACCTCAACTATCATCACCTGCTCTACTTCTGGACCAGCGTGCGCGCCGGCCGCATCACCGCCGCGGCGCGCGAGCTGCACCTGTCCCAGTCGGCCCTGAGCCTCCAGCTCAAGACGCTGGAGCGCGCGCTGGGCAAGACTTTGCTGCTGCGCACGCGCCGCGGCGTGGAGCTCACCGACGCGGGCCGCCTGGTCTACGGCCACTGCGAGCGCATCTTCGCGGCCGGCGCCGCCCTGGGGCAGGCCCTGCGCGGCGCGCGCGAGGAGCCCGCGCCCGTGCGCCTGGGCGTGACCGCCCCTCTCGGGCGCGGAGCCGTGCTGGCCGCGCTCGCCGTCCTCGGCGAGTCGCCGGGCACGGTGGCGTCGGTTTTCGTCGGGCCGCGCGAGGAGGTCCGCGAGCGGCTGCAGCGCCGCCGCCTCGACCTGGCCCTCGCCGGCGCGGATTTCTCGCCCGACATGGGCGTCCCGTTCCGCTCGAGCCTCGTGACGGCCCTCCCGCTGGTCTTCGTCGCCGCGCCGGCGCTGGCGCGCCGCCTGAGGGGCTTCCCGCGGACGCAGACGGTCGTGCCGGTCCTGCTGCGCACGCCGGAGAACCCGCTGCGCGAGCAGCTGCTCGCCTGGCTGCGCGAGCGCGGCGCGCGGCCCGTGGTCGCCGCGGAGACCGACGACGCGGACCTCCTCCGCGACCTGGCCCTGCAGGGGCGAGGCGTGGCGGCGCTCACCGCGCCGCACGCGCGGCGCGACGCGGCGGCCGGGCGCCTGAAGGTCCTCGCCCGCACCGGCTTGTCTCACGAGGTGTGGCTCAACTGGCCCGACTCCGGCCTGGACGACGCCGGCCCGGTGCGGCGCTTCCTCCTGCGCACGGCCGAGCTCGCGGACCGACTCAAGGCCTGACGCGGCGCTCCGGATTCCCTATAATCACCGCGTGAAGCTGTACAACACCCTCACGCGCTCGAAGGAGCCCCTCGTCCCTCTGGCGCCGCCCAAGGTCGGGCTCTACACCTGCGGGCCCACCGTGTACAACTACCAGCACGTGGGCAACTACCGCACCTACGCCTTCGAGGACTTGCTCGTGCGCTCGCTGACGCTGTTGGGCTTCAAGCCTCTGCGCGTGCTCAACATCACGGACGTGGGCCACCTCACCAGCCAAGGCGACGAGGGCGAGGACAAGATGGAGGTCGGCGCCGCGCGCGAGGGCAAGACCGCCTGGGACGTCGCCAAGTTCTACACCGACGCGTTCCTCGCCGATTGGAAGGAGTTCCGGTTCCTCGACCCGGACGTGTTGTGCCGCGCCACCGACCACATCCCCGAGCAGATAGACCTCGTGAAGCGTCTCGACGCGAAAGGTTTCGTGTACAAGACGAGCGACGGTCTCTACTTCGACACGGCCAAGCTCCCCGATTACGGCAAGCTCATGTCCAAGGAGCATCTCGAGGGCCTGAAGTCCGGGGCGCGCGTCGAGGCCAACCCCGAGAAGCGGCACCTCACCGACTTCGCCCTGTGGAAGTTCTCGCCCAAGGACAGCAAACGCCAGATGGAGTGGGATTCGCCGTGGGGCAGAGGCTTCCCGGGCTGGCACATCGAGTGCTCGGCCATGGCGCAGCGCTACTTGGGCGAGACCTTCGACGTCCACTGCGGCGGCATCGACCACGTCCCGGTCCATCACACCAACGAGATCGCGCAGTCCGAAGGCGCCAACGGCAAGCCCTTCGCCAAGGTCTGGATGCACGCCGAGTTCCTGCTGATGAACAACGCCAAGATGGCGAAGTCCTCCGGCGGCTTCGTCGCGGTCGCCGACCTCAAGAAGGCGGGCTTCTCGCCGCTCGACTACAAGTACCACTGCTTCAGCGCCCACTACCGCAAGCAGCTCGACTTCACCTGGGAGTCGCTGGAGGCGGCGCGCACCGCGCGCCGGCGCCTGGCCGACGCCGTCCGCCCGCTGGCGGGCGAGACGCCGAAGCCCGGCGCCGAGGCGTTCTCCGAGCGCTTCCGGGCGGCGTTGGCCGACGACCTCAACGCGCCCGCGGCGTTGGCCGTGGTCTGGGACGCGCTGCGCGCGGACCTGCCGGCCGGCGCGAAGGCCGCGTTCATGAAGGAAGCGGAGTCCGTCCTGGCGCTGGACCTGTTCGCCCCCGCCGAGGAGGCCGCCGTGCCGCCCGCCGTGCAGGCCCTGCTCGACGCCCGCGCCGCGGCGCGCGCGGCGAAGGACTTCGCGGCGTCGGACCGCATCCGCGCGGAGCTCGACGCCCTCGGTTGGCTCGTCGAGGACGCGAAAGGCGGACAGAAAGCGAGGCCCAAATGACCCGACCCCGGTTCGAGCGCAAGCGCGAGAAGCGCCAGGAGCACCGTCCCGAGCGTCCCTCCGGCGGCGGCAACGCGGCCGGCGAGACCCGCTGGATCGGCGGCATCGAGAAGGTCACCGAGTCCCTGTCCTCCGCGCCGGACCAGGCCCGCGAGATGTGGGTCGAGCACCAGGTGCAGCACCCCGCCATCGGCGCGCTCATCAAGACGGCCAAGGAGCGCAACGTCCCCGTGCAGTACATGTCGCGTCCCGAGCTCGACCGCGCGATGAAGGGCGGCAAGCACCAGGGCGTGGCGCTGAAGGTGTCCTACGACGCGACGGAGAGCTTCGGCGAGTGGCTGGAGTCGCTCGACGACGCGCGCAAGAAGGGCGTCGTGGTCGTCGCGCTCGACCAGATCCAGGACCCGCACAACCTCGGCGCCATCGCGCGCTCCGCGCTGCAGCTCGGCGCGCAGGCCATCGTCTCGCCCGAGCGGCGCTCCTCGCCGGTGACCCAGGCCGCCATCCAGTCCTCGGCCGGCGCCATCCTCAAGCTGAAGGTCCATCGCGTGGTGAACCTGGCCCAGGCGCTCGCGCTGGCCAAGCAGAACGGCTTCTGGGTGTACGGCGCCGACGCGTCGGGCAAAGACGCCTGGTCGGCGACGCTCAACACGCCGTGCGTGCTGGTCATCGGCTCCGAGGGCTACGGCATGCGCCAGCTCGTGCGCGCCTCCTGCGACGAGCTGCTGCGCATCCCCCAGGTCTCCCACGGCGTGGGCAGCCTCAACGCGTCCTGCGCCGCGACCGCCTTGCTCTACGAGGTGGCGCGGCAGAAGGCGCTGACGGCCGGATGAGCGACGACCACGGCCACGGCCACGCGCACGACGACCGGGGCGAGCGCCCGCTGACGGGCGCCATCGCGCTGACCGGCGTCATCTTCGTCGCCGAGCTCGCCGGCGGCTGGTGGACCGGCTCGCTCGCGCTGATGGCCGACGCCACGCACATGGCCGTGGACCTGCTCGGGCTGGGCTTGAGCCTGTTCGCGGCGATGCTCTCGCGCCTGCCCGCCGACCCGAAGCGCACCTACGGCTACCGCCGCGTCGAGGTGCTCGCCGCGCTGGGCAACGCCATCGCCCTGATGGTCGCCACCGGCTTCATCCTGCGCGAGGCGTACGGCCGCTGGGCCTTCCCCACGCCCGTGGCCGCCGCGCCCATGACCGCCGTCGCGGCGCTGGGCCTGCTGTGCAACCTGGCCTCCGGAGCCATCCTCTGGCGGGCCAGCCGCGAGAACATCAACCTGCGCGGGGCGCTGCTGCACGTCGCGGCGGACGCCGCCGGCTCGGTCGGCGCGCTCGTCGCGGGCCTGGTCATCTGGAAGACGCGCTGGTACGCGGCCGACGCGCTGGTGAGCATCGTCATCTGCTTCGGCATCGTGGCCACGGCGTTCTGGCTGCTGCGCGACTCGGTGCACATCCTGCTCGAGGGCGCGCCGCCCCACCTGGACCTCGAGGAGATACGCGCCGCGCTCGCCGGCCTCGACGGCGTCAAGGAGGTCCACGACCTGCACCTCTGGTCGCTCACGCGCGGCTCGGAGGCCATGAGCGGCCACGTGGTCGCGGCCGACGGCCGCGATCCCGCCGAGGTCCTGCGCGCCGGCCGCGCGCTGCTCAAGGAACGCTTCGCGCTCGACCACGTCACCCTCCAGATCGAAAAGGATGAAGACCATCGCTAGACACGCCGCCGTCCTCCTGCTCGTCCTGCTCGCTTGCCCCGCCGCCGCCAAGGTCCGCCTGGGCGTCGTCGTCTCCGTGGACCAGATGCGGCCCGACTACCTCGAGCGCGTCTTCGCCCGCCTGCGCGAGGAGGGCGCGGTGTTCGCCAAGGCCCGGCACACCCACGTCCCCACCGAGACGGCCCCGGGTCACGCGGCCATCTCCACCGGCCGCCTGCCGGAGACGCACGGCATCGTGGGCAACGACTGGTACGACCGCGTCGCGGGGAAAGACGCCTACTGCGTGGCCGACGCCGTCTTCGGCATCGGCCCCGAGCACCTGAGCGGCCCGACCTTGGCCGACGCCCTGAAGGCCGGCGAGCCGGCCGCGCGCGTCTTCTCCGTCTCCTCGAAGGACCGCTCGGCCGTGCTGCTCGGCGGCCGCAAGGCCGACCTCGTCCTGTGGTTCGACCGCGGCCTGGGCGAGTTCACGACCTCCGGTTATTACCGGCGCCCCGCCTGGCTCGACGCCTTCAACGCCGCGCTCAAGAAGTCGGCCCTGCTCCCGCTGACGGACGGCAAGGTCCCGTCCTCCGTCATGGCCTCGCCCGCCCTCGACCAGGCCACGCGCCGGCTGGTCAGCGAACTCGTCGTCCGCGAGAAGGTCGGACGCGGTCCCGGCACCGACCTGCTGCTCGTGAGCTTCTCGGGCACCGACACCGTCGGGCACTCGCACGGCATCCAGTCCGCCATGATGGACGCCCAGCTCGAGAGCCTGGACCGCGAGTTCACCGGGCTGCTCGCGGAGCTGGAGGCGGCGTCGGGCGGCGACCTCGTCCTGGCGCTCTCCGCCGACCACGGCGCCGTGCCCGAGCCGGAGGGCCCGCTCGGCCGCGGCATGGGCATCCGCCGCCTGGACTGGCTCGCCTTCGGCCGGAGCCTGGAGGCGGCGCTGCAGAAGAAGTGGCCCGCCAAGGACCGTCGCCGCATCGTCTCGTATCAGGTCCCCCACATATACCTGGACCAGGCGTTCGTGGACGCGAAGGGCCTCGAGCCCATCGCGCGCGTCCTGCGCAAGGTGGACGGCGTCGGCGCGGTCCTCATCCCGGCCGCGGTCGCCGGCGGCGCGCACGACGGCGACGCGGTCGCCGCGGTGGTCGCGCGCTCCATCCGCGCCGACCGCAGCGGTGACCTCTTCGTCATCACCGCGCCGGACGTGCTCCTGCACGACAAGGTCCCCGGAACGAGCCACGGCTCCCCGTGGGACTACGACGCGGCCGTCCCGCTGGTGTTCTGGGGCAAAGGCGTGCGGCGGGGCCGCGTGGAGGCGCCCGCCGCGGTCATCGACCTCGCGCCGACGATGGCGCGCCTGCTCGGCTTCGACTACCCGCCCGCGCCCGGCGGCGCGGTCCGCCTCGAGGCGCTCGCGGAGGCGCGCTGAAGCGCGAGCCCGGCGCGGTCCTGCTCCTGGCCAACGGGGAGTTGCGCGACCCCAAGGGCGCGCGGGCCCTCGCGCGGAGCGTGTCGGCGGTGTTGTGCGCCGACGGGGGGGCGCGTCACGCCAAGACGCTCGGGCTCATCCCCGACTGGGTCGTGGGCGACATGGACTCCTTGCCCCGGCCCGCGCCGAAGTCCTGGAAGGACACGGTGTATTGGTGCGACTTCGACGAGCAGCGCGGCGACCTGGCCAAGGCGCTCGACTTCGCGCGCCAGGCCGGCGCGCGCAAGGTCTACCTCGCGGGCGCGCTCGGAGGGGGCCTGGACCACGAGCTGGTCAACCTCGCCGTGCTCGAGGAGTGCCCTCCGGGCCTGGAGCTGGTCGTGATCGGCGGCGGCGAGGCGCGGCTGCTCGGCCCGGGCCTGCACCGTCCGAAGCTGCCGAAGGGGCGGCGCTTCTCCCTCCTGGCCGCGCCGCGCGCCCGCGTGACCTTGACCGGCGCGCGTTACGGCCTGGCCGACGAGCACTTGCGCCGCGGCAGCCGAGGGCTGGGGAACCGCTCCGAAGGCGCGGTAGTCCTGCGCGTGCGCGATGGCCGCGTCTGGATCCTCAGCTGATAGGTGCGGGTCCTGTCGCCCCGTCGTATATGACTTCTCGTGCCCCGCAGACACCTATCGCCCAGCGATGACGACCTGGGGAAATCGCGGGGCACGAGAAGTCATATACGACGGGGCGCCACCCGCACCTATGCGGATTCATCGCCGAAAATATCGGATTCCATGCCGTTGCTATGGAACTCCATACGGCGGCTCGGCGGCGCCGCGACCGGCCGGGTGACGCCTCGATTTCGTTTCTAAAATGCGAGGCGAGGTTTCCCCAGGTCGTGATAGCTGGGCGATAGGTGCCTGCGCCTCGCATTTTCGAAACAAAACGGGGCGGCAGGACCCGGCCGGTCGCGGCGCCGCCGGGCCGCCGGTTGCCACCCGTTGACGCCCGCCGTAAGCGGGGCTAAACTGCGTCCGTGAGCCGCTTCCTGCCCGCCCTGCCCCTCCTGCTGGCCGCGGCGCAGGCCTTCGCGCGGGCGGGCGGGGGCGAGGGCTACTCGGGCGGCTCGTCGGGGTCGGCCTTCGGCTCGTCTTTCTCCTCGTCCTCGCGCGGCGAGGGCGACTTCCTCTTCGACCTGGCCCTGCTCTACTTCCGCTTCGTCATCCTCTACCCGGTGTTCGGCATCCCGCTCACCTTCTTCCTCCTCTATCTCGCCTACCTGTACCATGACGACCGCTCCCGGCGACGCACCGAAGCCGCCATCGGCGCCGGGCTGCAGCGACAGACCGAGCTGCGCCTGCGCGGCGAGCGCGAGGAGCTGCGCGGGCGCGACCCGGGCTTCGACGAGAAGACCTTCCTCGCGCGCGTCTCGGCGGCCTTCGTGAAGGTGCAGGCGGCCTGGAGCCTGGGCGACATGGCGCTGGCGCGGCCGTTCGTCTCCGACGGGGTCTACGAGCGCTTCACGCGCCAGCTGCGGGACCTGCGCGACCGCGGCCTGACCAACGTCATGCAGGAGGTGAAGGTCCTCGACGCCGAGGTGCTCGGTTACGAGAGCGACCGCCACTTCGACGCGCTGCACGTCTGGGTGCGGGCTTCGGCGCTCGACAAGACCGTGGCCGCGGACGGGACCGTCGTCCGCTCCTCGGACGGGCACTTCGCCGAGGTCTGGTCCTTCCTGCGGCGTCCCGGCGCCAAGACCCTCAAGGCCGGCGGCGGCATCGAGGGACGCTGCCCGAGCTGCGGCGCGGTCCTGTCGGTGGCCGACGCGGGCAAATGCGCTTCCTGCGGCACCTGGGTGAACTCCGGCGAGCACGACTGGGTGCTCGCCGAGATCACGCAGCGCAGCGAGTGGGCGGGCGGCGACTCCCGCCGCGACGTGGACGGCTGGGTCGCGTTGTCCGAGGCGGACCCCGCGCTCAACCTCCAGGTCCTCGAGGACCGGGCCTCGGTCGTGTTCTGGCGGTGGCTGGAGGCGCTGCGCCGCCGCGAGCCCTCGGCCCTGCTGCCGGTGGCGACCCCCGCGGCGGCCGCCGCCGCGCTGGCCGAGGCGGCCGGCGCCTCCTGGCTGGACGCGGCCGTCGGCGCCGTCGAGGTGACCGCCTGCGAGCGCGCCGGGGCCGTGGACCGCGTGCACGCGCAGGTCCGTTGGGAGGCGACGCCGGCCGCCGGCGGCGCGCGCGCGCCGCAGCGTCAATTCTTCGTCCACGAGCGTTCCGCCTCCGCCAAGACCGACGCGCGCCTGGGCCTGCACACGCTGCGCTGTCCCTCGTGCGGCGCGCCGCCCGCGGCCAAGGACGAGGCCGCCTGCGCCTACTGCTCCAAGCCGTTCAACGACGGGACGCGGGACTGGGTGCTCGTCGAGGTCGTGCCCTTCGGGCGTTGGAGGCGGCCGTCGGCCGCCGCGCCCGCCGCGGCCGCGCCGCCCATGCCGGGCTTCGACTGGGACGGCGGGCTCGCGCCCGCCGAGGCCGCCGCGGTGCTCGCGCGCGCGATGGTCTCCGACGGCGAGGTGAGCGCGCACGAGCAGCGCTACCTGGTGGAATACGGCCGCAGCCGCGGCATCGACGGCGAACGCGTCTCGCAGATCGTCGCCTCCGCGCGCGCGGGCCTGCTCGACGCGCCCAAGCCGGCGGACGGCGCGCAGGCCGAGGCCATGCTGCGCGGCCTCATCCGCATGAGCCTGGCCGACGGCCGCGTCAGCGACGGGGAGACGGCGGCGTTGACGGCGTTCGCCCGACGCTTCGGCCTGCACGCCGCCGACGTGAAAAGCTTCGTCGACGAGGAGCGCGCGGCGCTCCTGAAGTCCCTGCGTTAGCCGTTGCCGGGGGCGCGCGGCGCCGGCGCGGGCCGCGGCGTCCCGTCCGGGGAGAACACGCTCACCGGCGCGATGGCCGAAAGCGGCTCGTAGATGCGCGCGGCGTCGCCGGCGATGACGACGCTCAGCTCGCCCGGGCGCAGGTGGCGCTGGGCGGCCGCGAGCAGCTCCTGCGCGGTGACCGCGGAGATGCGGTCGCGGTAACGCGCCATCTCGTCGGGCGCCAGGCCCGACAGCTCGGCGGCGAGCGTCTGCCCCGCCACCCCCGTCGTCGTCGCCTGCCGGCGCAGGAAGCCGCCGTTGGCGTAACGCTTGGCGCGCTCCAGTTCCTCGGCGGGCACGAGGTCGCGGCGGATGCGGTCGAGCTCGCCGATCATCTCGCGCAGGCCGTCGGCCGTGCGGTCGGTCTCGACGTCGGTGACCGCCAGCAGGGCTCCGGCGGAGGCCGCGGGGCTCAAGTAGGCGTAGGCGCCGTAGGCCCAGCCCTTGTCCTCGCGGATGTTGCGGTGCAGGCGGCCTTGTCCGCCGCCGAGGACCTCCATGAGCACGCGCACCGCGTAGAAGTCCGGGTGGTCGCGGGTGATGGAGAGGTGGCCGAAACGCACGGCCGACTGGCCGGAGCCCGGCAGGTCGAAGACCTGGATGGTCAGACCGGGGGCGGGCTGGGGCGCGCCCGCCGCGGTCCCGGCGACGGGCGCGGCCAAACGCGCGGGCAAGGCGGGCAACGCGCCGGAGCCGGCCCAGTCGCCGAAGTGGCGCTCGGCCATGACGCGCAGCTCGTCGACCGAGAGGTCGCCGGCCGAGGCCAACACCGCGCCGCGCGGGTCGGAGGCGCGGGCCATCGCCGCGACCGCGTCGGCGCGGGTCACGGCGGCGACGCTGGTCTCGTCGGCGGAGCGGCCGTACGGATGGTCCGGGTACAGCAGCGAGTTGAGGCGGCGCTCGGCCAAGCCCCCGGGCTCGCCGCGCGCGGCGGCCAGTCCCGCGAGCGTCTCCTGGCGCAGGCGGTCGAGGGACGCGTCCGGCAAAGCCGGGCGGCGGACCATGTCGGCCACGAGGCCGAGCACCTGGTCGAGGTTCTCGCGGCGCGAATACACCTTCACGACCAGGGCGTCCGGGGTCGCCGAGGCCGAGACGCTCGCGCCCAACTGGGCCACGGCGTCGGCGAAGGCGTCGGCGTCGCGCGAGCCCGCGCCCTCGCGCACCAGCGCGGCGACGAGGTCGGCGAGGCCCTCGCGGCCTTGCGGGTCGAGCGCGGAGCCGCCGAAGGGCAGGGCCAGCTCCAGGGCGACGACGGGCAGCCGGGCGGAGCGCACGGCGGCGAGCCGCATGCCGTTGGTCAAGGTCGCGCGCTCCACGGGCGCTATGCGGTAGGGACGCGCCGGAGCCGAGGGCACGGGCGTCGAGCGGTCCTGCTCGGTGGCGCGCTCAGGCTCGCCGTGGGCGGGGGACGGGTCCTGCTGGGCGCGCGAGAGCGGCGCGACGGCGACGAGGAAGGCGGCGAGCAGCAGGCGTTTCATCGGGGGCCTCCGGCGGCGGGAGCGGGCGCGGGCTCGACCCGCAGGACGGCGAGGTTGTCGGGCGTCAGCCAGCGGCGGACGGCCTCGCGCGGGCCGTCCTCGGCCATGGCGTCGAGCGCGGCGATGTCGGCGTCGAAGGACAGCGGGTCGCCGCGGGCGGCCTCGCCTTCGGCCAGCGACTCGGCGAAACCCTGCAGCTCCTCGAGCGCGCGCAGGCGGGCGGTGGCGAGCCCCGCCTTGACGCGGGAGAGCTCGCGCGGCTGGACGCCGCCGGCGACCATGGAGGCGATCTCGCCGGTGATGGCGGTCTCGAGCTCGGCCAAGGTGACGCCGGGGACGGGCACGGCTTCTATCATCAAGACGTCGCGCGCGTGCAGCCCCATGAGGCTGGCCGACACGGAGAGGGCGACGCGGCGACGGCGCTGCAGGCTGCTCGCCAGGCGCGAGGTCGGGCCGCCGCCGAGGATGGAGGCCGCGGCCGATATCTCGACGGAGCCGGGCTGGCCCGCGGGCGGCACGGGGAAGGCGAGCAGCAGCAGCGGCAGCTGGGCCCTGGGGTCGGTCACGGTCTTCTCGCGGCGGCCCCCGAGGCGCTCGGGCGAGCGCAGAGGGGGGCGCGGGGCGTCCATGCCGCGGGGCAGGCCGCCGAACCACTTCTCGACCATGCGGAAGGTCGTCTCCGTGTCGTGGTCCCCGGAGATGGCGAGGATGGCGTTGTTGGGGTTGTAGAAGCGCTCGTGGAACACGCGCGCCTCGTCGGCGGCGGCGGCCTGGACGTGGGGGATGGCTCCGCCCGGGGTCCAGCCGTAGCCGTGGCCGGCGGGCCACACCAAGGCGCACAACTCCTCGAAGGCGGAGCCGTAGGGCTGGTTCTGCCGCTCGCGCAGCTCGTTGACGACGATGCGCTGCTGCTTGACCAGCGCGGCCGGGTTGATGGCGCCGCGCAGGAAGCCCATGCGGTCGGATTCCAGGCGCAGGGCCTCCTCGAGGTCCTCGGCGGGCACGACGGCGTAGTAGTTGGTCCGGTCGAAGCTCGTGGTCGCGTTGTTGACGCCGCCGCGGCCGTTGGTGTTGGCGTCGTATTGGCCCTGCGGCACGTGCTGCGAGCCCTCGAACATGAAATGCTCGAAGAGGTGGGCGAAGCCGGTGCGCCCGGGGTCCTCGTCGCGCGAGCCCACCTTGTACCAGGTGTTGACGGCCACGAGCGGGGTGTTATGGTCCTCGTGCAGGATGACCACGAGCCCGTTGTCGAGCACCCGGCGGTCGACCGTCAGAGGGTTCGCCGAGGCGGAGTGGGCGGCCAACAGCGCGGCGGCGATATAAAGGAGGGGTCGCATGCCGACATCATACGCAAGTCGTCCGCCGGCCACCCGGAGCGATGGTCCCGGTCGCCCCCAGGCGGATGGCCCACCCCACTTTGGGCCCTCTTCTTGTATTAAGGAACTCCCGCCGCGCAGCCACGCGGGAGTTTCCCCATCCGTAATCCGTTGAATGAAGGAGGGCGGGTGGCACGGCCCCCGTCGCGGGGGTTTTGGCCGGACACCCCGCCCCGGGGGGGGGGGGGGGGAAACGGGGCCCGGGGGCCGGGCCGGGCCCCCCCCACCAAGTTCCAGGGGGGGGGGGGGGGGGGTATGGTGAAAAGAGCGG
>JANRKA010000035.1:0-2459 GCA_033875325.1 Elusimicrobiota bacterium | reverse complement strand
CGCCGCCCGTCTCGCGGCCCCGGCCCGCTCGGAAGGGCGCCGCCGCGCCGAGGTGCCGTCCTACGAGACCTCGGCGCGCGGGCAGGGGCGGGCCGCCGTGGTCACGGCCGTCCTGGGCGTCGCGGCCGCCGCCGCGGGCCTGGCCGCCGGCGACCTCTCGCCCTACCTGGCGCTGGCCGCCCACGCGTTGGCCGGCGCGGCCGGGCTCAACGCGCTCGCCTACGCCGCGCTGTCGGCGCGCGCCTTCGGCGCCACTTGGTCGGCGCTCGCGCCCAAGGCCGCCGAGAGCCCCACCGAGGTCGTCGAGGAGCCCGGCTTCTTCGCGCGCCTCTCCGCCGCGTGGAAGACCCCGGTCGCGACCCCCTCGGCCGGCACGCCGGCGCTGGAGGCGATGCCCGCCCACGCGCGCGCCGTGGTGGAGCGCCACGAGGCGGCCCACCGCAAGGGCGCGGGCGAGCTGCGCGCCTACGCCGCCCAGGTCCCCGGGCACGCCCGTTTCCTCGCCGGCGAGGCGGCGGCCCTCGCGCGTTGGGTCGTCTCCTTGCCCGGCCGCGCCGTCCGCGGCGTCGTCGCCGTCGCGAAGGTCGGCTACGCGATGGCGACCGGCGAAAAGGAGCTCGAGCACCTGCTCGGCGGCGACACCCGGCGCGCCATCCGCTGGGCCAAGGCGTTCCTCATCGTGGACGCGGTGATGGCCATCGCCATGGGCTTCGTGACCGGCCCGCTGCTCGACTTCGCGGCCGCCGCGCAGCTCGAGGGACTGGCCCTGCACGCGGTCCGTTTGGGCGTCGTGACGGGCGTGCTCATGGGCGCCTTCGTCCTCTACACCGTGGCGGAGCGCACCCACGCCTACTTCTCGCGCGTGGCGGGCCTCAAGTCCGCGCGCGACTACCGCATCGCGCTGCAGCGCTCCTTCCTGGCGCAGGAGATGGACTTCCACCTCGAGAACGGCTCGGCCAAGCTCGCCGGGCGACTGCTCAGCGACACCAACTACCTCAGCTTCAAGAACGTGAGCGTGCGCCTCTCGGTGCTGCACTACGCGCTCTACCTGGCGTTCGGCGTGGGCATGATGTTCTACACGAGCGTCACGCTGAGCCTCATCGTCATCGCCGCGGTCCCCGTGCTGGGCTGGATCGCCAGCCGCTTCGGCGACCGCGTCTCGCGCGTGACCAACCGCATCTCCGACCAGAAGTCCACCCTCATGCGCCGCGCGCAGGAGAGCCTGCAGCAGGCCGAGACCGTCAAGGTCTTCGGCGCGCGTGAGCAGGAGCTGGCGCGTTACGCCAAGGACGCCGACGAGGCCGCCGAGCTCGCGCGCACGGAGGCCCGCCTCAGCGCCGACTACGGCCTGTTCGGCGTGTCGCTCTCCGACGTCTTCACGAAGTACCTCGTCTATTTCGTCGGCGGCGTCGCGCTGGCCGCGGCCTTCGGGCTCACCTTCGGGCAGATCACGCAGCTGACCATCTTCGCGGGCTTCTCCAAGTACGCCTTCAGCGGTCTGTCCTCGCTCTACCTCCAGTACAAGCGTTACGAGGGCGCCTCGAAGGTCGTGCGCGAGATGGTCACCCGCGAGCCCGCCGTCAAGGACGCCCCGGACGCCCGGCCCCTGCCCGACGGCCCCGGCGAGATCGCCTTCCAGTCGGTCCGCTTCGCCTACCCCTCGCGCCAGGCCGAGCCCGTGCTCAAAGGCATCTCCTTCGTCGCCAAGCCCGGCGAGACCGTCGCGTTCGTCGGCGAGACCGGGTCGGGCAAGTCCACCATCACCCGCCTCCTGCTGCGCCTCTGGGACGCGCCGGAGGGCCGCATCACGGTCGACGGGCACGACATACGCGAGGTGACGCGCGCCAGCCTCCTCGAGCGCATCGCGGTGGTCCCGCAGGAGACGCGCCTGTTCAACGCGACCTTGCGCGAGAACATGCTCTACGGCTCCGCCGCCGTGACCGAGGAGCGCCTGGCCGACGCCATCGAGCAGGCCGGCGCGTCGTTCGTGCACGACCGCGGCCTGTTCCCGCAGGGCCTGGACACGCCCGTCGGCGAGGGGGGCGGCCAGCTCTCCGGCGGCCAGCGCCAGCGCGTGGCCATCGTGCGCGCGCTGCTGCGCGACCCGTCCATCCTCATCCTCGACGAGGCCACCTCCGCGCTCGACAACAAGACCGAGCGCGAGGTCCAGCGCACGCTCGACAACCTGGCCGGCGGCGCCGGCGGCCGCCGCCCGACCACCATCGTCATCGCGCACCGCCTCTCCACCATCCGCCGTGCCGACCGCATCAACGTGCTCGAGAAGGGCGTCATCGTCGAGTCCGGAACCCACGCCGAGCTCCTGGCGCTGGGCGGCCGCTACTCCCGCCTCTGGAAGGAGGGCGGCTACGACGCCCAGGCAGCGGCGCTCGACGCGGCGCCCGAGCAGGCCGAGCCGGCCGCCGCCAAGACGGCGCCCGCGCCCGACGCCGCGCCGGCCG
>JANRKA010000034.1:0-8397 GCA_033875325.1 Elusimicrobiota bacterium | reverse complement strand
CCGCCGCCCGCCGCCCCGCCGCCGCCCGCCGCTCGCCCGAAGCCGGACGACGCCGCGCCTCCTCCGCCCGTGCCCGTCCCCGTCGAGGACGACGGGCCGTCGCGCGCGCCGCAGGGCTTCGGCTCCTTCATCAAGGGGCTTGTGGAGAAGGCCGTGGTCGACCCGGCCGAACGCGCCGAGATCTACGCCGAGGCGCTGCGCCACGTCGAGCAGGCCCTGGCCCGCCACGCGTCGGAGGCCACGCACAGGCTGCTGATGGAGAAACAGGGCATCGTCAACGAGCGCGTGCGGGCGGAAGGCGTGCTCACCACGGTCGCGCAGGGCAAGGTCATCGTGGACCAGGAAGGGCGCGTGCTGATGATGGACTCCGCCGCCGAGGAGATCGTCGGCAAACCCTTCGCCTCCGTGGCCGGCAAACGCATCACGGAGGGCGTCGAAGGCGAGGAGCAGTTCGTCGTCTTGTCCAAGGAGCTCGTGCTGCCCGAGAACGGGCCGGTGTCGGCGGCGATGCAGACCGCGGGCGGCGCCGACGCCATGAGCGCGTTCCGCCAGTCCGTCGCCGTGGTCCACGACGAGAAGGGGCGCGTGGTCGGCACCTACGCCGTGCTGCCGCACGCGGCCAAATACCGCGAGACCCAGCGCCTGCAGGAGGAGTTCGTCGCCAACGTCACGCACGACCTCAAGGCGCCGCTGACCGCCGTGTGTTCGGCCCTCGAGGTGCTCGTGAGCAAGCTCGGCGCGACCTTGCCCGCCGAAGACGCGGAGTTCCTCGACATCTGCGTGCGCAACAGCCGCACCCTGCGCCAGATGATCGACGAGATCCTGGACTTCTCCAAGATCGCCTCGGGGCGCATGAGCGTCCACCCGGAGCGCCTCGCCGTCGAGACCGGCCTGCACGACTGCGTCGTCGCGCTCCTGCCCTGGGCGCGCTCCAAACGCGTCGCGCTCGAGATCGCGCCGCCCGAGTCGCCGCTGCCGCCGGTCCTGGCCGACCGCGTGCGCCTCCAGCAGATCCTCAACAACCTCGTCTCCAACGCCATCAAATACACGCCCGAAGGCGGGCGGGTGACGCTCTCCGCGCGCCCGGGCGGCGCCGAGCGGCCGGGGACCGTGGTCGTCAGCGTCGCCGACACCGGCTGCGGCGTCGCCCCGGAGGACCGCGCGCGCATCTTCGAGCGTTTCTCGCAAGGGCGCTCCACGCGGCGCGAGGGCGTGGGGCTGGGCCTGACCATCGTGCGCGACCTGGTCGCCCAGCACCGCGGCGAGTTGTGGCTCGACAGCGAGCCCGGCAAAGGCGCGGTCTTCTCCTTCAGCCTGCCGAGCGCGTGAGGCCCGCGCGGGGGAGCACGACGGTGAAGGCCGTGCCCGCGCCGGCCGACGAGGAGACCGAGACCTCCCCGTCCATGGCCTTGAGCGCCTCGCGGCAGAACGCCAGGCCGAGCCCGGCCCCGCGGCCCGGGCCCGCCCCCGCCGGCTGGGAGAAGCGGCGGAAGAGCAGGGGCACGGCCTCGGGCGGGATGGGCGCCCCGTCGTTGGCCACCGTGAACGCCGCCCGCCCGGGCTCGACGGGCTGCGCCCGCAGGCGCACGACGCCGCCTTCCGGGGAGAACTTGAGCGCGTTGTGCAGGAGGTTCTGCAGCACCCGCGCGAGCAGGGCCGGGTCGGCGCGCACGCGCAGGCCCGGCGCGACGGCCGTCTCGATGGTCACGCCGCGCTCGCGGCCGAGGTAGGACTGCTCCTCGACGGCGGCGGCCACCAGCGGCGCCGCGTCCAGGTCCCTCGGGGCCACCGGCATGAGCCCCGCGTCGAGCCGGGCGAGGTCCAGGTACAAGTCGAGCAGACCCATCATCCGGCGGCAGTTGCGCACGGCGATGCGCAGGGGCTCCGCGCCGGCCGTCGTGCCGGCCTCCTCGGCCTCGTCCTGCAGCTCGCGCACGGCCCCATAGACGTTGGACAGCGGCGCTCGGATGTCGTGGACGATCATGCTGCGCCAGTCCTCCTTGCGGCGCTCCAGCTCGAGCTCGGAGGAGGCGTCCTCGATGAAGGTGAGGTGCAGGCCCTCGCGGTCGCCGGGGCTCGTCGCGGGCAGGCGCAGGCAGCGCACGCGCAGGTCGCGAGCGGCCGCGGCGCGCCGCAGCTCCTCCTCTCCGCACGCGGCGCCGGGCGGCTCGTGGCGGCCGCGGATGGTGAGCGCGGCGCGGGGATCGGCCGCGTCGCGCAGCGGGCAGGCGGAGGCGGCGTCGCCGCCCTCGCGCAGCGTCAGGCGCCCGCACAACGCCGCGCAGACCGTCTCGGGCGACTCCGCGTCCGGCGCCAGGCCGAGCAGGCGGCGGGCGGCGGGGTTGAGGTAGGCGATGCGGCCCCCATCGGACAACACGACGCCGTCGGACAAGGAGCCGAACACCGTCTCCAGCACCGGCGGGATGGCCATGGTCCTCCCCTCTCTTTCGCGCTCGCAACGGAAAGGCCGCCCCGCCGCGCCGGGCGGAAGCGTTGCGCCGGGGTCCGTGCCGGCGCCTCGCGCGCCGAGCGACGGAGGACAGCGTATGAACGAGAAAAGCTTGATGGAAAGGACGCGGGAGACGGAGGCGTGGGACCCCTTCCGCGGCTTCGGCCTGCCGCTGGGCGGCCTCTTCGAGGACTTCACCCTGCCGATGAGGATGCCGGCGATGCCGCCGATGCCCAAGGCGTGGGTCCCGCGGCTGGACATACAGGAGACGGAGAAGGATTTCGTGCTGAGCGTCGCCCTGCCGGGCGTGCGCAAGGAGGACGTCCGCATCGAGGTCAAGGACGACGTGCTCACCCTGGCGGGCGAGCGGCGGCATGAGAAGGAGGAGAAGGGCCGCAGCTGGCTGCGGCGGGAGACCTCCTATGGAGGGTTCCAGCGCAGCCTGGTCCTGCCGGAGGGCGTGCATCCCGAGGAGGTGAAGGCGGCGTACAAAGACGGCATCCTCACCGTGACCATCGCCAAGCCGGCCCAGGCGCGCAGCCGGGGCGTGAGCGTGAAGGTGGACTGACGCGACGAGCGGGCCGCCGCGGGGCGCGCCCCCGCGGCGGCGAATGTTGTTTAATCAGCCGATGCCTGCCCCACTCCGGCTCGCCGTCTGCGGCGCCACGGGACGCACCGGCTCGCGGGTCGCCGCGCTCGCGGCCCTCGACCCGCGCTTCCGCCTGGTGGAGCGCGTGGACTCCTCCCGCGCCAAGGCGTTCGAGAGCGAGGTCCCGGCCTGCGACGCGGTCGTGGACTTCTCCGTGCCCGACGCCTCCGTGCGTTTCGCGGCGGCGTGCGCGCGCGCGGGCGTGCCCATCGTCATCGGCACCACGGGGCTGAGCGTCGTGCAGAACGCCCAGGTCGCCCGCGCCGCGGCCAAGGTCCCCGTGTTCCTCTCGCCCAACTTCAGCCGCGGCGTGACCTTGCTGCTGCACCTCGCCCGCGAGGCCGCGCGCCTGGCGCCCGACCTCGACGCCGCCATCGTGGAGAGCCATCACAAAGGGAAGAAGGACGCGCCCTCCGGCACGGCGCTGCGCCTGGCCCAGGCCGTCATGGAGGGGCGCCGCACGACGGACGCGGTGCCGACCTCCAGCCTGCGCGTGGGCGGCGTGGTCGGAGAACACGCGCTGACCTTGGCCGGCCCGCACGAGACGCTCGAGTTGTCCCACCGCGCGGGCTCGCGCGACCTGTTCGCGGCGGGCGCGCTCGACGCGGCCGCCTGGGTCGCCCGCAAGAAGCCCGGCCTCTACGACATGCTCGACCTGATGGGGCTCAAGTGAACCGGGTCTGGAAGGGCTTCACCGACCTCTTCGAGGACGACGACCCCGCCGAGCCCCGCTTCGACCCCGTGCACCTGGCCGGCGTGCTCGTGGCCGTTCAAGTCGTCGCCGGCGTCCTGTTCTGGCTGCTGTGGACCTTGCTCGTCTATGAGGGCGGCCTGCCGGCCAAGCTCGGGCTCCTGCTCGGCGGCCCGCGCGACCCGGACGCGCTGCGCGGGCTGTGGGGCAACCTCGCCGCGCTGGCGCTGTGCGCCGGCCTCGTCGTCGCGCTGGAGCGGCTCGACCGCCGCCGGCGCTGAAGCCGCGATGAGGCCCGTCACCGCGCTCCTCCTGCTCGGGGCCAACCTCGGCGACCGCGAGAAGACGCTGCGCCGCGCCGTCGCGGCGTTGGCGCGGCTCGAGGGCTGCCGGCTGGAGAAGGTCTCGCGCCTCTACGAGACGGCGCCGGTGGGTCCCAGCGACCGTCCCTACCTCAACGCGGCCGTGCGCCTGCGCACGACGCGCACGCCGCTGGGACTGCTGCTCGAGGCCAAACGACTCGAGGCCGCGGCGGGACGGCGCCCCGGCGCGCGTTGGTGCGCCCGTCCGCTCGATGTCGACCTGGTCAGCCACGGGACGACGCGCCTGCGCACGCCGTGGCTGAGCGTGCCCCACCCGCTCATGGCGTCGCGGCCCTTCGCGGCCGCGCCGTTGGCCGATCTTTCCCCCGTCTGGCGCCGCCGGTACGCGTCTATGAAGCGGGACCCCCGAAAGGTTAGAATCCACTGATGGCCGACCGCAAAAACGCCGCCAAAGCCGCTCCCGCCTACGCCGGTCCTGCCGGCAAACCCGTGACCGTCGCGACCCTCTTGGACATGAAGCGCAAGGGGCACAAGATCGCGATGCTCACCGCCTACGACTACCCCACGGCGCGTATGGCCGAGGAGGCCGGCGTGGACGCGGTGCTCGTCGGCGACTCGGTGGCCATGACCAAGCTCGGCTACGACAGCACCTTGCCGGTCACCATGGAGGAGATGCTCCACCATGTCAAAGCCGTCCGCCGCGGCCTGACCCGCGCCCTGCTCGTCGCCGACATGCCCTACCTCTCCTACGAGATCGACGCAAAAGAAGCCGTCCGCCACGCGGGCCGCTTCCTCAAAGAGGGCGGCGCCAACGCCGTTAAGCTCGAGGGCGGCCTGGACGTGGCCCCCGTGGTCAAGGAACTGCTCAAGGTGAACGTGCCCGTGGTCGGCCACCTCGGCCTGACCCCGCAGGCCGTGCACCGGCTCGGCGGCTACAAGGTGCAGGGCCGCAAGCCCCAGGACGCCGAGCGCATCGTCACCGAGGCGCGCATCCTCGAGGGCGCCGGCGCGTGCGCCATCGTGCTCGAATGCGTGCCCGCCGACCTCGCCAAGGAGGTCACGCGGCGCGTGCAGATACCCACCATCGGCATCGGCGCGGGCCCGCACTGCGACGGCCAGGTCCTCGTCAGCGACGACCTGCTCGGCCTCACCGAAGCCGGGCCGACCAAGTTCGTGAAGCGCTACGCCGACCTGCGCGGCCAGGCCGTGAAGGCGTTCGCCGACTACTGCAAGGAAGTCCGCGACGGCGCCTTCCCCGGCCCCGAGCACTCCTTCTCCTCGCAGGCATGACCTTCGGACCGGCCGCCGTCATCGCGCTGCTGACGGTCCTGGCCGTCCTGCTGGCGGCCTGCTGGTGGGGCTCCGGCATCATCCTGCATCCGCCCGCCATGTCGCCCATGTGGGTGTTCCCCGAGCAGTTCGGCCTGCGCTACGAGAAGGTCGCCTTCCGGACCAAGGACGGCCTCGAGCTCAAAGGCTGGTTCATCCCCTCCCCGGGAGGCGACAAGCGCACTTTGATCATGTGCCACGGCTGGGGCGACAACAAGGGCGAGCTGCTCAAGCAGACCTATTTCTTGAACGAGACCGGCGGCTTCAACCTGCTCTACTTCGACTTCCGCTCCCACGGCGAGAGCGAGGGCAAGGTCACGACCATCGGCCCGTTGGAGACCGCGGACTTCGACGCGGCGGTGACCTGGTTGAGGCAGAACAAACCGGACTGCGCCGACCGCGTCGGCGTCTTCGGCCTGTCCATGGGCGCGGCCGTGACCGTGGTCTGCATGCCCCAGCACCCCGACCTGCGCTGCGCCGTCGTGGAGAGCCCTTACTCCAGCTACCGCGGCGTCATCCGCCGCTGGGCGTGGAACCACTTGCGCGTGCCGCCGGTGCCGCTGGTCAACCTCACCTTGCTCATGCTGCGCTGGCGCATGAACGACCCCAAGGTGGACGCGTTCAACCCGGTCGAGGCCGCCGGACGCATCGCGCCGCGCCCCGTCCTCTTCATCGCGGGCGAGCTCGACGACCTGATGCCCGTGGGCGACGTCACGCGCGTCTTCGACGCCGCGGGCGAGCCCAAGCAGCTGTGGGCCGTGCCGGGCGCCTGGCACGCCAAGTGCCGCGAGGCCGCCGGCCTCGAATACGACACGCGCGTCGTCGGCTTCTTCAACCGCCACCTCTGATGAAGACCGCGCCCGTCATCCGCACCAAACGCGCGCTCGCGGCCCTCGTCGCGCGCTGGCGCCGCGAGGGCCGCGGCGTCGGCTTCGTGCCCACGATGGGCGCTCTGCACGAGGGGCACGCCGCGCTGGTGCGCCGCGCCGCCGCCGCGCACGACCGCGTCGTCGTCTCGGTGTTCGTCAACCCGCTCCAGTTCGGACCGAACGAGGACTACGGCCGCTACCCCCGCGCCTTGCCCGCCGACCGGCGCCTCGTCGCCGCCGCCGGCGCCGCGGCCGTGTACGCGCCGACCGCCCGTGAGATGTACCCCGCCGGCGCCGTGACGACCGTGGACCCCGGCCCCGCCGGCGACCTGCACTGCGGCGCCTACCGGCCCGGCCACTTCCGCGGCGTGGCCACGGTCGTGCTCAAGCTCTTCGAGCAGGTCCGCCCCGACGCCGCCTACTTCGGCGAGAAGGACTTCCAGCAGGTCGTCATCGTCGAGCGGATGGTCCGCGACCTGGACCTGCCGGTGCGCGTCGTGCGCGTGCCGACCGTGCGCGCGAAGGACGGCCTCGCGTTGTCGAGCCGCAACGCCTATCTGACTCCGCGCGAGCGGCAAGCCGCGCCCGCTCTCCGCCGCGCCCTGCGCGCCGGCGCCCGGGCCGGTCGCGGCGCCGAGAAAGCGGTCCGCCGGGCGTTGTCGGGCACCGGCCTGAAGCTCCAGTACGCCCACCTCGTCGACGCCGACACCTTGCTCGCGCCCGGCCCCAAGACCCGCCGCCGCCGCCTCCTGGCCGCCGCCTACCTCGGCCGCACCCGCCTCATCGACAACGTCGCGCTGCCTTGACGAACGGCCGGCGCCGGCAGGAGCCGGACTGGCAGGCTGCTGACAAAGCTCCCGCGCCGATCGACTGACGCTGGAGTCAGTGATTATCAGTAGTAACTCACGCCGACGCGAGTTCGATTCCCATCCAATGTCCCAAGCGGCGGCTTGGCGGTAGCGCGCTGCTTCAGGATGAGCCCCCTCGCCCACAGATTCCCGATTTCCTAGCGCGCTCGCTGACCGGGTCGGTCGCCAAGTCCGCGACATGACGAGGCGAGTGCAGCTAATTGACAACAATAACGACGAAAGGTAGCATGGCCGTCATGACGCAGCATGGCAAAGGCCACGGGAAAGCGCACGCGAAGGCGGCCGGAGACGGCAAGCCTCCTTATAAGCGACAGCAGTACTGGGTGGACGCGCCCCTCCAGCTCCAGATGGTGAGCTTCGTCCTGTTCATCACCGCGGCCAGCCTCCTGCTCACCTGCTTCTCGGTGTACCGCGGCGTGCAGGAATCCTCGGCCGCCTCGCTGCAGCTCGTGCACAACATCGATTGGATCAAGCAGGCCATGCGCGCGCCGCTCCTGCTGGCCTCGCTCATCTCCCTCATCGCCGCCGGCCTGCTCACCCTGTTCTGGTCCCACCGCTTCGCCGGCCCGCTGCGCGTGCTCTCGGCCGGAATCGCGCGCGTGCGGCACGGCAACCTCGCCATGCCCGTGCGCGTGCGCGAGACGGACGCGCACCAGGAACTGGTCCGCGAGTTCTCGCTGATGCAAGACGAGCTGCGCAAGCGCCTCGCCGAGGACCGCGCCCGGGTCGGCGAGGCCGTGACCGCGTTGGAGGCCGTCGAGGGCTCTCTCGAAGGGGAGGCGCGCTCCGAGGTCGCCAAGGCGCTCGCCTCTCTGCGCAAGGCCTGCGCTTCCTACCACCTATGACGCTCGCGGCTCTCGCCGCGCTCCTCGCCGTCCCGCTGCTGGCCGCGGAGCCCGCGACCTCCGTCGTCGCCGTCTCGCCGCCCGCCACGCTGGCGGCGTCTCTATCCGAGTCCATCGGCGCCGACGCCGTCGAGATCCTGGGCGCGCGCGGCTACCTGGTGCTCCAGGGACCCAAAGGCGCGCGCCGCGTGGTGGCCGCGCACTGGAAGGCCCTGGAGCGCCTCGCCGGGGCCTCGCGCTCCTGCTGGGCCCTGGCCGCCTCCGTGGACGCCGCGGTGTCCACCGGCGCCGCGCGCGGCGGCGACGCCGCGGCCTGCCGCGCCCTGCCCTCCACCGGGGCGGTCACCCCGTCCGTGCGCGCCATGGCCGCCGC
>JANRKA010000033.1:0-7965 GCA_033875325.1 Elusimicrobiota bacterium | reverse complement strand
GGCGTCTCGGCGCGCGGCGGCGCGGGGCGCTCGACGACGGGGCCGGGCGCCTCGGCGCGGGCGGCGGCCGCGGGCAGGTGCTCGACGGGCGTGAGCGTCTTGACGTGGAAGGGGCCGGCGTCGAAGCCCTGACCCGCGCGGCCCGCGGCGCCTTCGGAGCGCGGGTCGGAAGCGGGGTCGCGCACGGCCTCGGCGCGGAGGGCTTCGAGGGTCTGCGACGGCGCGACGACGAGGGCCGCGGCCGGGTGCACGAGCAGACAGGCGAGCGCCGCGGTCAGCATCTTACAGATATTCTAGCCTAATCCGGTCACGGAAGGAAGCGCGTGGAGGCCTTCACGCCGGCGATGAGAGGCTCGGGGTACACGCCGAAGAGCAGCACTCCCACGACGGCCACGGCCACTCCGCCGGCCACGAAGGCGCCCACGGGCAGGGGCGCGGCCTCGCCCGTCGCGTCGCGCAGGAACATGCGCTGGGCGATGCGGAAGTAGTAGTAGACCGAGACCACGCTGTTGAGCACGCCGATGACCGCGAGCCACATCATCCCGGATTTGACGGCCGCCGAGAAGATGTACATCTTGCCCATGAAGCCCGCGAAAGGCGGGATGCCGGCCAAGGACAGCAGGCAGAACGACATCGCCAGCGCCATGCCGAAGGAGCGCTTGTACAGCCCGTCGAAGGCCGAGAGGCCGTAGTGGCCGGCGGCCTGGCCGACGGCCTGGGTCACGGCGAAGCAGCCGAGGTTCATCGCCACGTAGGTGAAGGCGTACAGGAGCACGCCTTCCTGCCCCAGCGTGCCGCCCGCGGCCAGGCCGACGAGCAGGTAGCCGGCCTGGGCGATGGAGGAGTAGGCGAGCAGGCGCTTGGCGTCGTCCTGGAACAAGGCCGTGAAGTTGCCCAGCGTCATGGTCAGCACCGCCATCAGCGCGAGCAGCGAGGTCAGCTCCCAGGCCGGAGCCGGGAACACGACGCCGAAGAGGCGCACGAGCACGCCGAGGGTGGCGATCTTGGGGGCGATGGACAGGAAGGTCGTCACGGGCGTGGGCGCGCCCTCGTAGGCGTCGGGCACCCAGAAGTGCATGGGCGCGATGGACGCCTTGAAGGCGAAGCCGAGCAGGATGAGCACGAGGCTCAGCAGCAGCAGGGGCGAGGCGGCCACGCCCGCGGCCGCGAGCTTGGTCCCGCCGGTCGCGCCGTAGTACAGCGAGATGCCGTAGACCATGATGGCCGAGGAGAAGGCGCCGAAGACGAAGTACTTCATCGCGCCCTCGTTGGACTTCGGGTTCATGCGCTCGAAGCCGGCGAGCACGAAGGAGGACAGGGACACGAGCTCCATGGCGACGAAGACGAGCAGCAGGTCGGTCGCCGAGACGAGGAACATCAGCCCCGCCGCCGCGAACAGCACCAGCGCGGAGTACAGGCCCGCGTGCCGCTCGGGCAGGGCCGCGTAGTCCAGGCCCATCAGCAGGCACAGCGCGGTGGTCATGACCACGCACATCTTGAGGAACTGGCTGAACGGGTCCACCGACCACAGGGTGCCCACGCCGTGGGCGCCGGAGGCGCCCGAGAGCGTCAGGGCGGTCATCACGAGCACGCCGGCGGCGCTGAGCCACGCGAGGTGGTAGAGCAGGCGCGCGCGCTTGACCGGCACGAAGAGGTCCACGAACAGGACGAGCAGGGCGAGCCCCGAGAGGACCATCTCGGGCGCCAGGAGCCGCAGGTTGGTCATCTCACTTCCCCAGCATCGCCGCGATGGTCTTGTTCATGAGGCTCAGCGGCCAGGTCGGGTACACGCCGAACCAGACGGTGAGCACGGCCAAGGGCACGACGGAGACGAGCTCGCGGACGGTCATGTCCTCGATGCCGGCCCACTTCTCGTTGAAGGTGCCGAGGAAGACCTTCTGCATCATGCGCAGGAAGAACGCGGCGGTCGCGATGATGCCGAGCACGGACACCGCGGCGTGCCACTTCCACATCGGGAAGGCGCCGAGGAAACACATGAACTCGCCGACGAAGCCCGCCAGGCCGGGCAGGCCGAGGGACGCGAAGCAGGTCAGGAACATCAGGCCCGCGTACACGGGGGTCTTGAGCGCCAGGCCGCCGAAGGCGGAGATGTCGCGGGTGTGGGCGCGGTCATACACCACGCCGACCAGGAGGAAGAGCGCGCCGGTGATGATGCCGTGCGTCACCATCTGGAACACCGCGCCGGTGAAGCCCGCGGCGCTCATGCCCGCGATGCCCAGCAGGCAGTAGCCCATGTGGTTGACCGACGAGTAGGCCACCATCTTCTTCATGTCGGTCTGCGCCATGGCGCAGAGCGCGCCGTAGACGATGTTGATAACCGCGATGAGCACGAGGTAGGGCAGGAACCACTGGAAGCCGCCGGGCAGGATCTGGTAGCAGAAGCGCAGCAGGCCGTACACGCCCATCTTCAGCAGGACCGCCGCCAGGATGACGGAGATGGGCGTCGGGGCCTCGACGTGCGCCAGCGGGAGCCAGGTGTGGAACGGCGCCGCCGGGATCTTGACCGCCAGGCCGAGGTAGAGGGCCAGGAAGACGAGGATCTGGAAGCGAGGCTCCCAGGTCGGGCCGAGCTGCATGAGCTGGAGGATGTCGAAGGTGTTCCCCCCCTTGAAGTACATCGCCAGCAGGCCCAGGAACATGAACACCGAGCCGGTCAGGGTGTAGAGGAAGAACTTGATGGCCGCGAACTCGCGCTTGGGGCCGCCCCAGACGCCGATGAGGAAGTACATCGGGACGAGGGTGAGCTCCCAGAACACGTAGAAGAGGATGAAGTCGAGCGCGACGAACACGCCGAGCATGCCGGTCTCGAGCACCAGGAACCAGAAGAAGTACTCCTTGACGCGTTTCTCGATGCCCAGGGAGCCGACCAGGGCGATGACGCACATGAAGGTCGTCAGCAGCACCAGCGGGTAGGAGAGGCCGTCGGCGCCGAGGGAGTAGTTCACGTTCAGCGAGGGGATCCAGGGGAGCCGCTCGACGAACTGCATGGCCGCGCTGTCGGCGTCGAAGGCGCGCAGCATCACGAGCGAGGCGACCAGCGAGACGCCCGCCGCGATGAAGCTGACGGCCTGGATGGCCGTGACCTTCTCCTTGGGCAGGCACAGGACGATGAGGGCTCCGACCAGCGGCGCCCAGATGATGAGGCTCAGCATGTTCTCAGTTCTCCCGTTGTCTTATCGCTACCGCGTCAAGATGAGCGTCGCGGCGAGGCTGAAGGCGATCGCCGCGTACATCAGGTACTCCTGCACCTGGCCGTCCTTGACGAAGGAGCGCAGGCCCACGCCCACGTCGTTCGTCAGTCCGCCGAAGCCGTCCACGGTGCGGTCCACGAACAGCGCGTCGAAGAGGTCGCTGAGGTGCGCGAACACGCGCATCACCAGGCCCCAGCCGTCCACGAACACGCGGTCCACGACGTTGGCGTCCACCCAGAAGCACAGGGCGGCGACGCGGTCGCTGACGCGCACGAGGACGTTGAAGAGGTCGTCCATGTACCAGCGGCGCTCCAGCAGCGTGAAGGCCGGCGCGAGGGCGGACTTGAGCGCGTCGGCGACGGGGTACTTCGGGCCGCGGTACAGGAAGAAGGAGAAGGCGATGGAGGCCGGCACGAGCACCCACAGCAGGTAGTGCAGGAAGGGCGGCAGGTGCCCCTCCTGGTGGTGCTCGTCGCCGTGGTGCTGCGCCGCCGGGGCCTCGGCGTGCGCCTCGGCCGGCGCCGGAGCCGGGGCGGCGTGCGCGTCGGCCGGGACCTCGTGCGCCGCGGCCGTCTGGAAGTGCAGGACGGGCTTGGGCGCCAGCTTGAAGATGACGCCGTTGAGCGCCAGGCCCGAGACGATGGTCGGGATGACGAGCAGGACCAGCGGCACGGTCATCAGGCCCGGCGCTTCGTGGGCGTGGTGGAACTTCTCGTGGTCGCGGTCCTTGCCGGTGAAGGTCAGGAAGATGAGACGGAACATGTAGAACGCCGTCATCAGCGCGGTGCCGAGCATGACCCAGAACATGGGCTTGGAGAACTCCCAGACGTAGGCCAGGATCATGTCCTTGGAGTAGGAGCCCGAGAACAGGGGCAGGCCGGCGATGGCGCAGCAGGCCGCCAGCATGGTCCAGAAGGTGACCGGCAGCTTGGTCCACAGCCCGCCCATCTCGCGCATGTCGTTGGTGTGCACGGCGTGGATGACGCAGCCGGCGCCGAGGAACAGCAGGGCCTTGAAGAAGGCGTGCGTGGTGAGGTGGAAGAGCGCGGCCGTGTAGCCGCCGGCGCCCAGCGCGCACATCATGAAGCCGAGCTGCGAGATGGTCGAGAAGGCGAGCACGCCCTTGATGTCGTAGCTCACCAGGGCCATGGCGGCGGCCATGAACGCCGTGATGCAGCCGACCCAGGCGGCCAGCGCCATCACGTCGGGCGCGGCCAGGAACACGAAGTACAGGCGGGCCACGACGTAGATGCCCGCGGCGACCATGGTGGCCGCGTGGATGAGCGCGGAGCCCGGGGTCGGGCCCTGCATGGCGTCGGGCAGCCAGATGAACAGCGGGAACTGGGCGGACTTGCCCGCCGCGCCCACGAGGATGCCCAGCGCGATGACCGCGGCCACGGCCGCCGGCGCGTAGCCCATGGAGAAGAACTGGCCCAGCTGGCTGATCTGGAAGGAGCCGGCCAGCGAGTAGAGGAACAGCAGGGCGAGGTAGAGGCCGGAGTCGCCGAGCTTGGTGGTCATGAACGCCTTCTTCTGCGCCTCGCAAGGCCCCTCGCGCTCGAACCAGAAGCCGATGAGGAGGTAGGAGGTCAGGCCCATGAGCTCCCAGCAGGCGAAGGTGACGAGCAGGTTGCTGGAGAGCACCAGGCCGAGCATGGCCGCCGTGAAGAAGGACACGAAGCAGAAGTAGCGCTTGTAGCGCTTGTCGTCGTGCATGTACGCGATGGAGTAGATCTGCACGAGCGAGCTGACGAAGCAGACCACGACGCTGACGAGCGCCGCGCCGCCGTCGATGAGCACGCCGATGGGCATGTCATGGACGAAGTGCTTGCCCCCCATCGTGGTGGCGAAGGAGAACCAGTGCCAGTTGCGCTCGTAGGTCGCCGCGCCGCCCAGGAAGGCCAGCAGCACGGACACCGAGAGGCCGAGGCTGATGAGCATCGCGCCGACCCCGATCCAGGGCGCCGGGGAATGCGGGTCCTCCTTGGCCCCGAAGAACATGATGAGGGAGGCCGCGAAGGGGATGAGCGGGATGAGGTAGGCGTGCTCGAGCATGGTCTATCCCTTGAGGAGGTTGAAATCTTCCGCGTAGACGGTGTCCGCGTTGCGGTAGATGGCCAGCAGCAGCGCCAGGCCCACGACGACCTCGGCCGCGGCGACGGCGATGACGAAGAGGGCCAGCGACTGCCCGGCGACGCCGCCGGGATGCAGGAAGCGGTCGAAGGCGGCCAGGTTGATGTTGGCGGCGTTGAACATCAGCTCCACCGACATCAGGATGCCGATGATGTTGCGGCGGGTGAGCGCGCCGAACACGCCGATGAGGAAGAGGCCGGAGCCGACGGCGAGGTAGTGGGCGAGGGTCATCAGGCTTTCTCCGAGTGCGTGAAGAACACGGCGCCGAGCAGGGCGGCCAGCAGCACGAGCGAGACCAACTCGAAGGGGAGCAGGTACTCGCCCAGGAACAGGCGGCCGAGGGCGTGCGTGCCGGGCTTGGTCGGCGTCGTCGCGAAGGCCAGGCGGAAGGAAGCGGCGACCTTGCACAGGCCCACGGCGGACACGCCGCACACCAGCAGAGCCGCCATCCAGCGGTCGTTGACCTGGCGCAGGTGCAGGTCCGAGGCGCGGCCCAGCAGCATGACCGCGAACATGATGAGCACGGCGATGCCGGAGACGTACACCATGATCTGGGCCGCGAACAGGAAGTCCGCGCCGAGGCTGCCGTAGAGGCCGGCCACGCCCGCCAGCGACAGGCCCAGGAACAGGGAGGAGTGCACGGTGTTGCGCATCAGCACCACGCACAGGGCCGAGCCGAGGGTCAGCGCAGCCAGCGACCAGAAGACGATCTGCTCGAACATCCTAGTCCCTCCTCGGGTGGACCTCATGGATGGCCACCTGGCCCTCCGGGTCCTTGAAATCCTGGGCCTTGCGGTCGAAGTAGCGGCCGATGAACGGGAAGTCCTTCTTCCAGCAGCGCACCATCTCGTCGCGCTTGGTGAAGACGACCTCGTAGTCGAGGGAGTGCCAGACGGACTTGGGCTTGGTGGGGCAGGACTCCTCGCAGAGGCGGCAGAAGTTGCACTTGCCGAAGTCGATGCTGTACCAGTCCACCTTCGCGACCTTCTTGCCCGCCTCGTTCTTGGCGTTCTCCAGCGCGATGCACTGGGACGGGCAGGCCTTCACGCACTGGGAGCAGGAGATGCACACCGACGCGTCGAAAAGGAGCGCGCCGCGGAACTTCTCGAAGGGCAGCAGCTTCTCGTCGGGGTAGTGGATGGTCACCGCGGGCTTGAACATGTAGCGCAGCGTGATCCAGTGGCCCTGGACGAGGGCCTTGGCGCCGCCGAACACCTTGGAGAAGTAGGAGATCATGGTCTCACCTCGGCAGGTACATCAGGTAGATGCCCGCCACGACGATGTTGGCGAAGGCCCAGGGCAGCAGGAACTTCCAGTTGAAGTCCATGAGCTGGTCCACGCGGAAGCGCGGCAGCGTCCAGCGGATCCAGAGGAAGACGAACATCATGAGCATGGCCTTGAGCAGCATCCACATCCAGCTCGGGACCGCGTGGAAGACCTGGGCGTTCACGGGAGAAGCGCCGCCGCCCAGGAAGAAGGTCGCCAGCAGGAAGCTGCCGAGCAGGACGTAGCCGTATTCGGCGAGGAAGAAGATGGACCACTTCATGCCCGAATACTCGGTGTGGAAGCCGCTGACGAGCTCGGACTCGGCCTCGGGGATGTCGAAGGGCGTGCGGTTGGTCTCGGCGACGGAGGCGATGAGGAAGATGATGAAGGCGACCTGGCCGACGACGGGGTAGAAGACGAACCAGCGGGGGACCACGCCCCACCAGTAGCCGGCCTGGGCCTGGGCGATGACCGCCAGGTCCAGCGAGCCCGCGAACATGAGCACGGGCACCACGGAGAAGCCGCGCGGCAGCTCGTAGCTGACGATCTGCGCGGCGCCGCGCAGGCCGCCGAGCAGCGAGTACTTGTTGCCCGACGCCCAGCCGGCCATGACCACGCCGATGACCGAGATGCCGGCGAAGGCGAAGACGTAGAGCACGCCGATGTCGATGGCGGCCGCCGCGAGCTCGGCGCCGAAGAGCACGGGGGCGAACGCGATGACGACGGGCACCACGACGATGGCCGGGGCCAGCGCGTGGACCTTCTGGTCGGCGGCGGCGGGCGTCACGTCCTCCTTAAGGAGGAGCTTGATGCCGTCGGCGGCGGTCTGGAACCAGCCGTGCAGGTTCCAGCCCTTCGGGGAGCCGGCGTAGGTCGGCCCCACGCGGGACTGGATGTGCGCGGAGATCTTGCGCTCCCACCAGATGGCCCACAGGCCGTTGAGGAGGATGACGTGCAGGACGATGAGCGCCTTGATGGCGGTCCAGACGAGGTCCGCGGCCCAGACGGGGGCGCCTTTGGCGGCGTGGAACTCGACGAGGAACGCGTGGAGCGCGGTCCCCCACCCGGACAGCTCGCCCACGAGCGCGGAGCCGCCGAAGAGCAGCGCGAAGATGACGGCGAGCTTGACGGCTCCCTGCCGGTACGAGGGCCGAGACCACTTGGAGTCGAAGACGGGCTGCGGCCAGGTCGCGAAGCGGTCCTCGAGCAGGCGGCCGTTGCGGCGGTTGAGCACGGGCTCGGGCGCGACGAACTTGGGTTTGGGCGCGGGTTTGGGGGCCGCGGGCGCGGCCGGGGCCGACGCGGCAGGCGTCGCGGCGGCCGGGACGGGCGCGGGGGCCGGCGCGGCCGGCTG
>JANRKA010000032.1:0-19499 GCA_033875325.1 Elusimicrobiota bacterium | reverse complement strand
GACGGCGCCCAGCGGCATGGCCCGCGCCGGCGCGACGCGCGCGACGGCCGCGGCCGACGGCGCCGGCAGGGCGCAGAACACGGCGAGCAGGCACGCGAGCATCCGCCTCACGCCAGCATGATAGCGCCCTATATAGGAAAGGCGTCGGGCCCATTGGCCCTCGCCGGCGCCGCCAAAAGGCCTAGCAGGAATCGGCGCGGTCTTCTTTGCCCGGGAACCAGGGCATGACCACGACGCGCACGCCCAACTCGCGCACCGCGGCCTCGGTTTCGGGGTCCGGCAGCTTCTGGTCGTAGCCCAGCACCAGCACCTCGGGGGAAACGCGCCTCAGCGAGGCCGCGAAGGAGCCGGCGTCGCCCACCACGACCTCGTCGGCGACCCCGTAGGACTCCAGCGTCGCCTTGCGCGCGGCGGCGGGCACGGCGTTGGGCTTCTTGTTGTGCGCGTCGTTGGACAACACGACGACCAGGCGGTCGCCGAGGACCTTGGCCTGGCGCAGCAGGCGCAGATGGGCGGGATGGACGCGGTTGAAACAGCCGGCCGCGAAGACGGTGACGGGCCGGGCGCTCAACCCTTGGCGGCGGGCTCGTCCTTCTTCGGCGCGTCCTCGAGCCCCTCCTTCATGCCCTGCTTGAAGAGGTTCACGGCGCGGCCGCACTGCCGGGCGAACTCCGGGATCTTCCCGGGTCCGAAGAGGATCAGCGCGACGACGGCGATGACGACGATCTCCGTGGTTCCAAGTCCGCCCATGTGGCCTCCGTTGACGACCCCTCTATTCTACCATGCTATCATGTCCGCCATGAAGCGCCTGCTCCCCCTCCTGCTGCTGCCGCTGCTCGCCGGCTGCGCTTCGTCGCCCAAGACCAAGGTCCGGCAATGGGCCGGCAACGAGTCGGCCGTGCCCGCGGCGGGGTTCGTCGCCATCCGCGACGCCGACGCCTGGCGCTCGCTCTGGGAGAAGATCGAGCGCGACGCGCCGGCCGTGGACCTCGAGACGCACTTCGCCGTGGCGGTGTTCCTCGGCGACAAGCGCCCCGGGGACTACTCGATGGCCTGGCGCTGGCGCACCGAGGAGGGCGGCAAGGTCTTCGTCTTCGGCTACGAGGCGCGCCGCCGCGGCTCCGACGTCGGCCCGCGCCGGCGCCCCTACGGGGTGTGGCTGTTCCCGCGCTCGGTCGCCGCGCCCGACGCGGAGGTCCGCGTCGAGGACCGGACGCCGGGCGGAGCGCCGCTGTTGTGAGACGCCTGCTGCCGTTGCTGCTGCTGACGGCCGCCTGCTCGCAAGGCCCGGCGCCCACGGGCCCCGACGCGGGCAAGGCCTACTTCAAGCAGGTGGGCTGCCTCTCCTGCCACCGCGTCGGCGGCGAGGGCAGCGCGACCGGGCCGGACCTGACCTTCGTGGGCTTCCGGCACTCGGAGGAATGGCTCGCGCTCTGGATGAAGGACCCCCAGGCCTGGAAGCCGGATACCCTCATGCCCAACACGCGCCTGCCCGATTCCGCGCGCGCGGCCATCGTGGGCTGGATGGCCGGCCTCAAAGGCCAGGACGCGCCCCCGGGCCGCCGCGCCTGGGACGACCCGTCCTTATTAAAGGACCCCGTGGCGCGCGGCCGCGTCATCTACGCGCGCGCCGGCTGCGTGGCGTGCCACGGCCTGGGCGGCAAGGGCGGCTATCCCAACAACAACGCCAAAGGCGGCGTCATCCCCGGCCTGCTCAAGGTCTCCGAGGGCTACAACAAGGCCGAGCTCGTCAAGAAGATCCGCCTCGGCGTCCCGCGTCCGGAGAAAGCCGACCCCGCGGGCGCCGCGCCCCTGGTGGGCATGCCCGCCTGGGGCGGCGTGCTCGACGACGCCGAGCTCGACGCCGTCGCCTCCTACCTCCTCAGCCTCTCGCCGGCCGGCGCCTCCGCCGACGGCTGGTAAGTCCGCGAAGCTCGCGGCTTCCTGCGCGGTCGTTGACCGAAATCAACTTCCGCCCCGTAATACGCGTGTATAATCCCCAGGCGTCGTGATTCCACGGAAGGGGAACGCATGAACAACTACGGCTGGAGCATGCCGCTCGCCGCCTCCACCTACGCCGCGAAGATCGATTTCGGCATCTGGCTCATCCACGCCGCCATGATCGCCATCTTCGTCCTGTGGGGCATCTTCTTCACCTACCTGTTGGTGAAGTACCGGGCCCGCCCCGGCGTCAAAGCCGTCCGCGAGGACGACAAGGCGCACGGCGCCGCCGGGGAGCTGAAGTCCCTGCTCCCCGACCTGCTCGTCATGGTCTTCGAGATCGGCCTGATCGTCTTCTACGCCATCCCGGTGTGGAGCCGCATCAAGATGAACCAGCCCCCGGTCGACCCTCCTCTCAAGCTCGCGTTGGTCGCCGAGCAGTTCGCCTGGAACGTGCACTACCCCGGCCCCGACGGCAAGCTGGGGGCGCGCCGCTCCGAGCTCATCCACTTCAGCAACCCCATCGGCCTCGATCGCAACGATCCGGCCGCGGCCGACGACCTGGTCATGGGCAACGAGCTGCGCCTGCCCCTGGGCAAACCCGCGGTCATCGAGCTCACCTCCAAGGACGTCATCCACAGCTTCTTCGTCCCCGAGTTCCGCATCAAGCAGGACATGATGCCCGGCATGAAGATCCCGCTGTGGGTCGAGCCCACCGCCGCCGGCAAGTTCGAGCTGACCTGCGCGCAGCTGTGCGGCTTCGGCCACAGCCTCATGCGCGGCGACGTGTTCGTGCAGACGCCCGAGGAGTTCGACGCCTGGTACAAGTCCCGGCTCGCTCTCAACCCCGCCGCGCCCAAGCCCTCGAACCCTTCGGAGGACTTCTAAATGTCCCACGACAACCACGGCCACCACGAGCTCAGCTTCATCCAGAAGTACGTCTTCTCGGTGGACCACAAGGTGATCGGCATCCAGTACATGGTCACCTCCTTCGTGTTCCTCCTCATCGGCTTCTCGCTGATGCTCCTGATGCGGTGGCAGCTCGCCTACCCCGGGCAGGCCATCCCGTTCTTCGACCACCTGTTCCCGGCCGACCTCGCCCCCAACGGCGTGATGTCGGGCGAGTTCTACAACGCGCTCGGCGCCATGCACGGCACCATCATGGTGTTCCTGGGCATCGTCCCCCTCGCGGTGGGCGCCTACGGGAACTACGTCCTGCCGCTGCAGATCGGCGCGCCCGACATGGCCTTCCCGCGCCTGAACATGGCGTCCTACTGGACCTACCTGCCCGGCGGCATCCTGATGCTGTCGTCCTTCCTCATGCCCGGCGGCGCGGCGCAGTCCGGCTGGACCTCCTACCCGCCGCTGTCCATCATCAACCCCGGCCAGACGGTCTGGCTGCTGTCGAGGGTCATCCTCATCACCTCGTCCCTGCTGGGCTCCATCAACTTCCTGGTCACGGCGCTCAACATGCGCGCGCCCGGCCTGTCGCTGTGGCGCCTGCCCGTCTTCGTCTGGGCCCAGATGGTCACCTCGGTGCTGCTCCTGCTCGCCTTCCCCCCGCTCGAGGCCGCCTCCATCCTGCAGGTCATGGACCGCGTGTTCCACACCAGCTTCTACATGCCCAAGGACCTCGTCATCCTGGGCCAGGCCTACCACGGCTCGGGCGGCGGCCAGCCGCTGCTGTGGCAGCACCTGTTCTGGTTCCTCGCCCACCCCGAGGTCTACGTGCTCGTGCTGCCGCCGATGGGCATCGTGGCCGAGATCATCGCCAACAACACGCGCAAGCCGCTGCATGGCTACAAGACCCTCGTGTTCTCCATGATCGCCATCGGGGCGCTGTCCTTCATGGTCTGGGCGCACCACATGTTCATCTCCGGCATGTCGCCGGCGCTGGGCAACTTCTTCCTGGTCACCACGATGATCATCTCGGTGCCCTCGGTGGCCATCCTGACCTGCCTCATCTTCTCGCTCAAGGGCGCGTCCATCCGCTACAACGTGCCGATGCTCTTCGCGCTGGCCTTCCTGCCGCTGTTCGGCATCGGCGGCCTGACCGGCCTGCCGCTGGGCCTGACGGTGACCGACATCTACCTGCACGACACCTACTACGTCATCGGCCACTTCCACTTCGTGGTCGTGACGGGCTCCATCATCGCGCTCTTGGGCGGCACCTACTACTGGTTCCCCAAGATGTTCGGGCGCAAGATGGACGACCGCCTCGGCCTCATCCACTTCTGGGGCTCGGTGGTCACCATGACCGGCATCTTCGCCCCCATGCTCATCATGGGCCTGGCCGGCGTGTCGCGCCGCCTCTATGACCCGACGGCCCAGCTCCACAACATGTCCACCCAGGGCCTCAACGTGGTCAGCACCTGGTCGGCCTACGCGCTGATGCTCTTCCAGCTGCCCTTCATCTACAACTTCATCAACAGCATCTTCCGCGGCGAGAAGCCGCGCGACAACCCCTGGGACGCCACCACGCTGGAGTGGGCCTGCCCCTCCCCGCCCCCGCACGGCAACTTCGAGAAGACGCCCCGGGTCTACCGCGGTCCCTACGAGTACACCCACCCGGACCACAAGAAGGACTTCTGGCCGCAGCACGAGCCCTCCTGAGGAGCCCCGACATGAGCGCCATCACGATGGAGAACCCCGACACGCACTCCGGCATCAGCAACGCCAAGCTCGGCGTCTGGCTGTTCCTCGCCTCGGAGATCATGCTGTTCGCGACGCTGTTCACGACCTACATCGTGCTCCGCATGGGCTCGGTGGCCTGGCCGTGGGGCTGGGACGTGCTCAACGTCCCGCTGGCGATGGCCAACACCTTCGTGCTCATCTCCTCCTCGGTGACCATCGTGCTCGCCTACGTCGGCGTCTACAACAAGAGCAAGTCCCAGTTCCGGCTCTGGATGGGCGCGACCCTGGCCTTGTCCTTCGTCTTCCTCGCCATCAAGGCCGTGGAATACGGCGCCAAGTTCGAGCACGGCATCAGCCCCGCGACCTCGGTGTTCTACGCGGTCTACTTCACCATGACCGGCCTGCACGGCCTGCACGTCATCGGCGGCATCGTGCTCAACGCCGTCCTGCTCGCCATGAGCTGGAGCGACGACTGCTGGAACGACCCCTTGTTCCTCGGCCGCATCGAGGGCGCGGGCCTCTACTGGCATTTCGTCGACGTCGTCTGGATCTTCCTGTTCCCGGCGCTCTACCTGCTCTAGAGGAGACCCCCATGGCCAAGACCTCCGCCGCGCAGCACGACGACCACGCGCCCAACGTCAAGCTCTACATGGGCGTCTTCGCCGCCCTGATGGTCCTGACCGTGGTCACGGTCTGGATCTCCAAGTTCCACCTCTCCATCGGCTCGGCCGTCGCGCTGGGCATGTTCGTGGCGAGCGTCAAGGCCGGCCTCGTCGCCGCCGTGTTCATGCACCTGTGGGGCGAGAAGAAGCTCATCTACTACGCGCTCGGCCTGACCGTGTTCTTCGGCGCCTTCCTCGTCATCGGCCTCATCGACGCGCGCCTGACCCGCGGCAACGTCACCACGCCGATGGACGTCAAGGCGCAGGGGCCCGCGCACGCCCCCGCCCACGGCGAGGCGCCCGCCGAGGCCGGAGCCCATCACTGATGTCACTGAAGCACTTCCACCTCTTCTTCATCGTCGCCGTGTTGGCCATGCTCGCGGTCACCGCGGCCTGGGCGGCCGGCTTCAACGCGGGCGGCCTCGAGACGCCGTGGGCGCTGAAGGCGTCTTTGGGCGGCGCGCTGCTGACCGCGCCCTACCTGGCCTGGTTCTGGCGCAAGTCCGGGGAGCTGCGATGAGGCTCGCCGCCCTGCTGAGCCTGCTCGCCGGGCCCGCCGCCGCCTGCTCGACCTGCTTCGGGCAGAACGACGGCTCCGGGCTCTACGACGGCTTCTGGTGGGGCATCGTCATCCTCCTGGCCGTCACCTTCGCGCTCGTGGGCGGCTTCGCCTGGACGCTGTGGCGCGTGGAGAAGGCGCGCATGCGGGCGGAGAGCGCCTAGGATGCTCTTGACCGCTCCCGCCGCGACGCGCCCCTTGCCCGGCGCCGCGTCGAACGACCGCCTCTTCGCCGGCTGGTCGGCGGCCACGGCGGCCTCGGCCTTGTTCCTGCTCGGGGCGGGCGGCATGGTCACCTCCACCGGCTCGGGACTGGCCGTCCCGGACTGGCCTCTGTCCTTCGGGCAGGTGATGCCGCGCATGACCGGCGGCGTGTTCTACGAGCACGGGCATCGCCTGGTAGCCGGCGTCGTCGCGCTGATGTCGCTGACCCAGGCCGTCCTCTCGCTGCGCGAGGGCGTCCCCGTCGAGGCGCGCGCGGCCTGCCGTTGGGCCGCGGGCCTCATCGTCGTGCAAGCCTTGCTCGGCGGCCTGACCGTGCTGATGCGCCTGCCCCCGGCCGTCTCGATCAGCCATGCGTGCCTCGGACAGGCCGTGTTCTGCCTGCTGCTGGCCTCGGCCGTCTGCTCGACCGGCGGCTACCTGTCCCTCCCCCGCGACCAGAAGGCGGCGAGGACTTTCGTCCTCGCCGGACTCGCCTTCGGCGCCGCCTTCCTCCAGCTCGCGCTCGGCGCGCTCCTGCGCCACGCCGGAGCGGCCGCCCCGCTGCACGTCCTGTGGGCACTCGCCGTGCTCCTGCTCGCCGCCGCCGCCGCGTTCACCGCTCTGCGGCGCGGCCCGGCGTCCCTGCGCGGCGCCGCTCTGATCGTCGCCGTCGTGGTCCCCGCCCAACTGGCGTTGGGCCTGCTCGCCTTCCGCGTGCGTTACGACGCGACCTACCTCCTCGACTTCCGCGCCGCCGCCCTCTGGCGCACCGCTCACCTCGTGGGCGGGGCCGCCACCTTGGGCGCGCTGCTCGTCTTGGCCCTGCGCGCCCGGAGGCTCGCCCGGTGAAGGACTTCCTCGCCCTGGCCAAGCCCCGCATCGCGCTGCTCGTGGCGCTGACCGCCGCCCTGGGCTGGGCCGTGGCCGGCGGGCGCATGACCGCCGCTTTCTGGGGCCTGCTCGCGGGCGTGACCCTCGCCGCGGCCGCCTGCGGCGCGCTCAACCAGTACCTCGAGCGCGCCGAAGACGCCCTCATGCGCCGCACCCGCGCCCGCCCGCTGCCCACCGGGCGCGTCGCCCCCGCCGCCGCGCTCGCCTTCGGCCTCGTCCTCGCCGCCGCCGGGCCCGCGCTCGTGTGGCTCGCCGCCGGCCGCCTGTCCGCGGGTCTCACCGCCCTGACCATCGCCCTCTACGTCCTGGCCTACACCCCGCTCAAGAAGGTCACGCCGCAGACGACCTGGATCGGCGCGGCCGCCGGCGCGATGCCGCCGCTCATCGGTTGGGCGGGCGCCGCGCAGGGCCTCGACGCCCGCGCGTGGGCGTTGTTCGGCATCCAGTTCCTGTGGCAGATCCCCCACTTCCTCGCCCTGTTCTGGATGTACCGCGAGGACTACGCCGCCGCCGGCTTCAAGGTCATGCCCGTCGTGCACCCCGACGGCGGCACCACCGCCATCCAGATAGCCCTGCACTCCTTCACCTTGCTGCCGGCCACCTTGCTGCCCGTCTACCTCGGCATGGCCGGCAAGGCCTACGGCCTGCCCGCGCTGCTCGTGTCCGCCGCGTTCCTCGGCCTGGGCATGAAGGCCAGCTGGACCATGGCCGTCCCCGACGCGCGCCGCCTCTTCCTCGCTTCGCTCGCCTATCTGCCGCTCATCTTCGGGATGCTGCTCTTTGGAGGCGTCTGAAATGAAACGATCCGCTTTGCTCTGCCTCGTCCTCGCCCTCTCGGCCTGCAACGGCCAGGCGCCCTCGACCGACCCGGTCGCGCGCGGCGAGCGCTTCTTCAACGGCCTCGGCTGCGTGAAGTGCCACCAGGTCGGCGACGCCGGCCACAACTGGGGACCGGACCTCACCATGGTCGGCTACCGCAAGTCGGCCGATTGGCTCGACGCCTGGCTCAAGGACCCGCACGCCTGGAACCAGAAGACCGTCATGCCCGACTTCAACCTCACCGACGACATCCGCAAGGACCTCGTCGCCTACCTCTCCGCGCAGAAGGGCCAGGCCTGGTCCGTGCGCCCGTGGGACACCGCCGAGGCCAAGGCCCTGCCCAAGGCCGAGCGCGGCCGCATCATCTACGAGAAGGCCGGCTGCGTCACCTGTCACGCCCAGGACGGCTACGGCGGCTACCCCAACAACAACGTCGCCGGCGGCCTCATCCCGTCGCTCAAGCTGGTCTCCGACGGCTACACCAAGCAGGAGCTCCAGCAGCGCATCGCCGACGGCCTCGTGCCCATCCCCAACGACTCGACCCAGCCCCTTCCCATGCTGGTCATGCCCAAGTGGAAGGAACAGCTCCAGAAGCCCGAGCTCGAAGCCGTCGTCGAGTACCTCTTCACCCTCAAGCCCAAGTCCGCCGGCAAAACCTCCGACGACTTTTAACCAAAGTGCCTGTCCCTTTCGTTAATTAACAAAAGGGACAGGCACTTTTGTTAATCAGCGCAGGCGCGCGTGGGCTTTCTGGGCGGGGGTCGCGACCGGCGAGGCGAGGACCGCGTCGGCCATGCGTTTCTCGAGCGCCTTGAAACGGCGACGGTCCGCGCGGGGCAGGCCGTAGGCGCGGCGCCGGGCGTCGTCGAGCGCGAAATAGGCCCGACCGTCCATGACGCGTCCGTCGGCCAGGAACACTTCGGAGTCCAGGCTGGCGGCATAACCACCCGCGGGCAGCGCCAGGAACTTCTCCACGAACGCCAAAGTCCGCTTGGCCGCCTCGGGGTCGAGGACGGACAGCGCCGTGACGGCGTCGGCTTGGTCGCCGAGCAGCCGCTCGTGCTCCGGCGCGCTGCCGTCAGGAGCGGAGGAATAGCGATAGAAACCGCCCCAGACCGGGTCCTCGAGCTTGAGAGCGCGCGGGAGTTCCTCGCGCGTGAGCGCGCGCCAGGGCGGGAAATACGGCGCGTTGGGCCCGGCGGGGCGCGGCGCTCCGGCGGGCCGGCGACCTTCCGTCTCGGCCGCGGCCGCGGCGGCGTCGCGGCCGCGAGCGAGCACGACCTCGACGAAGGCCTTGAACATGGGACAGCTCATGGCCGTGCCCGCGACGACGAGCCGGCGGTCGGGCAGCAGCAGCGCGGTCGTGGGCCAGCCCCGGTGATAGGGGAGCAGTTCCGGGCGTTCCTCCAGGTCCGCCTTGACCGGCACCAGCGCGCTCGTGACCAGTTGCGCGCAGGCCGGGTCGCCGTAGACGGTCTCCTCCATCCAGCGCCCGTGGCGCGACCAGACGGAGGTGAGGTGCAGCAAGACGAGCTTGTCCTCGCGGCGGGCGCGGGCGAACGCCGCGTCGCCCCATGGCTCGAAGGCGACGAGGGACGGCTTGGGCACGCGCACGGCCGGGCGCTCCTCTCCGGAGCCGCGCCCGAAGCGGCCGTACATGAAATCGGGCATGTCCCCGCCCGTCATGGCGATGAGGCCGGCGGCCAGGGCGCAGGCCGTGGTCACCGCGCCCATGACGATCATGGAGTTCGCGTGAGCCCGCTTGGACCGGGCCTTCTGCTCGTCGGTGCGCAGGTCTTCCTTCATCGGCCGTCCAGGCGGCGGAACAACTCGGCGGCCTTCTCGGTCGGCAGCCCGCAGGCGCCGTCCTCGCAGAGGAAGGCGCGCGCCTTCTCGCCGAGCTCCATGCCGGCGACGGCCGGCACCAGCGCCGCGGTCGCGGCCATCGTTTTGGCCGTGAAGCCCGCGACGACCAGGCCGGGTCTCAGCTTGGCGCGCACGGCCTTCACCATCTCCGTGCCGCCGGGCAGCTCCAGCCCCGCGATGACGACCAGTCGCGACGGGCCCAGCGCCCGGTCCAGCGCGCAGGCGAGGTACGGCAGGGCGGACGGGCGCTCGCCCAGACGCCCGCCGAAACGCTCGAGCGTGAGGTCCGCGAAGCGCCGCAGCGGCTCGCGGCCCGTCAACTCGTGCAGACGCAGGCAGGCGTCGGCCAACACCGAGCTCGGAGCGGGCTCGACCCCGTCGTGGTCCTCGATGGCGCGGGCGAGCAGTTCGGGCGCGGCGCCCTCGGCCGTCAGGTACGCCCCCCCGCCCGGCGCGGCGAAGCGCGCGAGCGCCTCCTCGGCGAGGTCCAGCGCCCAGGCCAGGCGCGCCGGGTCGAAACCCGCCTCATACAGGTCCACGAGCCCCTGCGCCATGAAGGCGTAGTCGTCGGCCATGCCCGGGACGGCGGCGTCGCCGTCGCGCCAGCGATGCCGCAGGACGCGCCCGCTCTCGTCCGCCAGCCGAGCGCGGACGAAATCCGCGGCGCCGTCTGCCAGGCGCAGCAGCCGCGTCTCGCCCGTCGCGACGAAACACCGCGACAGCCCCGTCACGGCCAGGCCGTTCCAGGAGGCCAGCACCTTGTCGTCGAGCGACGGCCTCGGCCGGGACTCCCTGTCCGCGCGCAGGCGCTCGCGCGCGGGCGCGGCGCGCTCCTCGGGCATCGCCGTCGGGTCGGCGTCGTAGGGGATGCTCCGGCCCGTGAACTCGCCGTGCGGGTCGTGCAGCGCGTTGCCGTCGGCGACGATGCCGTAGCGGCGGTTGAACGCGATGGAGTCCCCGGCCAGCGAATCGGCGACCTCGTCGGGCGTCCAGAGGTAGAAGGCGCCTTCGGCCTTCGCGTGCGGGTCGGTCTCGCCGGGCGGCAGGCTGTCGGCGTCCTCCGCGGAGTAGAAGCCCCCTTCGGGGTGGCGCAGGTCCCGCTCGAGGTAGGCGACGGTGCGCTCGAGAAGGCGGCGCAGCTCCGCGTCGGGCTTATAAAGGAGGGCGTCGCCGAGGTTCTCGAGGAGTTGGGCGTTGTCGTAGAGCATCTTCTCGAAATGGGGCACCCGCCACTGCTCGTCGGTGGAATAACGGTGCAGTCCGCCGCCGACCTGGTCGTAGACCCCGCCGCGGCCCATCGCGCGCAGGCTCGACAGCGCCATGCCCGCCGACTCCTCGTCGTCCGAGCGCGCGGCCAGGCGCAGGAGCAGGCGTTGATAGGACGGCATCGGGAACTTGGGCGCGTCGCCGAAGCCGCCGTGCACGGGATCGAAGGCGCGCTTGAGCGCGGCGACCGCGGCGGCGAGCGCCTCGCGGCCGGGCTTGGCGCGCTCGCCCTCGGCGGCGAGGTGGCCGGCGACGGCCTCGCTCATGCGCCGAGCGTCGCCGTCCACGTCGGCTCGCCGCTCGCGCCAGAGCTGGGCGATGCGTTCGAGCAGCTGCGGCCAGCCCGGCCGCCCCCAGCGCGAGTCCGGCGGGAAATAGGTGCCTCCGAAGAAAGGCTTGAGCTCCGGCGTCAGGAAGGCGTTGAGCGGCCAGCCGCCCTGCCCGGTCATCGCCTGGACCGCGGTCATGTAGACCTTGTCCACGTCCGGCCGCTCCTCGCGGTCCAGCTTGACGCACACGAAGTGGCGGTTCATGACCTCGGCCACCTTCGGGTCGGCGAAGCTCTCGCGCTCCATCACGTGGCACCAGTGACAGGTGGAGTAGCCGATGGAGAGGAGGATGGGCTTGTCCTCCTTCTTCGCGGCCGCGAACGCGGCCTCCCCCCATGGACGCCAGTGGACCGGGTTGTCCTTGTGCTGGAGGAGGTACGGGCTCTTCTCGCCCGCGAGCAGGTTCGCCACGTGGAGATTATCCCATTACCGCCGGGAGCGGGTCAAAACCGCCCGGCGATGAGGCCGCCGAGCCGCACGCAGGCCAGGCCCGCCGCCGCGCTGAGCGCGACGTAGACGAAGGCGAGCGCTCCCTGCCCCGCCCGCAGCAGGCCCGAGGCGTCGAGCATCAGCGCCGAGAAGGTCGTGAACGCCCCGCAGAACCCCGACAGCAGGGCGACGCGCGCCTCCGGCGAGAGCCGCCCGGCCAGGCCGTCCACCAGCCCCGCGAGCAGGCAGCCGGCGAGGTTGACCGTCAGTATGCCCCAAGGCAGACCGCCGACCGCGGCGCGCGCCATGACGCCGGCCAACGCGTAGCGCGCGAAGCCGCCTGTGAGAGAACCCGCGGCCAGTCCCAGGACTGTCAGCCTTGACACACGGACACTCTAGCAGAATCCGGTTTCCACCTGCAGAAGACCCTCCCCCGCTCGTCGGGGGAGGGCCTTTTCTTCGTATAATCTCCCATGGCCGTCGATGCGAAGTTCGTGCTCACGGGCGCCAAGCGGGTCGTCGACGACCGCCCCATGTACGCCCAGGTGGTCGTCACCGACGACTGCAACCTGACCTGCTCGTATTGCGACGAGTACACGCCGGGCGCGCCCATCATCCCGCTGGAGACGCTCAAGGCCCGCATCGACAAGCTCGACGAGTTGGGCGTGCTGGTCTACGACTTCCTCGGCGGCGAGACGATGATGCACCCCGACATCGCGGCGCTGGTGGCCCACGTGAAGTCGAAGCGCGGCGGCTCCAACCTGGCCACCATCATCACCAACGGCTTCCTCCTGACCAAGAAGAACATCCTGGACCTCAATGAGGCCGGCCTGGACTTCATGCAGGTCTCGGTGGACACGCTGCACCCGACCGACTGGTCGGACAAGTCCCTGAAGTCCGTCCTGCCCAAGCTGAAGCTGTTGGCCGAGACGGCGAAGTTCCAGGTCGAGATACAGTCGGTCCTCAACGAAGAGAACCTGAACAACTATGACGAGTTCAGGGAGACGCTCAAGTCCCTCCCCTTCGCCTTCGGCTTCTCCATCATGCACGGCAAGGGCGGGCAGATCGCCATCAAGGGCGAGAAGTACCTCCAGCTCCTCGACAAATACGGCGTCTTCGAGGGCGTCAACTTCTACGGCGACCACCTCAAGGAGATGCTGCGCGGCGATTTCTCCCGCCCCTGGAAGTGCCTGGGCGGCTACAAATTCCTCTACGTGACTTCGACGGGCGCCATCCAGTGGTGCGCCCAGCAGCGCGGCGTGGCCATGGACCTCATGGAGACCACGCCCGCGCGCCTCCGGACCAACGACGTTCACAAGCCCTGCGAGGCCGGCTGCTCGCTGGGGTGCGTGCGCATGGTGTCGCACACGTTGGGAGAGCCGCTCAAGACCTTCGGCGCGAGCGTCAAGCTCGCGGTCGGCATGTCCTCGCCGAAGAAGGTCGAGCCCGCGACCGCGGCCTCCTCTCAGACCCCGGCCGGCGTCTGACCCCCCTGGCAGACGGCGTTCCCGTCTGTTAGACTGAATCCCCCATGAGGACCACGCTCGCCGCCCTCGCCGTCAGTCTCGCCCTGCCGTCCGCGGCCGCGACGCCGTCCGCGGGACGGACCACCCTGCCGTTGCCCGGCTACTCCGGAGACGCGCCTCCGCTGGCGAGCGCCCTGGGCCCCGAGGAAGACCCCCTCGCGTCGCTCGCCGCCGAGGCTTCGGGCGAGGACCTGCGCGACGCGGTCGCCGCGCCGCCCTCCGCGTTGTGGCTGCAGACCGGCCTGCGCTCCCCCCGCCCCGCCGACCGCGTCGCCGCCGTCTTCTCGGCCGCCGTGCCGCGCAACGTCGCGGCGGTCCCGCACCTGCGCGGCGTGCTCCTGCGGCTCGACGAGGCCCCCGAAGTCCGCGCCGCCGCGGCCGTCGCGCTCGGCCGCATCGGCGACGGGGTCGCCCTGCGCGGCCTCATCGAAGGCCTCAAGGACCCCTCCCCGCAGGTCCGCGTCGCGTCCGCGCTGTCCATCGGCCGCCTGCGCGCCGACGGCGCCGCCTCCGCGCTGATGCGCTCGCTCGCCCACGACTCGTCCTGGTGGGTGCGCCACGCCGCCGCCATCGCGCTCGGCCGCGCCGGGAAATCCTTCTCCGTCTCGGCGCTCGAGCAGTGCCTCACCGGCGAGCCGCGCTGGCAGGTCCGCCTGCAGGCCGTGAAGTCCCTCCAGGAGATCGGCGGCCCGCGCGCCGCCGACGCCGTGTCCCTGGCCCTGACCGACCCCGACTCCGGCGTGCGCGCCGCGTCGGGCCAAGCCCTGGCCGCCATCGGCGGAGAGCCTCAGCGGCGAGCGCTTGAGTCCGCCCTGAAGGTGGAGAACGACGCCACGACTCGGGGCGTGCTCCAGTCCGCCCTCGCGCGCCTCGGCGCGACGCTTACTCGCTGACGAGTATCTTCAGGGCCTCGGACAACGAGGTGACGCCGCGCTCGACGAGGTCGAGCGCGCCCGAGCGCAGGGGACGCAGGCCGTCGGCCAACGCGATGGACTGGAGGGCGTCGGGCGAGGCGCCGCGCGTGATGGCCTCGCGCATGACGGCGGTCCGCACGGGCAAGACCTCCATGACGCCGACGCGGCCCTTGTAGCCCGAGCCGTCACAGCGCATGCAGCCCACCGGGGCGTAGGCGCTGGTGAAGCGGATGAGCTCCTCGCCCGCCAGGAAACGCTTCTGGGCGTCCAGGATGGGCGACTCGCGCTTGCAGTGCGCGCACAACACGCGCACGAGGCGTTGGGCCACGATGAGGCGCACGGCCGCGGCCACGAGATAAGGCGGCACGCCCATGTCCACGAGCCGCGATATGGAGGTGACGGAGTCGTTGGTGTGCAAAGTTGACAGGACCAGGTGTCCGGTGACGGACGCCTTGAGCGCGATGGAGGCGGTCTCCAGGTCGCGTATCTCTCCGACAAGGATGACGTCGGGGTCCTGGCGCAGGAAGGCGCGCAGCGCCTTCTCGAAGGTCAGACCGACCTCGTTGCGCACGCTGACCTGGGTGATGCCGGGCAGCTCATATTCGACGGGGTCCTCGGCCGTGACGATGTTGCGTTCGGCCGTGTTGAGGGCGGCGAGCATGCGATAAAGGGTGGTGGTCTTGCCGCTGCCCGTGGGGCCGGTCACGAGGATGAGGCCGTTGGGGTTCTCGATGGCGGCCGTGATGCACTGCAGGTCGCGCGGGTGGGCGTTGAGCTTGCTGAGGTCGCCCGTCAGGCTCGCCTGGCCGAGCAGGCGCATGACGACCTTCTCGCCGTAGCGGCTGGGCAAGGTGCTCAGGCGGATCTCGAGCCTGCGCCGGTCGGGCAGATACATGCGGAAGCGCCCGTCCTGCGGGACGCGGCGCTCGGCGATGTCGAGGTGCGCCATGACCTTCAGGCGCGCGGTGATGGACGGGCCCATGGACGCCGGCACCTCGAGTTGCGGGACCAAGGCGCCGTCCATGCGGAAGCGCACGCGTATGACCCGGTCCAGCGGCTCGATGTGGATGTCGCTGGCTTTCTTCTCGACGGCAAGGCTGAGGATGGCGTTGACGAGCTTGATGACCGGCGCGGCTTCGGCCGCCGCGGCGTCCACGGAGTCCTGGGTCGGGCCGTCGTCCTCCTCGATCTCGCACTGCCGGTTCTCGACGTCGAGGATGTTCTTGAGCTCGGCCTCGGCCTGCGCGGAGGCCGCGCCGCCGGCGACGGTCTCGGGGGTCGCGTCGGCCCCCGCGCGCCTGGCGAGCCGTCCGCCCAGCGCTCGGCACACCTCCTCATAGAGGAGCTCGGAGGTCGCGGGCTTCTTGACCAGGCCGGAGAGCTCCAAGGTGAAGGTCTCGGCCAAAGCGAAGGCGCGCGGCGTGCCGGTGAGCATGAGCATGGGCGTGGTCACGAACTCGTGCTGGGAGCGGAAGCGTCTGAGCAACTCGAAGCCGTTGAAATCGGGCAGGCCGAAGTCGAGGATGATGAGCTCGGGCGAGTGGCGGGCCGCGGCTTCGAGCGCCTCGCGGCCGGAGCCGGCCTCGGCCACCTCGCATTCGAAGCAGTCGAGGAAGCGCATGATGGACGCGCGCAGCTCGGGCTCGTCCTCGACCACGAGGATGCGCGGACGGCCGGGGAGCTCGCGCTCCATCCAACCGTCGGAACGCGAGCCGCCGCGCTCCTGAATGCCGCCGTGGTGCCGTCGCATCATCTCCCATGAGGATAAGGCGGGCGGCGCCGGCGCGCCTGGGCCAACAGGGCGCCGAACGGCGTCTTTGGGCCTAGGCCCCGCGTGGGCCCCGCTCAGCGCGCGGCGTCGGCCAGGAAGGCGAGGATGCGGGCTTTGTGCTCGGGGCGGCGGGCGCCGAAGGCCTCGGTGTGGCCGTCGCCGGCGACCACGACGAACTCCTTGGGGCCGAGGGCGGCCTCGAAGAGGCGGCGCCCGTGGTGCAGGGGGACGATGGGGTCCGCCTGGCCGTGGAACGTCAGCAGGGGCACGGGCTTGCGCCGCCGGGCGAAACGCTCGGCGGCCAGGCCGTCGCCGACCAGGAATGAGAGCGGGTACTGGAACGGCCAGGTCAGCCACAGCAGGCCGAGCTTCTCGCGGGCGATGGCGCGATAAGACGCGAAGGTCGAGTCGAGGATGAGGCCTTTCACGCCCTCCCCCCCGTCCTTCTCGAGGCTGGCCAGGGCCAACGCGCCGCCCAGGCTTTGCCCGACCACGACGAGCGGACGCCCCGCGGCCTTGACCCTCGCCCAGCGCAGGGCCGCCGCGCCGTCTTCGACCGCCCCGGCGAGCGACTTCTCGCCGCCCGAGGCGCCGTAGCCGCGGTAGTCGAAGGCCAACACGTCCCAACCCTCGAGCGTCAGCCACCAGACGAACAGGAAGTGCGAGGTCATGTTCTCGCCGTTGCCGTGGAACTGCACGACCACGCCTTTGCCGGGACCCGGGCGCGCGGGCAGCCACAGACCGGTGAGCGCCGTGCCGTCGGCCGACGCGAAACGGGCCTCCTCCCACGCCGCCCCCACCTGCTCGGGCTTGGCGTGCAGGGCGCGGTCGGGCTGGAGGAACACTCCCGAGCAGCCCGAGCAGCCGGCCAAGGCCAGCGCGAGGAACGGCAGGGCCCGGCTAATGGTAAAAGACGGCATACAATCCCGCCTCCCGGTGGGGGCCTCGCAGCAGCCCTTCCACGCGCACCGCCCCGTCCCGCAGCGGCGCGAAGTTGAGCCCGGAGCGCAGCCGGTGGTTGGGCGTCGCGTCGCCCCACGCCGTCGCCGAAAGCCCCCCGTCGAGCAGCGCGGTCCAGCGCCGTCCCAAGGTCGCGGTCAGCCCGCCGCGCAGGCTCCCGCCGACGCGCCAGCCCGACTCGAGCACCGCCCCGGCGGCGCCTTCGGCCTGGGTCAGGCCGAAGACCACCAACCCGGGCAGCGGCTCGAAGGCCAGGCCCGAACCCGCGTGCCCTTCGTAGACGAGGGCGTCCGGCGCCGGACGCCCTTTCTCGAAGGCGGTGTCCAGGCCCGTGCCCACCGTCCAGGACGGCTTCTTCGTCCACGGGTCGAACGGCGCCACCGACAGGATCTCGACGAGGCGCAGGTCGCGCGCGTAGACGCGGCGCTCCCCGCCGTCGTAGCGCAGGCGCCAGGACATGGACTCGATGGCCGCGCCCGGGACGAAGCCCGCGCCCTGGTCGAGCAGGTCGTGGTAGCCCGGACGCCACGCCAGCTCGGCGAAGCCCCCGCCGCGGCGCGCGCCGCCGCCCAGCATCAGGCGCTTGCGGCGGTGCCCGGTCTCGGGCGGCACGGCCCAGGAAGGAGGCGCGAGGTCCACCGGCAGGTCCGGGACCTTGGCGCGGCGCAGCAGGATGGAGCGCTCGAGCGCGCGGACCTCCGGGGCGACGTCGGGAGAGAAGCCCTTCTTGTACAGGACGAAGTCCTGCGCCGCGTCCAGCACCAGGGCGCGCCGCGCGCTCGGCAGGCCTTCCGTGAGCCGGTCCCCCTCCTCGGGGCGGCCCGCGGCGTAGGCCTCGGCGGCGCGCCGCTCGGGCCCGGCGAGCAGGGCGCGGCGCTGGCGCATCACGGTGGCGTGGGCGGGCCGGTAGCGCGTCTCGGCCACCAGCCCCGGCGTCTCGACCACGGCGCGCAGCGTGTCGACCGGCCCCACGATGGCGGGCGAGCCGGGGAAGAGATCCAGGCGCGGGGCCGCGGCCTCCAGCAAGGGCATGAGCTGGTAGGAGCAGTTCTTCGAGAGGAAGTAGTAAGGGAAGGTCGAGCGGCCGACCTCCCAGGCGTGCGCCGCCAGACGGTCCACCTCCTCGGGGGCAAGCGCCAGGCGATACTCCCAGAGGTCGCGGCTCTCGATGTGGCCGTATTCGGCCGCCTTCAGGAAATACGGCACGGCGGTGTAGCGCCCCGGGTAGAAGCCGAGCAGTCCTTTGACCGCGAACAGGGCGCCGTTGTCCTCCCCGGTCTCTCCCGCGAAGTTGAGGGTGTTGTCGCGCAGGCGCTCGTCGTCGCCGACCGACGCGCGCTCCAGGCGCAGGAAGGTGTGCCCGAACATGGACGAGGGGTTGTTGACGTAGGAGGAGGCAAAGACGAGCGTGACGGCCCGCGCGTCGAGCAGGCGCCGCCAGTCCTCGAAACGCGGGCAGGCGGGGCCGGGGCCCAGGCCCAACTTCTCGCGCAGCCAGGCCGAACGCGCGGGCAACCGGCACGCGGGGGTCTCCCCCGCGGCGTCCGTCGCGGGGTCGAAAAGGGCGTCCACCGAGGCCTCCAGCTCGGCCTTCGGGTCCGTGCGGCCGACAGCCGAGAGGTAGAGACCGTCGGTCGCGTCGCCCTTGAGCGCCCCGCCCAACACGGGCTTGTAGTGGAGCAGCCGGAGCCAGACCGGGTCCTCCCAGAGGCGCGCGTCCGCGGCCTTGCGGCGGGCCTCCTCGGGAGCGGCGGCCCCGGCGGGCAGGGCCAACAGGAGGAAAAGAAGGGGGCGGGCGATCCCAGGACCGCCCGCCCCCGTTTTCAACTGTGGAGCCTTGGCTTAGAGGACGCCGGCCGCGGCCTTGTCGATGTTCTGCAGCAGCTCCGCGGGCGTGGTCTTCTCGCTCGGGAACAGCTTCTCGTAGTTCGCCTTCGCGAACGCCGAGAACTCCTCGGCCTTGTAGCCGGAGAGAGTCGCCAGCGAGGCGAGGTGCTCGCCTTTGCCCGCGGCCATCTCGCGCTCGATGGCGCGGAAGTTCGAGGCGGTGAACACCTCGCGCTCCTTGGAAGACTTCAGCAGACCGCCGGACGAGCAGCCCAGCGTGCCGGTGGTGATGCCGAAGGTCTGGTTGCCGAACGACCCGTTGGTCGTGGCCGCCAGAATCTGATGCACCGGCTTGTCTTCTTTGAACAACATGCTGCCGAGACCGCAACCTCCGTCGTTCTGACCGCCGGCGTGAGCGGCACCGGCAAGGGCCAGCACGGCAACGGCCAACAGCGTGCGCTTCATCATTCGTCCTCCTGTCCGTCTTTGGTCCATGGACCCCGGTATGCCCGAGGCGTTGGAAGGTTAGCGCATGGACCGGAACCTGTCAACCCCTAAAGCCGGCGGCCCGGCGGCGCCGCGTCCGGCCGGGTCCTGCCGCCCCGTTTTGTTTCGAAAATGCGAGGCGCAGGCACCTACCGCCCAGCTATGACGACCTGGGGAAACCGCGCCTCGCATTTTCGAAACGAAAACGAGGCGTCACCCCGCCGGACGCTCCGCCGCCGCGCCGCCTCCGCCGATAACGGCAAGGAATCCGATAGGCGCGGCAAGGAATCCGATAGGTGCGGGTGGCGCCCCGTCATATGTGACTTCTCGGGTCCCGCGATTTCCCCAGGGCGTGATAGCTGGGCGGTAGGTGTCTGCGGGACCCGAGAAGTCACATATGACGGGGCGACAGGAC
>JANRKA010000031.1:0-9423 GCA_033875325.1 Elusimicrobiota bacterium | reverse complement strand
CGCTCGCCGTCCCCGGCGCCGGGCGCTGGGCCGGCCCCGCGGTCCTCGCGGCCGCGCTCGCGGCCCTGGGTCTGGACGCGGCGCGCGCCGGACGCAACTTCGCGGCGGGCGTCGCGGGCCGCTCCAACGCGGACGCCGCCGGTGCCTGGATCGAGGCGAACCTGCCCGCCGGGGCCGCCATCGGCCTGTTCACGCCCGCGCCCATGGCCGACCGCTTCCCGCCCATCCCGTTCTCGCGCTACGCCCTCGCCTTCGTGCGCCAACCCGTCTCCGCGGCCGACCCGAAACGCCTGCCGCGCTGGTTCGTGACCCGGCCGGACTGGCCCGCGGGGGATGGTTTCGACGCCGCGTACGCGCCCGTCGCGGTCTTCGACGCCCTGGGCGGCGAGCGCGACGCCTTCACCGCGGCCAACTTCCCCGTCGCCGTCTACGAGAGGAAGTTGATACCATGAGCGTCATGGCCGAGCGCCTCTCCATCGTCGTGCCCGCCTACAACGAGGAAGACGCCATCGACGACATCCTGCGCCGGTGCCTGGAGGCGCGCGCCCCGCTGGCGAGCCGCCTCGGGCTCTCCGGCGTCGAGGTCATCGTGGTCAACGACGGCTCGCGCGACAAGACCCTGGAGAAGGCCGGGAGGTGGGCCGAGGCGCGCGTCGTCTCTCATCCCGTCAACCGCGGCTACGGCGCCGCGCTGATGACGGGCTTCCGCGCGGCCGACGGCGAGCTCGTGGGCTTCCTCGACGCCGACGGCACCTGCGACCCGCTCGCTTTCGAAGGCCTGGTCAAGGCCCTGCGCGACGGCAACGCCGACATGGCCGTGGGGCTGCGCCTGCACGGCGGCTCGCGCATGCCGCTGGTGCGCGTCATCGGCAACAAGTTCTACGCGGCCCTGCTCACCGGGCTGACCGGCCAGCGCTTCACCGACACCGCCAGCGGCATGCGCGTCTTCAAGAAGGCCCTGCTGCCCCGCATGGCTCCCCTGCCCACGGGCCTGGACTTCACGCCCGCGATGACCGCGCGCGTGGCCTGCATGGGCGGGCGCATCGTCGAGAGCCCCATTCCCTACGCCGAGCGCACCGGCGAGTCGAAGCTCTCGGTCATCGGAGACGGATTCCGCTTCCTGCGCTCCATCCTCTCCATCGTCTTCGCGTATTTCCCGTTCAAGGTCTTCGGTCCCCTGGGCGCCGCGTGTCTCGCCGTCGCCTTCGCCTACGGCCTGGGGCCCGTGCGTTTCTACCTCGGCCAGGGCCGCCTGCAGGAGGACATGATCTATCGCCTGCTCACCGTGCTCACGCTCGGCGTGGCCGGAGCGACCTTCCTCGCCTTCGGCCTGCTCGCGCAGAAGGCCGCCGACGCCGCGCTCGGCCGTTCGGGCGGCTTCTTCGACCGGCCCGGGCCGCGCGCCGCGCTGATGGGCGCGGGCGTCGCGTCCTGGCTGGCCGGCATCGCGCTCAACGCCCGGACCATCGCCGAATACGCGGCGACCGGCCGCATCACCTTGCACTGGTCCTACGTGCTCACCGGCTCGCTCGCCGTGTTGTGCGGGACCGTGCTGGTCTCCCTCGCCGTGGCGCTCGTCGGCTTCTCGCGCCTGCCGCGGCCGGACGCGTCATGAGTTGGTGGCGCCGCAAGCGGGTCCTCGTCACCGGCGGGGCCGGCTTCATCGGCAGCTTCGTGACCGAGCGCCTCGTCGCCGCGGGCGCGCGCGTGACCGTCGCCGACCGTTTCTCCCCGGCGGGCCGGCGCAACCTGGCCGCGGTGTGGAAGGACGTGCGTCGCCTCAAGGCGGACCTCCTCGACCCCGCGGGCTGCCGCAAGGCCTGCCGCGGCCAGGAAGTGGTGCTCAACCTCGCCGCGAAGGTCGCGGGCGTGGGCTACAACAGCAATCATCACGCGACGATGTTCCGCGACAACATGGCGCTGGGCCTCAACATGCTCGAGGCGGCGCGCCTGGAGGGCGTGGGACGCTTCCTCGTCGTCAGCTCGGCCTGCGTGTACCCGCGCGAGGCCGTGGTTCCCACGCCTGAGGACGAGGGTTTCCGCGGACGGCCCGAGCGGACCAACGAGGGCTACGGTTGGGCCAAACGCATGGCCGAATACGCGGGACGCGCCTATCACGACGAGTTCGGCATGCAGATCGCCATCGCCCGGCCCTACAACGCCTACGGTCCCCGCGACCATTTCGACCCGCGCATCTCGCACGTCATCGCCGCCCTGGTCAAGCGCGTGTGCGACGGCGAGTCGCCCCTGGTCGTCTGGGGCACGGGCCGCCCGACGCGCGCGTTCCTCTACGTGGGCGACTTCGCCCGCGGCCTCATCGAGGTCGCGGAGAAATACCCCGCCGCCGACCCCGTGAACCTCGGGACGGACGAGGAGGTCAGCATCGCGGACCTGGCGCGGCGCATCCTGCGCCTGGCCGGCTCGAAGGCGAAGCTGCGCTTCGACCCGTCCAAACCCGCGGGGCAGCCGCGCCGCAGCTGCGACACGCGCAAGGCGCGCCGGCTCGTCGGCTTCCGCTCCGCCGTGCCGCTCGACGAGGGCCTGCGGCGCACCATCGCCTGGTACAGGGCGCACGAGGCATGAGGCTCACGCGCGCGCTGGTCCTCCTCACCTACAACGAGGTCGAGGCCCTGCCAAAGCTCTTCGACCGCATCCCGGTCTCGACCGTGGACGAGTTCTTCGTCGTGGACGGCGGCTCGAAGGACGGCACCCTCGAGTTCCTCGCCTCCAAGGGCGTCAAGGTGCTCGGCCAGCCGCGGCGCGGACGCGGCTGCGCCTTCCAGGTCGCCCTGGACGCCGCGCGCTCCGAGGCGCTCTGCTACTACAGCCCGGACGGCAACGAGGACCCCGCCGACATCCCCAAGCTCTTCGAGAAGCTGGAGGAAGGCGGCTACGACATGGTCGTCGCCTCGCGCATGTGCCGCGGCGCGCGCAACGAGGAGGACGCCCACTGGTGGCGTCCCCGCAAGTGGGTGAACCTCGCGTTCACCTTCCTGGCCAACGCGCTGTGGAACCGCGGCCCGTACCTCACCGACACCATCAACGGCTTCCGCGTCATACGCGCGGACGCGATGCGCCGACTGGACCTGACGGTGGACGGTTTCGTCATCGAGTACCTGATGTCCATCCGCGCCATGAAGCTCGGCCTGCGCCTGGGCGAGATCCCGACCATCGAAAGCCCGCGGCTGGGCGGCGAGAGCACCGCGCATTCGTGGCCCACCGGCTGGGAGTTCCTCCGGCGCCTCTTGAAGGAAGCCGCGGCCGGCCGGAGCTTCCCGGCGTGACCTTCCGCCGCCTGCCGCGCCTGCTGGCGCTCGCGTTCGTCCTGGGCTTGGGGCTGCGCGCGGGTTACTCGAGTTGGGCCATCCTCAGCGGCAAAAGCCTGCCGTCCAACGACGAATACGAGACCATCGCGCGCCGCCTCGTGGAGCACGGCCGTTTCGAGGGGGCCGGTGGCAAGCCCACCGCCGCGCGCGAGCCCGGCTTCCCGTTGTTCATCGCGGCGCTTTACGCCGTTTTCGGCTTCAAGCCGCTGGTCGTGACCTTGGCGCTCTCCCTGCTCGGGGCGCTGACGGCCCTGCTCCTGCGCGAGGTCTCGGGACGCGTCTTCGGGGAGGACGCGGGGGACTGGACCTTCCTGTTGGCCCTGTTCTACCCCTACTTCGTCTTCTACACCGGCTACTTCTATCGAGAAACGCTCCTGTGCTTCCTGCTGGCCGCGGCGCTGCTCGCGCTCTCGCTGCTGGAGGAAAAACCGACCACGCGCCGCGCCGCCTGGGCCGGGGGCCTCATCGGCGTCGCGGCCATCTCCTTCTCGTCTTTGCTGCCCTCATGCGTCCTGCTGGCGCTCTACGCCGCCTGGCGCGTGCGGCGCCGCGCCGCGAAGGGCGCGCTGCTGCTCATGCTGTTGGCCGCGCTCCCGTCGGCGCTGTGGACCGCGCGCAACCTCGCGGTCTTCGGGCGCTTCATCCCGGGCAGCACCATCGGCGGCTTCAACTTCTACACCTACCTCATCGTCCCCGACGACGCGCGCGGCCTGCCGCGCGAGAACGAGATCAAATACGCCGACCCCGACTGGCGGCGCATCGACTCGATGGGCTACCTCATCGAGGACGACGGGAGCCAGCAGGCGGCTTACTTCGAGGCGGGCAAACGCTGGGTGGCCGCGCATCCCCGGGAGTACGCCCTGCGCACGGTGCGCCAGGTCGTCAAGATGTGGCGGCCCTACCCGTACAAGCGCGACTATCAGCACCCTTACTGGCTCGTCGTGTTGGCCAGCCTCCTTTCCGACGGCTGGCTCATCCCGCTGGGCTTCTACGGCTTGTGGCGTTTCCGCGCGGCCGGGCCCGAGACGCGGTACTTCGCCCTGCTGGTCTTCAGCGCCACGGCGGTGTACGCGCTGCTCTCGGCCATCGTGCGCTACCGCCTGCCGCTGATGGTCCCGCTGCTGGCGTGCGGGGGGGCCGCGCTCGCCGCCTACCCGCCGACTCGCCGCGTCCTGCGCGCCTTGAAAGCGTAACGCCCTCCCTTTATATATACTGGCAGCGCCCATGTCCGACTACCGAAAGGCCGCCAGGCCCCAAGCCGAAGCGTTCGCCCATAAGGCGGTCGTCGTCTGGCTGCCGCTGCTGTACTGCCTCATCTCATCCTTGTTCTTCCTGCGCACCTACGACTCGGCGCAGGTCAAGATAACCATGATGCAGATGGGCGGCCTGGGCCTGCTGACCCTCTGGCTCATCCGCCTCACCGAGGCGGGCCGCGCCGCCTTCAGCCGCCAGGACCTGGTCACCCTCTCGCCCTTCCTCGCCTACCTCGGCTGGGGCATCTTCTCCTTCCTCAAGGCGCCGTACCACATGGCGAGCGTGGACTTCTTCCTGCGCCACGTGTTCTACATGGTCGCCGCGCTCATCATCATCTACGAGTTCGACGAGCCCGCGGTCCAGCGCCTGGTCAAATGGCTCGTCATCTCGGCCTGGATCGCCGTGGGCTACGGCACCCTGCAGTTCGTGGACAACACCTGGTTCCCGCGCGGCCCGGGCAAGGGCATCGACCCCTTCGTGTGGCGCGGCGCCTTCGGCGACCGCGTGTTCTCGACCTACGGCAACCCCAACTTCTACGGCGACTTCCTGGTCATCGTCTTCCCGACCTTGCTGATGCAGTACCTCAAGACCTGGAAGTGGAGCTACCTGCCCCTCATGGGCATGCTCCTGCTCAACCTCGCCATGACCGGCACCAAGGGCGCCTGGCTCGGCTTCGCGATGGTGCTCGCCGTGTTCGGGGTCATCGCCTTCGCCTACTTCCCCACGCTCAAGCCGTACCGCGCGAAGGTCGCGGGGGTCATCCTCTTCGGCATCCTCGGCTTCGTGGGCTACACCGCCAAGGACCTGGCCAACCGCGTCGTGTCCGTCAACTTCCGCCTGTTCACCTGGGAGGCGACCTGGGAGATGATCCGCACCCAGCCGCTCACCGGGTCGGGCGTGGGCTCCTTCCCGCCGCTCTACCCGGCCTTCCGCCGCCCGCCCATCTTCCACATCGAGGGCAAACACAACACCGAGACCGACCACGCCGAGAACGAGTACATCGAGCAGCTCTTCGACAACGGCATCCTGGGCTTCGGCATCTTCCTCTGGATGGTGTTCAGCACGCTTTTCATCGGCTTCAAGGCCCTCGGCCACATGACCAAGAGCCTCGCCGAGGGACGCGCCATGCCGCCGCGCGTCTACGAGCTGGTCGGCTTCCTGGTGGCCTTCTGCGGCATGCTCGGCCACAACAACTTCGACGTGAGCCTGCGTTTCGTCTCCTCGGGCGTGTACCTGGGCCTGCTCGCCGGCCTCATCGTCAACGTCGCGCGCGGCAAAGCGCTCTACGAGCTGCACGGCGCGCGCATGGCGGAGGCCGCTTCCAACGCGCCGCCGCCCTCGCCCGCGGCGCGCTTGGAGGCGGAGGCCGCGGGCCCCGGCGCTCTGCAGACGCTCGCCGATTTCCTCATCTGGCCCGCGCGGCTGGCCGCCGTCGGCGGCATCGTCTACCTCGCCTTCATCCACGGCTACAAGTCCCCGCTGCTCAAGGCCGTGCCCCTGGGCGGCATGTACGGCGAGTTCATGGCCATCATGGGCCCGTTGGGCCGCATCCCCGCGGGGGGCGACTTCTGGCAGTGGTGGCTGGCGTGGACGACCTTCCTCGGCTGCACGGTCGGACTGGCCTACGCGATGATCCGCGCGAGCCTCCTGTCGTCCAACCCCGTGGTGCCGGGCCTCGTGCTCGCGATGCTGATGCCGCTGTACATGTTCTGGGGTTACTTCAAGGCCGACGTGCACCACAACATCGCCATCTTCTTCTCCAAAGAGCGGCAGTGGGAGCCGGCGGTCGCCAACTACCTCGTCGTGCACCGTCTCAACCCGGACTTCGTCATGTCGAAGTACTTCCTGGGCAACGTCTTCAACGACCGCTTCAACATGACCAAGGTGTACAACCCGAACTGGGGGGACCTCAACGAGGTCCCCATGGACGACTACGAGCGCGCCCTGTTCTGGTACAACGAGGTCCGCCGCCTCGCCCCGAACTACGTCCAGATGCACCACCAGGTCGGCGCCCTGCACATGAAGAGGGCGCAGCACGCCTCGGACCAGGGCAAGCAGCAGGAGGCGGAGAAGTACCTCGACATGGCGATGACGCGTTTCCGCCTCTACGAGCAGATCGACCCGGTCTTCGCCCCGAACTACCACCGCATCGCTCAGATTTACATGATCCGCAAGGACTACGCGGCCGCCATCAAGACCTACGAGGCGCTCATCGACGCGGAGAAGTGCGCGGTGGACCCGAAGCTGATGGAGAAGCCGCTGCTGCGGCGCACCATCCTCGCCTATCAGCCCTACCTCGTGGAGGACGGCAAACACGTCCACCGCCACGCGGTGCCCGTGCTCCCCGGCGAGGGCTCCGAAAACTGGACCGCGCTCGCCAACGCCTATTACCTCGACGGCCGCCTCGAGGACGCGGAACGCGCCTACCTCAACGCCTTGGCCCTCAACCCCCAGCACACCAACGCCGCCAACAACCTCAAGGTCGTCTACGGCCGCGCGCAGGCGGAGGGCCGCCTCAAGAAGCTCGACCCGCCCGCCGCGCCGCCCGCGCCCGGCATGCCGCCTTTCACCGGCCTCAAGGTCCTGCCTCGCGGCGGGCGCTGACGCTTGTCCATCCGCGACGCCGGCTCGAGCCGTGTAGGCGCGAGGATGCGCGCGCTCCGCGCCATGGCGTCGTCGTGGCTCCTCCTGGCGCCAGTCGCCGCGGCGGGACCCGTCCCGGCCAAAGAGGACGCGGTGCTCGACGCCATGAGCGTCGAGATGAAGCGCAACCTCGGCAAGCTGCGCCAGGACGAGTTCGGTCCGCCCTACTTCCTGGCCTACCGGCTCGTGGACGGCCGGCGTTGGGAGGCGACGGCGCAGCAGGGCGCGCTCTACTCGGAGACCGAGGAGGATTCACGCACCGCCTACGTGGAGGCGCGTTTCGGCGACCGCGCCTTCGACAACGTGGACCTCAGCTATCACGGTTTCTACGGTCCCGCCTCCCGCGACCCGGAGGCGCTCAAGCAGTCCTTCTGGCTGCTCACCGCCGACGCCTACCGCGGCGCGCTGTCGGCCTACCTCGAGAAGAAGGCCAAGACGGCCACGGAGTTCGAGTCGGACGAGCTCGACGACTTCACTGCGGAGAAGCCCGTCGTCGCCGTCGAGCCCGCGCCCCCGCCGCGCGACGAGCGCGAGCGCCTGCGCCCGCTCCTGGAGCGGCTCAGCCGCGTCTTCCGCTCCTATCCGGACGCCCACGACGCCCAGGTCTCGGTCACCTGGACCTGGTCGCGGCGCTTCCTGGTCACGAGCGAGGGCACGCGCCTGGCCACGCCATTCGAGAACGCTCCGCACGAGATCCGGGCCTGGGCCGTCACCCGCGCCGAGGACGGCATGCGCCTGGACTCCAGCGCCTACCTCGCCCTCGACTCCTTCGACGCGCCCGGCCTGGAGGCGCGCGCCGAAGCCGAGGTGCGCCGCGTGGCCGAAGAGGTGACGCGGCTGCGCCGCGCGCCCGTGCAGGAGGCCGCCGCCGCGCCCGCCATCCTCGATCCGGAGATGACCGGGGTGTTGTTCCACGAGGCCTTGGGTCACAAGCTCGAGGGCCAACGCCAGCGCGACCCGCGCGAGAGCCAGCTGTTCCGCGACCAGGTCGGCAAGCCCATCCTGCCCGCCTTCCTGAGCGTGTCGGACGACCCGACCATGGAGAGTTGGGGCGGGACGCGACTGCACGGCTCCTACCGCTATGACTCCGAGGGCGTGCCCGCTCGCCGCGTGAGCCTCGTGGAGCGCGGCGTGCTCCGGGAGTTCCTGATGTCGCGTTGGCCCGTGAAGGGCTTCGACCGCTCCAACGGCCACGGCCGAGCCGACGCCCGCACGCACCCGACGGGACGCATGGGCAACCTCGTCGTCGAGGCCCACGACCCCGTGCCCGTCGCCGAGCTCGAGCGCCGCCTGCGCGCGGAGCTCGCGCGCACGGGCAAGCCCTACGGCTTCCTGCTCGTGGGCTCCTCGGGTGGGGAGAACCCCACCAACCGCGAGTCCCCGCAGACGCTCGAGGTGCGGCCGCGCCTGACCTACCGCGTGGACCGCGACGGCCGGCGCACGCTCGTGCGCGGGGTCAAGCTCGTGGGGACCCCGCTCGTGCTGCTCAACCGCATCGTCGCGGCCGGCGACGACGCCGCGCTGGCCAACGGCTTCCACTGCGGTGCCGAATCGGGCTGGGTGCCGGTCAGCCAGATCGCTCCGAGCGTGCTCGTCTCCGAGGTGGAGCTGCAGCGCCTGCCCGAGGACCGCGCCCGGCCTCCCGTGGTGCCGCACCCCTTCCGATGAGAACCTGGCTCGCCGCCGTCCTGCTGCTCGCCGCGCCGGCCAGCGCTCAGGACGCGCTCGACCGCGCCCTGTCGGCCGAGCTCGGCCGCGCCAAACGCGAGCTGCGGGCCGACGGCTTCGCCCCGCCGTACTTCGTCGCGGCCGACGTCTGGGACTACGAGGAGCGCCAGGCGTGGGCCCAGCTCGGCCGTCCGGTCGCCGAGACCTCGCAGAAGCAGCGCATCGCCCTTTTCGACCTGCGCGTGGGCTCGCGCGAGCTCGACAACCATCCGCTCGAGCCCAAGTCCGACTACGCCGCTCAGGCCGTGCCCGGCGTGGACGACGAGGGGGTCCTGCGCCACGCCTTCTGGCTCATGCTCGACAACGCCTACAAGACGGCGTCCGGCGACCATCTGCGCAAGAAGGCCCAGCGCGTGCAGAAGGGAAAGGCCGACTACGACGCCGACGACCTCGCGCCCGAGCCGCCGCGCGAGCGGCGCCTGCCGCCGCCGGCGCCGGTGGACGCCGCCCCCGCGCTGGCCGCGGCCGCCGC
>JANRKA010000030.1:0-4930 GCA_033875325.1 Elusimicrobiota bacterium | reverse complement strand
CGCGGGCCGGGGCGCCGGCGCGCGCGCGGGCAGCGGCAGGCGCAGGACGAAGCGGGCGCCGGGGCCGGCGTCCTCGATGGAGACGTCCCCCCCGTGCAGCTCGGCCAGGGCGCGGACGACGGCCAGCCCCAGGCCGAGGCCGCGCGGGCGCGCGCGACGCTCGCCGGCGCCCGTCCGGGCGCGGTCGAAGAGCTGGGCGCGCAGCGCGGGGTCGATGCCGGGGCCTTCGTCGCTCACGGTGAGCACGGCGAAGCGGTCCCGGGCGGCGAGGGCCGCGCTCACGGCGCCGCCGGGCGGCGAGAACTTCACCGCGTTGGAGAGCAGGTGCCAGAAGGCCTGGCGCAGGCGGGCGGGGTCGCCGACGCCGGGCAGGCGCGGGGCCTCCAGCGCGACCTTCAGGCCCTTGGCCTCGGCCGCCGTGCGCAGCGAGTCCGCGGCCTCGCGCAGCAGCGCGCCGAGGTCCACGGGCGCGGGCTCCAGGCGCAGCCGGCCCTCCGAGGCCGCGGCCATGTCCCGTATCTCGGAGAGCATGCGGCGCAGGTCCTCGACGCTGCGCGCGACCGCCTCGTGCGCGTGGCGGACCTCGTCGCCGGCCAGCTCGCCGTTGACGAGCAGCCAGGCCCAACCGGACGCGGTGGTCAGCGGGGTGCGCAGCTCGTGGGCGAGTTGGGAGAGGAACTCCTCCTTGGCCAGCGCCGCGGCGTGGTGCAGGCTCACGTCCACCGCCACTCCCGCCACGCCCGTGACCTTGCCGCCCCAGTCCAGCAGCGGCGCGTAACGCGTCTCGAAGAGGAAGTCGCCCAAGGGCACCACGACCGTGAACCGCTCCCCCTGCAGGGCGCGGCGCACGCTCTCGAGCACGAGGGGCTGGTCCGCGTAGAGGTCGTAGACCGACTGGCCGACGTGTTCCCCGGGCTTGACGCCGAGGGCCTCGAGGCCGCGGCCTTCGGCGAGGGTGAACACGCCGGCGGCGTCCATGGCGAAGAGGATGAGCGGCGCGCCGGAGACCACCTCGCAGAGCAGCTCCGGCGGGACCGGCAGGGGCTTGGGCGTCACGCGAGGCTCTCCCACGCGAGCGCGAGAGCGGCCGACGCGGAGCGCCGGCGCACCTCCTCGCGGCTGCCGTGCAGCGCGAGCCGGCGGGCGCGTTCGCGGCGGCCGGGCCCGCTGACGGCGATGAACACGGTGCCCACGGGTTTGCCCGGGCGCGCGCCGCCGGGGCCGGCGATGCCGGTGACGGCGAGCCCGACCGCGGCGCCCGCGCTCGCGCGCGCGCCCCGGGCCATCGCGGCGGCGCACTCGGCCGACACGGCGCCGCGCCGCGCGAGCACGGCGGCGGGCACCTTGAGCGCGCGGCGCTTGACCGCGTCCGCGTAGGCGATGACGCCGCCCTTGAACCAGGCCGAGGCGCCGGGCACCGCGGTGAGGCGGCCCCCGACCAGGCCGCCGGTGCACGATTCGGCCACGGCGAGCGTGAGCCCGCGCGCCTTCAGCCGCGCGCCCACGGCCGCGTCGAGCGTGTCGTCGTCCTCGCCGTAGGCCCAGCGGCCGACGGCCGCCAGCGCGGCGCGGCGCAGGCGCGCGCGAGTCCCCCGCGCCGCGGCTGCGGAGGCGCCGCGCACGGTCGCGTGGAAGGAGATCTCGCCGCCCGAGGCGAGGATGGTGTAGGACGCCTCCGGGAAGGCGGCGCGCACGGGGGCGAGGAGCTCGTCGGCGACGGACTCGGGCACGCCGACCAGGCGCGCGGACCAGGACGCGAAGCCGCCGCGCACGAGACGGCGCGCGCGGGGCCGCACCGCCTTGAGGAACAGGGGCGCCATCTCGGGGTGCGGGCCCGGCAGGAGGAACACGGGCACGCGCCGGCCGCCGGCCGTCGCGGTCAGGACCTGGCCGGGCGCGGAGCCGTTGGGGTTGGCCAGGACCTCGGCGCCGGAGAGCACCTCGGCCTGGCGCTTGTTCTCCTCCGGGACGCGGGCGTGGAAGCGGCGGAAGCGCCGCTCGATGACGCGCCACAGCCGCGGGTCGAAACGCAAAGTCCGCCCGAAGGCGGCGGCCGTCGCCTCGCGGGTCAGGTCGTCGAAGGTCGGCCCGAGCCCGCCGCAGGCCACGACCAGCGCGGCGCGCCCGGCCGCGCGGCGCAGCGCCGCGGCGATGGCGGCGCGGTCGTCGGGCACGCTCGCCGCCCCGGTGACGGTCAGCCCGGCGGCGCGCAGGCGCGACGACATCCAGGCCTGATGGGTGTTGACCTGCCCGGCCAGCAGCTCGCTGCCGACGAAGACCAGCTCGACGGCCGGCGCGGGGGCCGGCGCGCGGCTCACTGGTACACGCCCTCGCGCCCGCCGCCCGGGGCCTCGCCGGCCGGGATGGGGCCGTAACGCGCCTCGTATTTCTCGACGTTGTCCTTGAGGGCCCAGAGCAGGCGCTTGGCGTGCACGGGGGAGGTGACGAGGCGGGCGAGGACCTTGGCCTTGGGGGCCTGCGGCTGTATGAAGAGGAAGTCCAGGATGAGCTCGGTCTCGCTGTGGGTCAGCAGGGCGAGGTTGGTGTAGATGCCCCGGGCGACGGCCTCGTCTATCTCCACCTGCAGCTGCGGCGCTTCGTTCTGTTCCATGTCCCGATGATACACATCCTGCGGCGGGCGGGCAACGGCTTGCGGTTACCCTTAATAATACGGTAGAATGCCCTCTTCATGAGGAAAGGCGCGATCCTGATCATCTCCGCACCCTCGGGCGCGGGCAAGACCACGATCTGCCGCCGCCTCCTGGCCCAGCGCAAGGACGTGCGTTACTCCGTCTCCTGCACCACCCGGGCGCCGCGTCCGGGCGAGCGCAACGGCAAGGCCTATTTCTTCCTCGAGCGCGAGGACTTCAAGCGCAAGATCGCCCGCCACGAGTTCCTGGAGTGGGCCATGGTGCACGAGGAGTACTACGGCACCCCCCGCCGCTTCATCGAGGAGACCGTGGACGCGGGCCGCAGCGTGCTGCTGGCCATCGACGTGCAGGGCGCGCTGGCCATCCGGCGCAAGGTCCCGTCGGCGGTGCTCGTGTTCGTCATGCCCCCCTCCATCGACGAGCTGCGCGCGCGCCTGGCCGCCCGCCGCGACGCGCACGAGTCCGTGGCCAAACGCCTGGCCGCCGCCCGCGCCGAGATCGCGGCCGCCAAGGACTACGATTACGTCGTCGTCAACGACGACCTGGACGCCGCCGTGTCCCAGATCGACGCCATCCTCACCGCCGAATCGCTGCGGACCACCCGCCTCGACCTCGCGCACCTGACCCCCACGCACGCTTAGGAGACCGCCATGGCCAAGAAGGAAGCCGTCAAGGAGACCGTCCTGCCGAAGACCACCGAGGAACTGATGCTCGATTTCGGCGAGGGCAAATACTCCGCCATCCCCATGGCCGCCCACTGGGCCCGCGAGATCAAGAAGCGCGAGGAGAACCGGCACCTGACCCCCGCCGAGCTGCTCGACCTCGCCCTGCGCGAGGTCCTCACCGGCAAGGTGGACTGGAAGGACCTCAAGAAGGCCGCCGCCAAGGCCGAGCCCGCCGAAGCCGAAGCCAAGTAGGACGAGTCCCCATGGCGAAAGGGCGCCGGGTCGTCCTCGGCGTGACGGGCAGCATCGCGGCCTACAAGGCCCCGGAGATCGTCCGGGGCCTCGTGAAGAAAGGCGCCGAGGTCCGCTGCGTGCTCACGCCCAACGCGGCGCATTTCGTCGCGCCGCTGGCCCTGGCCACGGTGTCGAAGCACCCGGTCGCGTCGTCCCTGCACGACCCGTCGCTCTGGGAGATGGCGCATCTCTCGCTGGCCGGCTGGGCCGACCTGGTGCTCGTCGCGCCCGCGACGGCCGACTTCCTCGCGCGCCTGGCGCAGGGCCGCGCCGAGGGCCTGCTCGACTCGCTCGTGCTCTCGACGCGTTCCCCCGTGGCGGTGTGCCCCGCGATGGACGCCGAGATGTGGGAGCATCCCGCCACCCGCGCCAACGTCGCGCGGATCAAGGAGTTCGGCTACCGCGTCTGGGGCCCGGAGAAGGGCGAGTTGGCCAGCGGGAAGGTCGGCTGGGGCCGCCTGATGGCCGTCGACGAGATCGTGCGCCACGCGCTCAAGTGACGCTGCGCGGCCTGCGCGTCCTGCTCACTTCGGGCCCGACGCGCGAGCCCCTCGACCCCGTCCGCTACCTGACCAACGCCTCCTCGGGCGCGATGGGCTTCGCGCTCGCGGCCGAAGCCAGGAGACGCGGCGCGAAGGTGACCGTCGTGTGCGGGCCGGTCAGCCTGCCCGCCCCGAAGGGCGTGACCGTCGTCCCGGTCGTGACGGCGCTGCAGATGCGCCGCGAGACCCTGCGCCGCTCGCGCGGGGCCGCCGTCGTCATCGGCGCGGCGGCCGTGGCCGACTGGCGGCCGGCCCGCTTCTCGACGAGGAAACTCAAGCGCGGCGCCGGCCGCGCGAGTTTGACTTTGACGCCCAATCCCGATATCATCAAAGACGCCGCGGCACGGCGCCTCCCGGGACAGGTCTTCGTCGGCTTCGCGCTCGAGACGCACCGCGCCGCGGCGTACGCGCGGCGCAAGCTCGTGCGCAAGGGATTGGACCTCGTCGTCGCCAACGGGCCCGCCACCCTCGCGTCCGGGCGCATCCGCGCGACGCTCGTGTCGCGCGACGGCCTGAAGCGGCTCGCAACGGCGCCCAAGCCCCGCGTCGCCCGCGCGATCCTCGACGAGGTGAGCCGACTCCTTGAGCGCCGAGCACGACGAGCTGACTGAGCTGACGCGGTCCCTGCGGCGCCGCGTCGCCCTGTCCGACCCCAGCGAGTGGCGCGCTTCCGCGCCCAAGGCCGCGGCGTCGTCCGCGCGCGCGACCGCCGCCGCGACGAAGCCCGCCCCCCCCGCCGCTTCCGCCCGCGCTCCCGCGCAGGCCGCCGCGGCCGCGC
>JANRKA010000029.1:0-10317 GCA_033875325.1 Elusimicrobiota bacterium | reverse complement strand
CCAGCATTGGGGCGCCAAGCCGGACATCATCGTCATGGCCAAGGGCCTGGGCAACGGCTACCCCATCGGCGCGGTCATCACCACGCAGGAAGTGGCCAAAGCCGTCGCCGGCAAGCTGCACTACAACACCTTCGGCGGCGGCCCCATGGCCATGGCCGCGGCCGACGCCGTCATGGACGTCGTCGAGAAGGACGACATCGCCGGCAACGCGGACAAGATCGGCAGACGCCTGCTGGGCGCGCTCGGCGCGGTCAAGGACGAGCGCGTCGGACAGGTGCGCGGCATGGGGTTGATGATTGGCATCGAGCTGGTCAAAGACGCCAAGAGCAAGGCGCCCGCGCCCGAGCTCACCGTGGACGTCGTCGAGTCCATGAAGGACCAGGGCGTGCTCGTCGGCAAAGGCGGCTTGGAAGGCAACACTTTGCGCATCCAGCCGCCCATGTGCCTGACCGAGAAGGACGCCGACCGCGTCGTCGCCGCCTTCGAGCAGGCGCTCAAGGACTGCCGCTAAGGTGACCGTCGAGGTCGTCCCGCGCCGCCGTCGCTCGCGCCTGGAGCTGCTCGTGCAGACCGGCGTGGCCGTGGTGGCCGGCATGGCGGCGATGTACATCGTCCAGAACTACCAGGCGGGCCGCCAGTTCTCCGCCGCGGCGCCCGCGCCGGCTCCCGCCGCGGCGCCCGCGCCGGCGGGACCCGCCGACGGCCTCGAAGCCCCGCGTCGCGTGACGGGGCGGCCGCAGGCCGAGGACCACATGCGCGTCATCGGCGAGCGCGGCGTCGCGCCGCCGGCCATGGTCGGCGTCTTCGGCGAGCAATCGCCCGACCGCACGGGCGCGCCGCGCCGGGGCAAAGCCGTGCGCCTGGAGCCGCGACGCATGGACTCGGACTTCTCCGCCTTGGGCAGTGGAGCCGAAGGCATCGGGCGCGGCTTCGACCGCGTCGATTTCGCGCCTTTGGCCGAGCCCAGGCCCGTCGTCGTGCCGGGCGCGCCCACGGTCGGACGCATGGCGACCGTGGCCAAGAAGGGTCCGGACGCCGAACACGCCGTCTCCTCGCCCTTGCGCCCCGAGGACTGGGGACGGGCCCCGTTCTGGACCCGGGAGCGCCAGGCACGGGTCGGCGCGGCCGCGGCGGTGTCGGTGGGCGGCTTCGCCTACCTGCTCGCGGCCTCCGGCTTCCTCGCGGGCCGCAAACCCGAGCGCAAGGAGGGGGAGCTGTGAGTCCCTCGGCGCTGCGGCGCGCGCTCGGCGGCTGGTCCCTGGCCATGGGCGCGGCGCACCTGCTGCCCGTGTTGTTCGTCGCCCTCTCCTCCGCCGGCCCCGCTCCCGTCGCGGTGAGCGGGCGCGGCATGAGCCTCTACTACTACGGCCACTTCATCGCGCTGACGGCCGGCGGCCTGGGCTGGCTGCTGCTGCGAGCCTGGCGCGACAAGGTGTTCCACGGCGGGCCGTTCATCGACTTCGCCCTCGTGCTCACGGGTTTCTTCCTCGCGGCGTCCGTGAGCGGCTGGCTCGCCGGCCCCGCGCTGGCCGCCTTCGGCGTGCGCCTGCTGGGCGGACGCCCGTTCTTCAACCCCCTATGACGAACTCCCGCGGCACCCGCTCCGCAAAAGCCATCGCGCTCGCCGAGCGCTTCGGCGCGCACAACTACCACCCTCTGCCCGTGGTCCTCACCCGGGGCAAAGGCGTCTTCGTCTGGGACGCGGAGGGACGCCGCTACTTCGACTTCCTTTCGGCGTATTCAGCCCTCAACCAGGGACACAACCACCCCGCCATCGTGGCCGCGGCCAAGTCCCAGCTCGGCAAGGTCGCCTTGACCTCGCGCGCCTTCCACAACGAGCTGTTGGGCCCGTTCCTGGAGAAGCTGTGCGGCCTCTCCGGCATGGAGCGCGCTTTGCCCATGAACAGCGGCGCCGAGGCCGTGGAGACCGCCATCAAAGCCATGCGCCTGTGGGGCTACCGCCACAAGGGAGTGGCCAAGGACAAGGCCGAGATCGTCGTCTTCGAGAACAACTTCCACGGCCGCACGACGACCATCGTCGGCTTCTCGTCGGACCCCGACTCCTACGAGGGTTTCGGCCCCGCGACCCCCGGCTTCAAGCGCGTCCCCTACGGCGACGCGCGCGCCGTGGAGAAGGCCATCGGCCCCAACACCGTCGGCGTGCTCTTCGAGCCCATCCAGGGCGAGGCCGGCGTGGTCATCCCGCCGGCGGGCTGGCTCAAAGCCGTGCGCGACATCTGCTCCGAGAAACGCGTCCTCATGTGCGCCGACGAGATCCAGACCGGCCTGGGCCGCACCGGGAAGATGTTCGCCTGCGACCACGAGGGCGTGAAGCCCGACCTGCTCGTGTTGGGCAAGGCGCTCTCCGGCGGCCTCTACCCCGTCTCCGCCGTGTGCGGGCCGGACGAGGTGATGGGGCTGTTCACGCCCGGGACCCACGGCTCGACCTTCGGCGGCAACCCGCTGGCCTGCGCCATCGGGCTGGCCGCCCTGCGCGTCATCGAGGACGAGGACCTGCCCGCCCGCGCGGCGCGGGTGGGCCGGCGCCTCGTCGAGAAGCTCGAGACCCTCGGGCACCCGCGCCTCAAGGAGGTCCGGGCCCGCGGGCTCATCATCGCCGTCGAGTTCTCCGACCGCGTGCGGCCGCTCGTCGAGGGGCTCATGCGCGAGGGCGTGCTCGCCAAGGACACGCACGAATACACCGTGCGCCTGGCCCCGCCGCTCATCCTGACCGAGGCCCAGGCCGACGACGCCTTCGCGCGCGTCAAGCGCGCCGTCTCGGCCTTCGGCGCGTAGTATAATGAGGCCGTCGTGAGCGAAGAGACCCTCCTCGAGATCGGGCCCCTCCACAAGTCCTTCGGGACGACCCCCATCCTGCGCGGCGTCAACCTGACCGTGCGCAAGGGGGAGTTCATGACCTTGCTGGGTCCCTCGGGCTGCGGCAAGACCACGACCTTGCGCATCATCGCGGGCTTCGAGACGCCCGACTCCGGCCGCGTCATCCTCAACGGCGAGGACGTGACCACGCAGGCGCCTTACGAGCGCGACGTGCACACCGTCTTCCAGCACTACGCGCTGTTCCCGCATCTGGACGTGGCCGGCAACATCGCCTTCGGCATGCGCATGGACAAGGTGCCCGAGGCCGAGGTCGCCAAGCGCATCCCCGAGGCCCTCGCCATGGTCAAGCTCGCGGGCTTCGAGGGGCGCCGCGTCTCCTCGCTCTCCGGCGGGCAGATGCAGCGCATCGCGCTCGCCCGCGCCATCGCCGGGCGCCCGTCCATCCTGCTCCTCGACGAGCCGCTCGGCGCGCTCGACGAGAAGCTGCGCAAGGCCATGCAGCTGGAGCTCAAGAGCCTGCAGCGGCGCCTGGGCATCGCCTTCATCTACGTCACGCACGACCAGGAGGAGGCGATGACGATGAGCGACCGCATCGCCGTCTTCAACGCCGGCCGCATCGAGCAGGTGGGCGCGCCCTCCGACATCTACGAGCAGCCCGCGACCAGCTTCGTCGCCGACTTCGTCGGCGGCGCCAACATCTTCTCCGCGCGCGTGTTGCCCGGCTCGGGCGAGCGCGCGCATCTGCTGCTGGAGGACGAACACGAGATCGTCGTCCCCCTGGACCCCGGTGAGTCCTTGCCCGAGGTCGGCGCCAAGGTCAAGGTCGGCATCCGTCCCGAGCGCGTGAAGGTGTACTACAAGGACGAGCTGCCCTTCGGCGCGCTGCGCTTCGACGCCACGCTCAAGGACACGGTGTTCCTGGGCGACGCGTGCCAGATCTACCTCCAGATGTTCAAGAAGAACCCCGACCGCCTGCTCCTGGCCCAGGCCGGCGGCGACCGCTACGCCGTGCACGACGACCTCGGCGTGAAGGTCATCGCCGCCGTGCAGCCCGAGGACGTCTACATCCTCGAGAAAGATGCCGACTAGCCGCCGCGACTTCCTGAGGGCCGCGGTTCTGGCGCCGCTGATGCCGGCGCTGCTGGCGGCCTGCCGCCGGGCCTCCGACGAGGGGAACGTCGTCAACTTCTTCAACTGGTCGAACTACATCGGCCCGACCACCCTCGAGGACTTCAAGAAGGACAGCGGGATCGAGGTGCGCTACGACCTCTTCGCCGACGAGGAGGAGATGTTCGCGAAGATCCGCGCCGGCGCGCGCGGCTACGACCTCATCGTGGTCGGCGACTACCTCATCCCGCGTTTCCGCTCCCTCAACCTCATCGACCCCGTGCCGGCGGGCAGCCTCTCGAACCTCGACAACCTGGCGGCGCGCTTCCGCCGCCCCATCTACGACCCCGAGGAGACCACGGTCCCCTACCTCTGGGGCACGACGGGCATCGCCTACAACAAGAGGAAGCTCAAGAAGGCGCCCGACTCCTGGTGGGACCTCTGGGACGAGAGGTACAAGGACCGCATCTCGATGCTCGACAACGTGCGCGACTGCATCTCGGTGGCCATGCAGCTGCTCAAGATCCCGCAGACGACCAAGGACCCGCGCGACTTCGACAAGGTCCGCGAGCTGCTGGTCAAACAGAAGCCGCTGGTGAAGCAGTACTCCTCCTCCTCCTACCTCAACAGCCTCGTGGCGGGGGAGATAGACCTGGCCATGACCTGGTCGGGCGACCTGTTCCAGACCGCCCGCGAGAGTCCGGACCTGGAGTACGCGCTGCCCAAGGAAGGCACCTACATGTGGGTGGACTGCCTGGCGCTCATGCGCGGCGCCCGCCACAAGGAGGCGGCCCTGCGCCTGGTGGACTACATCCTGCGCCCCGAGGTCGGCGCCTCCATCGCCAACCACGTGCGCTACGCCTCCCCGAACGAGAAGGCCCACCGGTTCGTCGAGAAGGCCCTCCTGCAGGACCCCCGCGTCTACCCCACGCCCAAGGTGATGAAGCAGCTCTCGCTGCATCACGTCCTCGACTCCGAGCAGTCGGAGACCTGGAACCAGATCTGGGCCGACGTGAAGGTCTCCTAGTGGGCAAGGCTCTATCCTGGCTGCTGGGCGGGCGCAAGCCCCTGGCCAGCCACCTGCTGCTGGCGCCGGCGGCGCTGTGGCTGCTCATCTTCCTGGTCATCCCGTCCTTGGCCTTGGTGGCCCTGTCCTTCGCCAAGAACGGCGCCTATGGGCAGGTCGTCTGGGAGCTGGGACTGCACAACTACCGCCGCGCCTTCGACGCGAAGTACCTCCCCGTGCTCATCCGCACGCTGGCGTTCGCGGGCTCGGCCACCGCGCTCTGCCTGCTGTTGGGCTACCCGCTGGCCTATTTCCTCGTGTTCCGCGCCGGGCGCTGGCGCAACGCCCTGCTGCTGGGCCTGATGGTGCCGTTCTGGTCCTCGACCTTGGTGGCCTTCTACTCCTGGATGATCGTGCTGGGCAAGGAGGGCCTGCTCAACTCGGCCCTGCTCAAGCTCGGCTTCCTCAGCCAGCCTCTGGGCCTGCTCTACACGCCGCAGTCGGTCGTGCTCGGGCTGGTGTACTTCTACCTGCCCTTCATGGTGCTGCCGCTGTACGGCTCGCTCGAGAAGGTGCCGCGCTCGCTCATCGAGGCGGCCTACGACCTCGGCGCGGGGCGCTGGACGGCGCTGCTCAAAGTCACGGTGCCCCTCTCCTTGCCGGGCATCGTCACCGGCTGCCTGCTCACCTTCATCCCCTGCATGGGCGACTTCATCACCGCCGAGCTGATGGGCGGGCCGCGCTACTACCTGCTGGGCAACCTCATCTCCAACCAGTTCCTCATGGCGCAGGACTGGCCCTTCGGAGCGGCGCTAACCGTCATCCTGCTCTGCGGCCTGGTCGCCGGCCTGCGCGTGTACCAGCGCTGGGAGGCGGAGTCGTGAGGAAGGGCTGGAGCTGGCTCTCGGCGTATTGCGCCGCCCTCTACGGCTTCCTCTACCTGCCGCTGCTGGTGATGTTCGTGTTCTCCTTCAACGACGCGCGGCGCAACGTGGTCTGGAAGGGCTTCACGCTCAAGTGGTACGCGGTGCTCTTCTCGGACGCGGAGCTGATGAAGGCCATGCTCACCTCGCTCGAGCTGGCCGCCGCGGCGGCGGGCATCGCCTCCGTCATCGGCCTGCTGGCCGCCTACGCCATGACGCGGCACAAGCCCTTCCCCGGACGCCAGGCCTACGGGGCGCTGCTCACCGTGCCGCTGATGATGCCCGAGGTCGCGCTCGGCGTGGGCATCCTGAGCTTCCTCGTGCGCGCCGGCTTCGAGCTGGACTTCGGGGCGCTGGCCTGCTCCCACGCGCTCATCTGCCTGCCCTACACGGTGGGCAGCGTGCGCGCGCGCCTGAAATCCATCGGCGACGCGAACCTCGAGGACGCCGCGATGGACCTGGGGGCCACCGAGTGGCAGGCCTTCTGGAAGGTGACGCTGCCGCTGCTCGCGCCGGCCGTGCTCTCCGGGGCGCTGCTGGCCTTCACCGTGAGCTTCGAGGACTTCGTCATCAGCTTCTTCGTCACCGGCATCGGCATCGTGACGATGCCCATCAAGGTCTACTCGATGATGAAGTTCGGCGTGACGCCCGAGATCAACGCCCTCTCGGTGTGCCTGCTGGCCGCGACCCTGGGCTTGGTGGCCCTTAATGCTTGGCTGGCGTCGCGTCAGGAGCGGGCGTAGCGGCCGCTTCGGCGGGGGCTTCGGTCTTGCCCTCGGTCATGCAGCACGACGAGCCGGCTTTTTCCTTGTCGATGGGGCACATCGTGAACTTGCCCGCGTTGATGCGCTGGACGCCCCACAGCGTCAAGACGACGACGGCCACCGCGCCCAAGCGTCCGATCACGTTCCCGTCCTCGTTGAGGGTCATGCCGTTATTCTAGCATGCCGCCGCGCGACCGCGGCCACGTCGCGGCGGATCTGGGCGCGCAACGCGCCGAGGGAGGGGAACCTCTTCTCGGCGCGGATCTTTTTCAGGAAGCGCAGCGTGAGCGTCCGCCCGTAGAGGTTCCCTTTGAAGCCGGGGATGTGGACCTCGGTGACGAGCTTCAAGCCGCCCACGGTGGGACGCACTCCCACGTTGCAGGCGCCGACGGCGTCCTTGAGCGTCGTGCCGTTGACGATGACCTTCCAGACGCCGCGCGGCGGGTGCGCCTTCAAGCTGATATTGGCCGTCGGAAAACCCAGCCGACGCCCGACCCGAGAGCCCTTCACGACGCGCCCGCGGTAAGCCCTCACTTCAGCGCGGCCTCCAGGACCGGCAGAGAAGCCGCCAGGCAGGCGGCCAGGTCCTGGGGGGGCATCTCGCGCCACTCCGAGAGCGGGCGGGCGTCCTCGAGGCGGAACGGCCCCACGCTCTCGCGCCGCAGGGCCGACACGGTCCCGCCGCAGCCCAGACGCTCGCCGAGCACCTCGGCCAAGGTCCGCACGTAGGTGCCGCTGGAGACCGACATGCGGTGGGAGAGCTCCGGCGCCTGCCAGTCCAGGGCCTTCCAGGAGCGCACGGTCGCGGTGCGCGCCTTGACCGGCACGGCCTCTCCCGCGCGCGCGTAGTCGTAGAGCGCCCGGCCCTCGTGTTTGACCGCGGAGTAGGCCGGCGCGGGCGCGCAGACCTCCCCGTGCAGGCCGTCCATGGCCGCCTGCAAAGCGGCCAGGTCCAAGGCGGGGAGCGGCTTCTCCTCCAGCGTCTTGCCGGTCGCGTCCCCGGTGTCGGTCCTCACTCCCAGGCGGATGGTCCCCGAGTAGGTCTTATCCATGCCTTGCAGGCGCGCCTGGAGCTTGGTGCACGGCCCGACGAGCACGACCAACAGGCCGGTCGCCAGAGGGTCGAGGGTGCCGGTGTGGCCGACCTTGGTCCCCTTCGGGAACCTCTTCCTCAACACGGCGACGCAATCGTGGGAGGTCCAGCCGGTCGGCTTGTCCGTCAGCAGCATCCCCGCGTGCGGCGGGACGGTCACTGGCCCTTTTCCTTCTCGAGCTTGTTGAGGAGCGCGTCGATGCGCGACGCGGTGCGGGGCGTGTCGTCGTACTTGAAGAGCAGGTTGGGCACGACCTTGACGGTCACGCGTTTCTTGAGCAGGGAGCGCAGGTAGGGGGACGCGCGCTCGAGCGCCTTGCCGGCGCGCTCCTTCTCGGCCTCGGTGCCCAGGATGGAGTAATAGACCTTGAGGTTCTTGCGGTCGGCGGAGAGGTCCACGCCCGTGACCGTGAGGAAGCCGGAGAGGCCCGGGTCCTTGACCTCGCGGAGCAGCTCGACGACGAGCTCCTTGAAAAGCTCCTTGAGACGCTCGCCTCGGTCGAACATGCGGGGCCCGGCTAGGCCTTCGTGGACTGCGACAGGCGACGCGTGCGCGTCTCCTTGACGAAGAACTCGAGGAGGTCGCCGACCTGGAAGCCGCCGAAGCCCTCGATGCCGATGCCGCACTCCTGGCCCTTCTCCATCTCCTTGACGTCGTCCTTGAAGTGCTTGAGGGTGGTGACCTTCCCGGCGTGGACGACCTCGCCGTTGCGCACGACCTTGATGTGGCCGCCGCGGGAGACCTTGCCGTCGCGGATGGCCGAGCCGGCGATGACGCCGGCCTTGACCTTGAAGAGCGCCTTGACCTCGCCCTTGCCGACGACGACGTCCACGACCTCGGGAGCGAGCAGGCCCTCGAGGGCCGCCTTCACGTCCTCGATGAGGTCGTAGATGACCTCGTACTTGCGGATCTCGACGCCCTCGCGGGTGGCGATCTCCTGCGCGCGCGGGTCGATGTCGGTGTGGAACAGCAAAGTGACCGCGTCGGAGGCCGCGGCCAGCAGCACGTCGGACTCGTTCAAGTCGCCGATGGCGCCGTGGATGACGCGCACCTTGCACTCGGTGGTCGCCAGGCCCTCGAGGGAGTCGCGCAGGGCCTGCAGCGAGCCCTGCACGTCGGTCTTGAGCAGGATGTTGAGGTCCTTGGCCTTGACCGCCCCGCCGGCGGCCGTCAGCGCGCCGCGCAGGCCGACCAAGGTCATGTGCTTCTGGTGGGCGAGCTGCTGCTCGCGGTTGATGAGGCGGCGCTTCTCGGCGATGTCGCGGGCGGCCTTCTCGTCCTCGACGACGGTGAAGGCGTCGCCGGCCTGCGGGTTGCCGGTCAGGCCCAGGATCTCGACGGGGGTCGAGGGGCCGGCCGACTCGATGCGGTGGCCCGCGTCGTCGATGAGGGCCTTGATCTTGCCGTGGGCCAGGCCCGCCACGAAGGCGTCGCCGACCTTGAGGGTGCCGGCCTGCACGAGGACCGTGGACACCGAGCCGCGTTTGGCGTCCATCTTCGCCTCGATGATGGTGCCGTAAGCCGGGCGCTCCGGGTTGGCCTTGAGCTCGAGGATCTCGGCCTGCAGCGCGAGGCTGTCGAGGAGCTTGTCGAGGTTGAGCCGCTTCTTGGCCGAGACGTCCTGGAAGATGGTCTTGCCGCCCCACTCCTCGGCCTGCAAGCCGTGGTTGGCGAGGTCCTGGCGGATCTTCTGCGGGTTGGCGCCCGGCAGGTCGATCTTGTTGACCGCGACGATGATGGGCACGCCGGCGGCTTTGGCGTGGTCCATCGCCTCGATGGTCTGGGGCATGATGCCGTCGGTGGCCGAGACGACGAGCACGACGATGTCGGTGACCTTGGCGCCGCGGGCGCGCATGGCGGTGAAGGCCTCGTGACCGGGGGTGTCGAGGAAGACGACCTCGCCCTTGTCGGTTTTGACCTTGTAGGCGCCGATGTGCTGGGTGATGCCGCCGGACTCGCCTTCGGCCACGCGCGCGGAGCGGATGGCGTCGAGGAGCGAGGTCTTGCCGTGGTCCACGTGGCCCATGATGGTGACGACGGGCGAGCGGGGCTTGAGCTTGGCGGGGTCTTCCTTCTCCTTGGCGACGACCGCGAGCTCCTCCTCCTTGTACATCGCGACGACTTCGAGCTCGAAGCCGAAGTCGGAGGCCACGACCTGCGCGGCCTCGGTCTCCAGGCGCTGGTTGATGGTGGCGAAGATGCCCAAAGTCATCAGCTTCTTGATGACGTCGTTGGTCTTGACCTCCATCTTCTCGGAGAGCTCGCGCACGGTGAGCATCGAGGAGACCTGCAGCTTCTTGAGCGCGGACTTCGGCGCGGCCGGGACGGGGGCGGGCGCCGGCTTCTGGTGCTGAGGCGGCCGGTGGCCGCCGCGCTGGCCGGGACGGCCCTGGCCGGGGCGGAACTGCTGCGGGGCGCCGCCGGGGCGCTGCGGCATGGGCGGGCGCGTGGTGATGGCGCCGGGCCGCAGGATGACGGGCTTGGACGGGACCGGGGGGACCGGCGGCTTGGCCGGCGTCGCGGGCGCGCCGGGGACCGGCGGCTTGGCCACGGGCGGCACGGGCGGACGCGCGGGCGCGGCCGGC
>JANRKA010000028.1:0-15318 GCA_033875325.1 Elusimicrobiota bacterium | reverse complement strand
GGCCGCGGCTGGGGAAGAAGGCCTCGTCGCGGGTCGCGGTGCCGGGCTGGTCGCCGCTGCCGCGGGCGACGGAGACGCGCATGATGCCCTCGCCGCTCTTATAAAGACGCTGCTTCCACTTCATGCGCACGACCTGGGCGTCGCCGCTGTAGGTGATGTGGTTGGGCGCGGGGGTGATGCCGGTGGGCGTGGCGACGCCTTTCTGCAGGGCCGCCTCGCCGTCGAAGACCAGCGGGCCGTAGGAGATCTGGTAACGCGCCGAGGTGAAGGAGCGGAAGGCCTTGGACACGCGGCAGCCGGTGCCGGCGTCGGGGTTGCCCGCGTAGGAGCAGCCGTAGACCATCTGGTTGGCGCCGTCCTTCTCGAAGAGCTGCATGAGCTGCCAGGTGCCCTCGGTGGGCAGGTCCAGCGAGGCGCCGAAGAGGGTGAGCGGGTTGGGCGAGGAGGTGTTGAGCGGGTTGCGGTCGGCGAAGATGAAACCTTCCGCCTTCATGCCCCACCAGGGCAGTTCGCCGCGCACGGTCGCGCCGGTGAGGCCCGCGCCGTCGTCATCGAGCAGCAGGCCCGAGCCCAGGCGGAAGGTCTGGCGGCCGAGGGTGTACTCCAGCGGCAGGCTCCAGAGGCCGCGCACGCGCACATAAGCGTTCTCGATGAAAGGGGTCTGGTCGGTGCGCGGGTAATAGAGCGCGGCGCGGCTGAAGGGCGAGGCGACGCTCGCGGTGGAGCCGGAGACGCCGATGGCGTGGAGCACGAGCCCCAGGTCCATGGTGGCGTCCTCTCCCCCCGCCCGGCCGGGCAGGCGGATCTTGCGCACGGCCACGCCCAGGCGCGCGTCGTCCGTCAGGAAGGAATGCTTGTTGCTGCCGGCCTGGTTCTGCCGCAGCTCGAGGTTGCTGACGGCCACGCCGCGCAGCTTGTAGGAGGCGGAGACGTCGAGGTTGGCGGCCCCGGCGAGGGCCGGGACGCCGAGCAGCAGGACCGCGTGCGCGAAGGCGCGTCGCATCGGGTTGCAATCCTAGCAAAAATGCGCCGGGCCTTCGCCCGAAAAAAGAGCCCCCCGGCCATTTAGGCCGGGGGGCTTTTTACGACCGTTCTAAGAGACTCTTAGAAGCGGATCTTGACGTCGGCGGCCGCCATGGTGGCGGGGTTCATCGCGCGGTGCGTCAGGGCCCGCATGTCCGCGATGTACGCGCCGGGCAGGAAGGACCCGAGCGTCACGTTGATGCCGACGTTGTCCGAGTGCTTCCACTCGGCCGTCACATCGACCTCGGAGCCGATGTTGCGGCTCGGCTTGAGGCTGTGAGCGGCGGTGGGAGCCGCGCGGTGGAACGCGTACCGGTAGTACGCGAGACCCGCCGTCAGCTTGTTGATCGCGGCCGGAGTCGCCTTGATGCCGGCGCCCCAGATCACGCGGTTGGACAGGCCGTTGGAGGCGGCGCCGATGGACGTTCCACCGGTGGTGATGCCGCTCGCCAGAGCCTGGGTCGCGCCGTTGTCGAAGCGACCGTAGATGCCGCCCGGGCGGTAGTCCGTCGCGATGGACTGGAAGTTGCCGTTGCCCGCGTGGGCGAAGTTGGCATCACCGGAACCCATCCCGAACTCACCCCACGGGTTGAAGGCCGCCACGTCCTGGACGTCGGCCTTGTAGCCGAGCTTTCCGAGGATCGCGTAGCCCGTGTAGCGGCCCGTGTTCGGACCGAGCGCGTTGCTGATGTAGGTCGTGCGGTCGTCGCCGAAGTTCTTGGCGAACTCGACGTGCGCGTTGAGGCCGCCCGCCGTGATCTTCGCCTTGGCGCCGATGACGTACAGGTTGGTGTTCTTGCCGTTCGCGCCGGTGTTGACGGTGGGCGTGTTGTTGCCCAACGAGCCGCCGGCGTGAGTCAGCTGGTTGTAGAGGTACACCGTCGGCTTGACCATCTCGTGCTGGTTGCACGAGGCGATGAGGCCGCGGACGTCGACCGAGGCAGCGGCGTTGCCGGCCGCGGCCAGGTTGTTGGTGTCGGACATGCGGCCCGCGAGGCCGGTGACCATCATGTGCTCGCCCTTCCAGTCGAAGCGGAAGGCGTCGAGCGCAGCGACGGTCAGACCGTAGTTGTCGCGCGGACCGTAGTAGGCGATCAGGTCGCCGGCCTCACCGTAGAACTGGCGGCCGATCGTCGTGTCGAACAGGCCCATGAGCTTGTCGATCTTGACGTGGGCTTCCTGGACCAGGGTGCGGGCCGTGACGTTGTCGAGAGACTCGGCGCCGCCGCCGTACACGCGCTCGTTGGTGGGCACGCCCTTGACGAGGGTGATGCGAGCGTGCACGTCATCGAGCAGGTCCCAGTCGGCGGAGACCATCGTGCGGGTGTGAGCGTGGCCGATGCGGTCGTTGTTCGAGGCAGTCTGCGCGCCCAGGTTGGGCGTGCCGCGGGTCAGGAAGTCGATCACGTTGCGGGCCGAGGTCGTCTGGACGTCCAGCTGACCGCTGACCTTGAGGTTCTTCAACAGCTCGGCATTGGCACCGGTAGGCAGGAACATCGCCAGTGCCAGGGTCGATCCCAGGAGCTTCTTCATTGGCTTTTATTTCTCCTTGTTTGTCTCGTAAGCCCCGCTGTAGCGCGGGGATACTTTTTACGGCATACCCCGCGACTTGCGGGGCCTACGCTACTACTCAGGAGCGCCATAAGCGGCTCCTTGCCCTTGCGAGCGGGCTAAATCTAGCAATATGTGTTTTGCGCTGTCAACACTTCTTTACGGATTATCCGCGATCCCCAGTTTCCAGTCTGTGCCATCCAGTGTCATTTAGTGGAGGGCGAGAGCCGGGCATTCGCCCAGGCCGCCCACGGCGAGTCGGGGTACTGCAGCGCCATCTTCTGCATCGTGGCCTTCGCGGCGTCGCCCTGGCCGAGCGCGCCCTGGCAGCGGGCCTGCACGCCCAACACGAGCGGGGCGAGGAAGTGGTCGGAGGACGCGGCCGTGAACTGGGCGGCGCTCGACAGGGCCTCGGCGCACTGGCCGGCGGCCTCCTGGGTCATGGCGCGGTTGGCGAGGGCGAAAGGGGTCAGCGGGCCCTGCTCCTCCGCGGCTTTGCCGTAGGCCGCGAGCGCGGCGTCGTATTCGCCGCGGGCCTGCAGGATGTCCCCCTCCAACAGGCGGCCCATGGTGGCCGCGCGGGTGCCGGCGTGATCGTCGCCCAACTTGCGGGCGGCGTCCAGGGCGTCGTTGGGGCGGCCGCCGTAGGCCAACAGCTCCGCGATGGAGTAGCGGTCCCAGGAATCGGCGGCGTTGGCGCGGCGCTGCACCGTGAACACGGCCGCGGCGAGCAGCAGGACGGCGACGCCGCCCAGGACCATCAGGGCCTGCTTGCGGCGGGCGAGCACCCAGTCGATGGCGCTGACCGCGGCTTCGCGGACCTCGTCGTGTTTGGCTTCCGCGGGGCTGGACCAGTGCTGGCTGTCTTTGGTGGTCATGGTTATGGGTGCGCTTCCTTAAGGTCGTTAGGACGACGGAGCTCGCGTGCCCCGAGAGGGAATCGAACCCCCGGGTCCGTCTCGCTACGCTCGCCGGCCCTTTCCTACATACTTCGGCGCGCAAGCGCGCCAAAGGTCCTTAGGACGACGGAGCTCGCGTGCCCCGAGAGGGAATCGAACCCCCATCTTCTCCTTAGGACGGAGTAGCTCTATCCATTGAGCTATCGGGGCGACTTGTACGAGCTTTAATCACCCTAAGGGCACGGATAATAGCTTAAAAACCTGGGTTTCGCCAGGGGGTGGCTATATTTATGGAAGGGAAGCCGGCTCAGTAGGTCAGGACCGAGTGGACGGACCGGGCGCCGAGTTTGGAGCGGCCCTGCAGGAAACCCAACTCGATGAGGAAGGACACGCCGAGCACCTCGGCGCCCATTGCGTCGAGGAGTTTGAGCGCGGCCGAGGCCGTGCCGCCGGTGGCGAGCACGTCGTCGATGAGGGCGACCTTGGCCCCGCGCGGGACGGCGTCCATGTGCGCCTCGACCACGTCGGTGCCGTATTCGAGCGCGTATTCGGCCCGGTGCACGGCACGCGGGAGCTTGCCTTTCTTGCGGATGGGCACGAAACCCGCGCCCAGGCGCTGGGCGAGCGGCGCCGCCAGCAGGAAGCCGCGCGACTCGATGCCCGCCACGACCTTGATGCCTTTGCCCAGGTAGGGTTGGGCCAACGCCTCGATGGTCGCCGAGAACGCCTGCGGGTCGGCCAGCAGCGGGGTGATGTCCTTGAAGACGATGCCCTTCTTGGGGAAGTCGGGGACGTCGAGGATGTGCTTCTTGATGTCCATGGGCTCAGCGCTTCTTGCCGCCGGGCTTCACCGGGGCCAGGAACATCAGCTTCCGCGGCGCCTTGCGTTTGGACACGGGCACCTGGGAGGGCGCGGTTTTGCGGCCGGCCGGGATGGTCTGGCCCAGGATGTCGGTCTTGAGCTTGGGCGCGGCGAAGCCGGGCTGGAGGTTGGTCGGGGCGCGGCGCGTGCCCTCCTCGACCTCGATGAGGCCCATGCGGTTGGCCACGCGGCGCAGGCGCAGCAAGGCGCGCTCCTCGATCTGCCGGATGCGCTCGCGCGAGAGCTTCAGGCGTTTGCCGACCTCTTCGAGCGTCATCGGCGTCTGTCCGGTCAGGCCGTGGCGGAACTCCAGGATCATGCGCTCGCGGTCGCCGATCTCGCGCAGAGCCTGGTTGAGCTCGTCGTGGAGCTTGAGGACGCCGATGAGGTTCTCGGGCGACTGGGCCGAGGTCTCGGCGATCATGTCCTCGACCGTGATGTTGTCGTCCTCGGAGTCGATGGGCGACTCGAGCGACCCCATGCCCTTGGCGGCCTCGGCCGCGTCGAGCACGCCGCGCACCTGGCGCGCGGTCCAATGCATGGCGCGGGCCATCTCCGCCAGCGACGGGTCGCGGCCGAGCTTGGCGTGCATCTTCTCCCACATCTTGAGCCACTTGCGCAGCGCTTCCCACGCGTGCGGCGGGATGCGGATGGTCTTGCTGGTCTCCTCGACCGCGCGGCGGATGGACTGCTCGATCCAGTAGGAGGCGTAGGTGGAGAAGCGGTAGCCCTTCTTGGGCTCGAACTTGTCGATGGAGTGCATCAGGCCGAGGTTGCCCTCTTCCACGAGGTCCATGAAGTCGATGCCCTGGCGGTGGTACTTCTTGGCGATGGGCACCACGAGCCGGAGGTTGGCCTCCATGATGCGCTGCTTGGCCGCGCCGTCGCCCTTCTTGGCCTTCTTCCAGAGGTTGTGCATCTCCTCGCGGTCCACCACGGCGAGCTTCTGGATGCCTTTGAAGTACTGGGATATCGTGTCCGTGGACGGTTCCATGCTCTCCTTTAGACCGCGATGCGGAATCCGGTCTCGCCTCGCGGCGGGACCGGGCGCGTCTCGATCGAGTCCACGCGCGCCGCGGGGTTGCCGTCTTTAAGCCGCGCGACCAGCTCGTCCAGAGCCGCCGCGCTCCCCTCGACCTCGGCCTCGACCGTCCCATCCTCCCGGTTGCGGACCCACCCGCCGAGCCCGAGCGACTGGGCCGACTGACGGACGAACCACCGGTACCCCACGCCTTGGACGCGGCCTGTCACTGTCAAGTGTAGACGCGTCAAGTCCCGGGGCGTCGTCATTCTAGAACCTTGTCAAGACCCAGTGCAAGGCCCCTGCGGGACGCGCGGAGAAAAAAGGACGCCGCCGGACCTGGGAGGTCGGGCGGCGTCGTCATGCGTCAGGAAAGCTGGTCGGGGTAACAGGTCTCGAACCTGTAACCTCTTGGTCCCGAACCAAGCGCTCTGCCAATTGAGCTATACCCCGGGAACGGCGTCACGCCCACGGTCGGGGACACAGGAATCGAACCTGTAGCCTCTCCCACCCCAAGGGAGCGCTCTACCATTGAGCCAGTCCCCGACCCTGGGCGCGAAATCGACAAGGATCGGTCACCGGCCGAACTCGTCGACTATCATTTTAATCTCTTTTTTGACCTCGCGCAACAGTTTCAGCGCCGGTCCGGAGTCCGAGGCGGCCGCCGCGGGCGAGCCGTCGAGGGCGGACGGCCCCCGTTTCTGCTCGATGAGGGCGCGCCGGGCGCCCGCCAGGGTCATCTTGCGGCGGTGCAGGAGGTCCTTGATGCGCAGGATGAGCTCGAGGTCGGCGCGGGTGTAGCGGCGATGCCCCCCCTGGCGCCGCGCGGGGCGCAGGTCCCCGAAACGCGTCTCCCAGTAGCGCAGGGTGTGGTCCGGGACGGAGGCCAGGCGCGCGGCCTCGCGCATCGTGAAGAACTCTCGGTCCGGGAGGAACGGCAGCTCCATCGTCGGCTACTCGAGGAGGTTCTTCGACGCCTTGAAGCGCACGCCGCGGCGCGACGGCACGCTGACCTGCTCGCCGGTCTTCGGGTTGCGGCCCACGCGGGGCTGGCGCGCCTTCACGCGGAAGGTGCCGAAGTTCGAGATGACGACCTTGTCGCCGCGGTTGAGGCCTTCGCGGATGGCTTCGAAGGTGGTCTCCACGGCGACCGCGGCCTCGCCCTTGGTGGTGAGGACCTTGGCGACGGACTTGATGATGTCGAGTCGGTTCATTCGTCTTCCCCTTCCTCTTCTTCTTGCGGCTTGGGCCGGGGCGGCGCGCCGCCTTCGGCGGGTTTCCCCTTCTTGAGGTCCTTGAAGATGTCCTCGGGCCGGATGTTCTTGAGGTCTTCCTTGAACTTGCCGACCTCCTCCTCGCTGATGGGCTTGTTGAGGGTCTGGCAGCGGTCGAACACCTTCTCCTCGACCATGATGGGGCAGCCCGCGCGCACGGCGATGGCGATGGCGTCGGAGGGCCGCGAGTCGAGCGCGACCGTCTTCTTGCCGTCGGTCACGTGGATGCGCGCGTAGAAGGTGTTCTCCTTGATGTCGCAGACCACGATCTTCTTGACCGACCAGCCCAGCTCCTTGATGGCGGCGAGCAGCAGGTCGTGGGTCAGCGGGCGCGGCAGCACGATGCCCGAGAAGCGGATGGCGATGGCCTGGCCCTCGGTGATGCCGATCCAGATGGGCAGGAGGCGGTTGCCGCCCATCTCCTCCAGGAAGATGATGCACTCGTTGACCGTCGTGGCCAAGGAGTAGATGCGCACCTCGCGCTCGGCCCCGGCCGCGGCGGGCGCGGGAGCGGGCGCCGCCTTCTCCTTCTCTTTGTCCTTGTCCTTGTCTTTGTCCTTGTCGTTCTTGGCCATGGGGCCTCCTAGGGGGCGAAACCGAGGGCCGTCAGCACGCGGCGGGGCTTGCCGCCGCGGCAGGCGGCGGCGATGGCGGCGATGAGCGGCGCGTCGACGCGGTAGCGGCGGCACAAAGCGATGGCGCTGCCGGCCGCCTCGACGCCTTCGACCACCGTCGTGATCTGCTTCAAGGCCTTGGCCGGGGAGACGCCCTGGCCGAGCTTCTCGCCGAAGGCGCGGTTGCGCGACTCGCCGCCGGTCCCCGTGGCGATGAGGTCGCCGAGGCCGGCGAGGCCGTAGACGGTCTCGGGGCGGCCGCCGTGGGCGCGGATCAGGGCCCCGATCTCCTCGAGGCCCTTCACGAGCAGCGCGGCCTTCGTGTTGGCGCCGGCGCCCAAGCCGTCGAGGATGCCGGCGCCGACGGCGATGACGTTCTTGAGCGAGCCGCCGAGCTCCACGCCCACGCGGTCGGGCGTGGGCGTGACGACCAGCGCGCCGCCCGTGAACAGGCGCGCCAGCGCCGCGGAGCGCGCGCCGGAGGGTCCGCCGAGCATCAAGGCGGTGGGCACGCCGCGCGCGACCTCGCGCGCGAAGCTGGGGCCGGTGAGCGTCCAGGTGCGGCCCTTGAGGCCGGGCAGCTCGCGCTCGACGACCTCGCCCATGGTCGCCAGCGTCCCGGGCTCGACGCCCTTGGACGCGACCACGGCGGCGCAACCTTTGGCGACGCTCACGCGGCGCAGTCCGCGCGCGGTCTTGGCGAGGGCCGAGGAGGTCAGCACGAACACGAGCAGCTCCGCCCCGCGGGCGGCCGCGTCCAGGTCGTGCGTGGCGCGCACGCGCGCATCGAGCCGGAAGCCGGGGATGTTCGGGTGGCGCCGCGTCTTCTGCAGGGTCTCGGCCACGTCCGGGAAGAACTCGTAGAGCCGCACGCGCGCGCGCGCGCTCAGCTGCTGGGCGAGCACCGTGCCCCAGAGGCCGCCGCCGAGCACGCAGACGTCAGGCCGAGGGGCCATGGATGCCGAGCTCCTTGTTCTTGCGCAAGCGCTGGATGTTGGGGACGTGTTTGTAGATGATGAGGGCGGCAGAGACGGCCGCGGCGACGCAGTAGGCGGTTTTGGCCCGCAGGAGGACGGCGGCGACGGGCAGCGCGACGGCGCCCGTCATCGAGCCCACGGAGATGTGCCCGGAGTACCTCACCGCGGCGAGGAAGACTCCCGCGCAGGCGAGCATCGGACCCGGCATCAGCGCGAGGAACACGCCGGCGGAGGTCGCCACGCCTTTGCCCCCCTTGAAGCCGAGGAAAGGCGTCCAGTTGTGGCCGACGATGGCGGCCGCGCCCACCGCGATGGCGAGCTCCGGGCGGCGCGGCTCCCAGGCCAGGCTCAGGCAGACCGGCAGGAAACCCTTGAGCGCGTCCACCACCAAGGTGATGCCCCCCGCCAGCTTCCCGGCGTTGCGGTACACGTTGGCCGTGCCGGGGTTGCCCGAGCCCAGCGTGCGGATGTCCACGCCCTTGAGCTTCTTGACGACGAGGTAACCCGTCGGGATTCCGCCCGCGAGATAGCCCAGCGTGAGCAGGCCGGCGTCTTGGAATTCACTCATTAATTACTACGGAATCCTACCATACTTCACGCCCGCGTCAAGCGGGGTGGATGGTCCAGGCGGCGAGGTAGTCGGGGTCGGTGATGACTTCGGCGGAGGAGAGCAGCACGTATTCGCCCTTCGGGGCGGGCAGGATCTTGACGCCTTTGGGCAGGCGGTACTCCTCGTCGTCGCCGTCGAGGCGGACGACGACCCCCTCGGCTTCGGTGACGCGCACGGCCCTGCCGTAGACCTGGACCTTCTCGACGACCGCGCCGGTCTCGTCCGCGAAGGACAGGCCCAGCAGGAAGGTCTTGCCGACGTAGTCGCTCATCCGATGAGGGACTGCAGCCGCTTCCAGTTCTCGGCGGTCACGCGCAGGCGGTAACGCAAGCCCGAGCCCCGGGGCGCTCGCCCCAGGACCTGGGCGCTCTCGTAGAGCTTCGGGGCCAGCGCGGACTTCTCGGAGGGCAGGTCGAGCTCGCGCAGCAGCCAGCGGTCGGCGAGCGCCGCCTGCGCGCGCTCGAGCGCCTCGGCGATGCCCGCGCCGGTCTCGGCCGACAGCAGGACGGCTCCGGGGTGGCGGCGCGCGAGGTCGGCGCGCGCCGCGGCGTCGAGGCGGTCCGCCTTGTTGAGCAGCTCGACGCGCGGGATGCCGGCGGTGTCGAGCTCGGCGAGCGTCGCTTCCACCGAGGCGTGCTGCTCCTTGAGCTCGGGCGAGGAGGCATCATGGACCACGAGCAGGACGTCGGCGGCCTCGACCTCCTCGAGCGTGGAGCGGAACGCGGCGACCAAGGTCGTGGGCAGGCGCTGGATGAAGCCCACGGTGTCGCTGAACACGGCCCAGCCGCCGTCGGGCAGGCGCACGCGGCGCGCGGTCGCGTCGAGGGTGGCGAAGAGCTTGTCGTCGGCGTACACCGCGGACTCTCCCACGAGCGCGTTGAGCAAGGTGGATTTGCCCACGTTCGTGTAGCCCACGAGAGCGACCTGCGGCACGGGCACGGCCGCGCGGCGCTCGCGGCGCAGGCGGCGCGCGTCGCGCACGCGCTCCAAGTCGGCCTTGAGGTGCTTGACGCGCTGCTGGATGTGGCGCCGCTCGTACTCGAGCTTGCGCTCGCCGGGGCCGCGCGTGCCGATGCCGCCGGCCTGCTGGGAGAACTCGCGCCAGGCGCCGGTCAGGCGCGGGAGCATGTAGGAGAGCTGCGCCAGCTCGACCTGCAGGCGTCCCTCGCTCGTGCGCGCGCGGCGCGCGAAGATGTCGAGGATGAGGCGCGTGCGGTCCACGATCTTGGTGCGCGGCAGGGCCTTCTCCAGGTTCTTCTGCTGGCCGGGCGACAGCTCGACGTCGAAGACGACCGTGCCGGCGCGCAGCCCGCGGCACATGCCGCCGATCTCGGCGACCTTGCCCTGGCCCACGAGAGTCGCGGGGCTGAAGCGCGCGAGCGCCTGCGTGGCCTCCCCCACCACGACCGCCCCGGCGGTCTCGGTGAGCCGGCGCAGCTCGGCGAGCGAGGAACGGATGAGCTCGGTCTGCGACTTGGGCCCGACGCCGACGAGGACGACGCGCTCCGCCGGCGCGCGCGTCTCCTGGGCCTTCCTCAAAGCAGGAGGTCCTCGGGCACGGCGCGCTGGATGAGCCGGCGCCAGCGCAGCGCGCTGGCCGACAGCAGGGCTTCCAACGGCGCGTGGTCATCGGTGAGCAGCAGCGCGCCGCCCTCATGCGGCGGGCCGGCCGGCAGCTCGCGGGAGAGCATCTCCGCCACGGCCTCGCGCGCGGCGGGGCGCGCGGCCGACGCGGGGGCCTCGAGCGGCGCCTCGGAGGCGAAGAAGAGCACGTTGGCCAGCCCCTCGGAGGGGTCGCTGCCCACGAATGCGCGCACGTGCGGGAAGACCTCGGCGAGCGTGCGCCGCACCGAGCGCCACGCGCGGTCGTCGCGGCCGTCCACGGCCGTGACCAGGTTCACCGCGAACGCGCCGCCGGGCGAGAGCGCCGCGCGCGCCTGCAGGAAGGCTTCGCGCGTGAAGAGGTGCGCGGGCGGGCTCTCCGCGCCGAAGGCGTCGAGGAAGACCAGGTCCCAGGGGCCGCCCGACGAGAGCGCGGCCCGGCCGTCGCCCACGATGACGCGCGTCTTCGGGTCGAGCCCGAACCAGTCGCGCGCGGCGGCGACCACGCCCGGGTCCAGCTCGACGGCGTCCACGCCCAGGCCGCGCTGCTGCAGCCCGCGCACGAGCCCCCCTCCGCCCAGCCCGATGACGAGCGCGCTCGCGGCGCGCGGGCGCGCCGCGGCGGCCCACTCCAGTCCGTGCACGTAGGGCGAGGAGGTCTCGCCGTCGGCCACGCGCATGGTGGACTGGCTCGCGCCGTCCATGAGCAGCATGCGTTTGCCGTTGAACTCCGCGACGGTGAGGCGGCCGTAGCGTGTCTCCGCCGCGAACAAGACCGGCTCGCGCGGCGCGGGCGTCGGGCGCGCGGCCATCAGAAGGGCCGCGGCGAAGGCGCCGGCGGGCACGAGCGGCGCTCGCCGCGTCGCCAGCCAGGAGCCCCAGGCGCCCAGCGCGAGCAGGGCCGCGGCGGTGCCCAGGAGGATGCGCGGCAGGGGCAGGTGCGGGACCAGCGCGAAGCCCGCGAGCGCCGCGCCGAACACGCTGCCCGCGGTGGACACCGCCCACGCGTCGCCGGAGCGGCGGCCGACCTCGTAGGCGCCGGCCGCGCGCAGCCGCGCCACGAGCGGCCCGAGCGCGCCGAGCAGCACGAGCACCGGGCCGATGAGAGCCGCGGCGCTGACGACGGCGCCGGCGGAGACGCCGAGGGCCGCGGAGCTCTTGAGCACGGGGCCGCGCAGCCAGGGCAGCGCCGCGGTGGTCAGGCCCGCGGCCGTGAGCAGGCGCGCGAAGAGCAGGAGGTGAGGGTCGCGGTCGGCGCGCCGGCCGCCCCAGGCGTAGCCGACCGCGAGCGCGACCATGGTCACCGTGATGACCGCGGACCAGACGTGCAGCGAGGTGCCGTAGTAGGGCGCGATGAGCCGCGCGGCCGCGAGCTCGATGACGAGAGAGCAGGCGCCGGAGACGAACAGGCCCGCGGCCAGGTAGCCGGCGGGCGCGACGCTGCGGTCAGGAGCGGGCGGCTTTCTCATGGAGGGCCTCGAGGGCGTCGTCGAGCAGGGTCTTCGACGCGGCGTCGAGCCGCGTCGCGTCCGGCAGCTGGCCGCGGAACCAGGTCCGCTGCCGCTTGGCGTATTGCACGGTCTTGTCCGTCATCTCGTCGAGCATGGCGGCGGGGTCCTTGCGCCCGGACGCGGCGGCGAGCGCCTGCGGGTAGCCGAGACTGGTGAAGCCGGGTTCGGAGCCGTCGTGCTCCTTGGGCACGAGCCAACGGACCTCGTCGAGCATGGCGGGCCACATCGCCTCGGCGCGCCGCTCGATGCGCGCGTCGAGCGCCGCCTTGTCGAGCTCCAGCACGAGCACGGCCTCCGCCGCGACGCCGTGCGCGCGGCCGGCGGCCCAGTGCGCGGAGATGGGCCTGCCGGTCAGCTCGAGCACCTCGAGCGCGCGCACGAGGCGCTGCGTGTTGCCGCGCGGGATGCCGGCCGCCGCCGCGGGGTCGGCCTTGCTCAGTCGCGCGTGCAGTTGGGAGGCGTCGAGCTTCGCCAGGCGCCGGCGCACGGTTTCGTCGCGCGGCGGCAGCGGCGCGAGGCCCTCGAGGAGCGCCTTCAGGTAGAGACCGGTCCCCCCGCACACGATGGCTCGCTTGCCGCGGGCGGCGATGGCTTCGAGCGCGGCGCGGGCGTCGCGGACGAACCGGCCGGCGTCGTAGGCCTCGGAAGGCTCGACCAAGTCGAGCAGGTGGTGCGCGACGCGCCGCCGCTGCTCGGCGGTCGGCTTCGCGGTCCCCGCGTCGAGCTTGCGGTAGACCTGCCGCGAATCCGCGGAGACGATCTCCGCGCCGAGGCGCTCGGCCAGGGCGACGGCGAGCGCGGACTTGCCCGAAGCCGTCGGCCCGGCGAGGACGATCACTTCTTCTTGGAGGACTTGCCCTTCGCCGTGAACAGGGAGTGGAACGGGCAGTCGTCGCCGCACGCGTCGGGCAGTCCCAACGCCGTGCGCGTCTGGCAGTCCGCGCTGTCGTCGGCCATCTTCTCGATGCGCTTGACCGCGTCGCGGCCGATCTTCTCGAAGGAGAGGCCGACGGAGTAGGTGTCGCCCTTCTTGTTGACGCGCACCACCGAGGCCTGGATGGGCACGCCGTCGAGGCCCGGGATGGACAGCGTCATCTGGAAGGACTTGGTGGACGGCGGGGCCATGAACATGAGAAGGGACATGCCGCCCGCGGAGAGGTCGGTGAGGATGGCCGGCTGCTTCTTATGGGCCTCGTCGGCTCCGTCGAGCTCCAAGGTGATGGGCTCGATCATGCCCTCGACGATGCTGAAGCGCCGGTGCCGGCGCCGTTCCGCTCCTTCCTTGCTCATCAGATGGCCTCCCCTCTCAAAGTCCTCGGTCCGGCGTGCGACACGCGCACCTTCACGAGCCGTCCCGGCGCCCGCGTTCCCGTCCACGAAATCTTGAAGCCGTCCGCCGTGCGGCCGAACCCGCCCTGCTCGTCGAGCGCTTCGACGACCGTCCCGACCCGCGCCTTCAGCGCGTCCGCGGTGAGCGCGTCGCACAACGCGTTGAGCCGCGCCAGCCGCGCTTCCTTGACGGCCGCGGGCACGTCGTCCGGCGTCCGCGCGGCCTCGGTCCCCTCCCGCGGCGAATACTTGAAGGTGTAGGACCAGGCCGGCTTGAAGGCCGCGACGAGCTCCAACGTGCGCTCGAAATCCGCCTCGGTCTCCGACGGGAATCCTACGATAATGTCCGTCGAGAGTTCAATCTCGGGCAGGAAGGCGCGCAGACGCGCGGCCTTCTCCAGGAACTGCGCGCCGGTGTAGTGGCGCTTCATCAAGGCGAGCACGCGGTCGGAGCCCGACTGCAGAGGCACGTGCAGCAGGCCGCGCGCGGCCGGCGTCTCGGCCATCGCGCGCGCCATGTCGTCGTTCATGAAGAAGGGGTGCGGGCTCTCGAAGCGCAGGCGCAGCAGCCCGGGCAAGGCGCCCACCGCGCGCAGCAGGTCGGGGAACCGTTTGTCCCCCTCGCGCCAGCTGTTGACCGTCTGTCCCAGCAGGACGAGCTCGCGCGCGCCCGCCGCGACCTTGGCCGCGGACTCGGCGAGCACCGCGTCCCAGGAGCGATAGAGCTCGCGGCCGCGCACGCTGGGCACGATGCAGTAGGAGCACGAGTAGTTGCAGCCGCGCATGACGGTGACGTGCGCGGAGACCGCCGAGCCCCAGCCCACGGGGACGGCGGTCTCGTCGGCGCCGAAGGCTTGGCGGCCCTCGGCGAGCGCGTCGAAACGCGCCGACAGCGCCTCGTCCACGACGCGCGGGTAGTCCTCGATGGACTTGGCGCCGACCACGAGGTCCACGTGCGGGAAACGCTTGCGCAGGGAGTCGCCGAGCCGCTCGGCCGCGCAGCCCGCGACGATGAGCACGCGCTCGGGGCGGGCGTCCTTCCACTCCTTGAGGCGCCCGATGAGGGAGAGCGCCTTGTGCTCGGCGTTCTCGCGCACGGTGCAGGTGTTGAGCACGACGGCGTCGGCGTCCTCGGGCGCGTCCACCGTCGTGAACCCGCGGGCCTTCAGCGGCGCGGCCAATTCCTCGCCCTCGGCGAGCGCCATCTGGCAGCCGAAGGTGACGACGTGCAGGCGCATCAGCGCCGCCGCTTGGCGGGCGCGCGGGCGCCCGCGCGGTCGCCGCCCTGCCCTCGTCCCGCGCCGATGGGCAGCATGGAATGGACGGCCTCGATGACGCGGCGCCGCGACTCGGGGTCGAGCGGGGCGAGCGCGGCCACCACGGCGGAGAAGGCGCGGACCAACTCGCGGGAGTCCTGCATCAGAGCCGGACCTTGCCGCCGGAGACCGTCCGGAAGTGCACGACCCGCATCTCCTCGGAATCCCGTATCTGTCGGCCGTTGGCGAAGTTGAGCTTGTCCTTGAGCTCCTGCAGCGTGACGCCCTCGCGCGCGGCGAGCGCGTCGTCGAAGGACGAGAACGGGCGCAGCTCGACGGCGACGACGACCAGGTGGCCGCGCACGTTGCCGTGTTTGTCCACCAGCTCGAGTTCGTCGCCGGCCTTGAGGTCGGCGTCTTCGGGGTCGTAGGCCGGGCAGGCGGTGGCGGTCTTGCGCCCCGAGAGGATGGCTTGGATCATCTTCTCGCCGAGGCCGCCGTCGCCGTACCAGCCGAAGCGGAAACGCTTCACGCCCTTGGATTCTATCAATTACCCGCGCCGCCCGCGCGCCAGACCACGCCTTTGGCGAGCACTTCGGCCGGCTCCCAACCCAGGCGCGCGGCCACGGGCAGGCGCTCGGCCAGCGCGGCGGGGTCGGTGACCACGGGCCGCGGCGAGCCGACGACGAGCACGCCCGCGGGCAGGTCCGCGACGGCCGCGTGCCCGAAGGCGGCGGCCGCGGCGCGCCGCGCCGACTCCACCTCGGCGGGGGCCGCGTGGCCGGGCAG
>JANRKA010000027.1:0-5673 GCA_033875325.1 Elusimicrobiota bacterium | reverse complement strand
GGCGACGCCGCGGAGAAGGAGCTCACCGCCTACGCCGTGACCTCCACCGACCTCGTGGACTACCTGCCGCGGGCCTTCGCCGCGCTCTGACCGGCGCCATGTTCACCGCCACCGCGGAAGACACCGAAGCCGTCGGCGCGCGCCTGGGCCGCCTCCTGGCGCCCGGCGACCTCGTCCTGCTCGAAGGCGAGCTGGGCGCGGGCAAAACCACCTTCACCCGCGGCGTGGCGCGCGGCGCGGGCTTCAAAGGCCGCGTGTCGAGCCCCACCTTCGCGCTCGCCCATGTTTATCGGGGCAAACGCCTGACCGTGCATCACCTCGACATGTACCGCCTGGCCGACGGGGACCCCAGCGAGGTCGGGCTCGACGACCTGCTGCGCGACCCGAAGGCCGCCGTCGTCGTCGAATGGCCCGGCGCCGCGGCGGACGGCTGGCCCAAGGAGCGCCTGGAGGTGCGCCTGGCGCACGCGCGCGCCGGGCGCAAACTCGTCTTCAAGGCCCGCGGCGCGCGGGCGAAGGCGCTCGTGGGGAAACTGGCGTGAACCTGCTCGCGGTGGACGCGACCGGCGACGCGCTCAGCGTCGCGGTGGAGAGGAAAGGCAAGGTCTATCGCGTCTCGCGCCGGGCGGCGGCCGGACACGAGGACCACCTGTGGCCGGCGGTGGACGCGGCGCTGAAGAAGGCGAAACTCGCCTTGAAGGACCTCAACGCCGTCGTCGCGGCGTCGGGGCCGGGGCGTTTCACCGGCATCCGCATCGGCCTGTCCTTCGCCTCGACCTTGGGTTACGCGCTGAAGATACCGGCGGTGGCCATCAGTCGTTTGGAGGCCGAGGCGGAGCGCCGCGAAGGCGCGGTGGTCACGGGCGTCCTGCCCGGCTGGAAAGGCGAGGTGTATCACCAGCGCTTCAGGCGGGCCAAGGACGGCGCCCTGAAGGCGGCGGGCAAGGCCGAATGGACGGCGCCGGAGGCGTGGACCGGGCAGAAGGACCTGCGCGAGACCACGGCCGAGGACCTGCTGCCGGCGGCGCGCCGGGCGTTGAAGGCGCGGCGTTTCCCGCCTTTCGAGCCCTTCTACCTCAAGCCCGCGGGTTATGAGAAGAATCGGCGCTAGACTGGCGACGGCCGACGACGTGGACGCCGCGGGCGGCCTGGCGGCCGTGCGCTCGCCGACCGCGTGGACGCGGCGCGGCCTGGCGGCCGAGCTCGCGCGCGAGGACGCCCTCTTCGCGGTGGTCACCGACGACGACGGGGTCGCGGGTTACGCGGTGGCGCGTTTCGTCGAGAAGGAGTGCCGCCTGCTCGACTTCGTCGTCGCCGAGGACGGCCTGGGCCTGGGGCGCGTATTGTGGGCCTTCCTCGTCGAGGAGGCGCGCCGCCGCGGCGCCGCGTCGCTCACCCTCGAGGTGTCGCAGAAGAACCGCCGCGCCTGGAGCTTCTACGTCGCCGCCGGCGCCAAGGAAGTCGGCTGGCGCCCGAAGTTCTACGCGGACGGTTCCGCGGCCGTGCTGATGGACCTCGACTTGTTAAAGCTATAATCGGCCGCTTGTTCGCGTCACTGCTCGCCGTCCTGCTCGCGTTGCCGGCCGCCGCCGCGCCCACCGAGGCGGCGGGGGGGCAGGAGGCGCAGCGGCATTACCTGCGCGCGACCTTGCTGGAGAGGCGCGGGGCGTACGCCGAGGCGCTGGCGGAGTTCGAGAAGGCGCTGGAGCTCGACCCCCAGTCGGCGTTCCTGGCCGGCGAGGCCGCGGAGCTCGCGCTCGAGGTCGAGGATTGGGAGCGCGCGGAGAAGTGGGCGCGGCGGCGGCTCGAGCTGGCGCCCAAAGACGCCAAGTCCCAGCTCGCGCTCGGCCGCGTGCAGTGGGCCAAGGGCCGCATCCCCGAGGCGGAGAAGTCCCTGGAAAAGGCGCTGGAGCTCGACCCCAAAAACGCCGACACCGTCTTCGGGCTCGTCGAGCTGGTCGCGCCCAAGGACCCCAAACGCGCGCGCGCCATCCTGACGAAGTTCCTCAAGGACGACCCGGAGCAGGCGGCGGCGACCTGGCTGGAGCTGGGCAAACTCGACGCGCAGGAGGAGAAGTATCCCGAAGCGGCCGAGAAGCTGCGGCGCGCCATCGCGCTCGACGACGGCGAGTCGGCGCCCGCGCGGCTCATGCTCGGCCAGGTCTATGAGGTGCTGCGCGACACGCGCGCGGCCATCGCCGAGTACCGGTGGGTGCTCTCCGTCGAGCCGGAGGAATACGAGCTCTGGGCGCGCATCGGGGAGCTGGAGGCGCTGGCCGGCGACCTCGACGCGGCGCGCGACACCTTCAAGCGGTTGAAGGAGAAGCGGCCCGACGACGCGGCGGCCTGCTCGTGGCTGGCCTCCGACGCCGAGCGCCGCGGGGACTTCGCCGCGGCGGCGGCCGTGCTGAAGGACAGCGCCGCGCTCAAGGACGACGCGACCCTTCACCTGCGCCTGGGGCATTACCTCCTGCAGTCCGGCGGCATCAAGGAGGCCATGAAGGCGCTCTCCGCGGCGCGGGCGCGCTGGCCCAAGGACGACCGCATCGGCTTCTACCTCGCGCTCGGCCACGACGACCTGGGCGAACACGCCAAGGCCGTCGAGCTGCTGCGCGAGGTGCTGGCGGTCAAACCCGCCGACCGCGACGCGCGTTGGCAGCTGGCGACCATACTCGAGAAGATGGGCCGCGTCGAGGAGGCCGAGCCCGAGTTCCGCCGCCTCATCGACGAGCGGCCCGACGACGCGACCGCGCTCAACTACCTGGGCTACGCGTTGGCCGACCGCGGCCTGAAGCTCGACGAGGCCGAGGCCCTCATCCGCCGCGCGGTGGCCGTCGAGCCCTACAGCGCGGCCTTCCGCGACTCCCTGGGCTGGGTCCTGCACAAGCAGGGCCGCTCGACGGAGGCCGTGGCTCAGCTCGAGGCCGCGACGCGTTCCCTCCCCGACGACCCGACCTTGCTCGACCACCTCGCCTCGGCGCGCAACGCCGCCGGCGACGAGACCGGGGCGTGGCGGGCGTGGCGCCTGGCGCAGAGCCACGGCTTGGCCAAGGCCGGCGCCGCGGCCGACGCCCTGCAGAAGGACTGGGACGAGGCGTCGCTGGGCGAGGCGTGGCGGCGCCACCTCGCGCTGACGCAGGGCGGGCTCAAGCGCTACGCGGGGCTCTGCGAGCTGCGCGGCAAGATCGCGGGCCGCGGGCTCACCCACCGCGCCTTGTTCACCTGGCGCGCGCCGGGCGAATTGTCCTTCGAGCTGCTGGGGCCGATGTTCTCGACGGCGTGGCGCGCGCGCCTCGACGACGGCGGCTTCGCCATGGACCGCCTCGCCGTGGACGGCGTGCCCGTCGAGCAGGTCGAGGAGGCCGCGCACGGCCTGTTCGCCGCGGTGTCGAGCGCCTTGTCGGGCGGCGCCTTCGCGCCCGGCCCCGCCAAGCTCACGCGCGGCTGGGGCCGCCGTTCCCTGGAGCGCGCGGGCTGGCGCGCCGACCTGGGCGAGCAGGCCTTGGCGCGCTCCATCCAGGCCGAAGGCGCGCCCGCGGTGTCCCTGTTCGACTTCGTCCGCTCCGGCGCGCGCCGCGCGCCGCGGACCTTGTCCGCCGAGGGCCGTTTCTGGGAGCTGGCCTTGGTCTGCCCCGAGCCCAAGGTCGAGTTCGAGCCGGCGGAGGCGCCGTGATAAAGGTGCAGTGCCCGGCGAAGATAAACCTCTTCCTGGAAGTGACCGGGAAACGCAAGGACGGCTACCACACGCTCGCGACGCTGTTCGCCAAGATCAACATCTACGACGTCTTGGAGATGGAGGCGAACATGTCGGGCCGCCCGGAGCTCGAGATCGCCGACGAGTTGGGCGCGGAGACCTTGTCGGCCGGGCCGGACAACCTCGTGCTCAAGGCGGCCACGGCGTTTTTCCGCGCCTTCCGTATCGGCCAGGGCGTGAAGATCCGGCTCATCAAACGCATCCCGATGGGCGCCGGGTTGGGCGGCGGGTCCTCGGATGCCGCCGGGACCTTGTTGGGGCTGCTCAAGCTCTACGACATGGCCCCGACCGGCCCGCGCATGGAAAAGTTGAGGAAAATCGCGAAGAAATTGGGAGCCGATGTCCCCTTTTTCCTCCACCCGGCCAACTTCTGCCTGGGCACGGGCATCGGAGACCGATTAAAGCCGATAAAGATTGAGAAATCCTTGCCTTACATGGTCCTGGCCTGGCCCGGCGTCGGGTCCCCGACCGGCCCGGTTTATTCCGCCTTGCCGCCCCGGTCGAGGGCCGACTTGTTGACACGACGGTCCCAACTTCATAAACTGCTCGTCAGCTTGAAGAGGGGCCGCCCCGTCGAGGAATGGGGGGGGTTCCTGTTCAACCGCCTGGAAGCGGCGGAGTTGCCGGTAATGACGGAGATCGGGCAGGCCCGCCGCATCTTAGCCGCCGCGGGGGCCGAAGGCGTGCGCATGTCGGGCTCGGGCTCATCGGTGTTCGGTTTCGTCTCGTCGCATGCCGAGGGTGAACGCGTCGTGGGACGACTGAAAGGTTATCCCTGGAAAGTCTATCTGACCAGTTGTCTCGGTTGAGCGCCCTTGGAGATCACGGAAGTCCGCGTCCACCTGCGCAACGAAGACAAGCTGAAGGCTTTCGCGACGGTCACCTTCGACCACTGCTTCGTCGTGCGGAACATGAAGGTCATCGAGAGCGACAAGGGCCTCATCCTGTGCATGCCCTCTCGCAAGATGCCCGACGGGGCGTACAAGGACGTCGCGCACCCGATCACCGTCGATTTCCGGTCGGAACTGGAGAAGGCCGTCTTCGCCTGCTACGAGGCGGAGGTCCGCAAGGCCAAACCCGCGGGTTCCGGCGCCAACTCCCAGGTGGTGTAATGGTAACACAGCGGACTTTGAATCCGTTATTCCTGGTTCGAATCCAGGCCTGGGAACCACGGATCTGAGGAGTCGAAACGAATGAGCGTGAACGGGAAGAAGGGACAAGACAAGCTGTGCGTGCTCGTCCTGGCCGCGGGCCAGGGCACGCGCATGGAGTCGTCCATCCCCAAGGTGCTCCACCACGTGGGCGGCCGCCCCATGCTCTTCTATGTCCTGCGCATCGCCAACGCTCTCAAGCCCGGCGCCATCGGCGTCGTCATCGGCCACGAGGCCGACGAGGTCAAGGCCCGCACCATCGAGATGGCCAAGTCCATCGGCATCACCCGCCCCATCCAGTTCATCACGCAGAAGAAGGCCATGGGCTCGGGAAATGCGGTGTTGGAGTCCCTGCCGTTCCTCAAAAAATTCAAGACCGCCATGGTCATGTGCGGCGACACCCCGCTGCTGACCTACGAATCCATCTACAACCTGGCGCTGACCCACGAGCAGCTCAAGGGCCAGGCCACCTTGCTGACCGCCAAGGTGCCCAACCCCAAGGGTTACGGCCGCATCGTGCGCGGCGCGCTCGGCGAGGTCCAGCGCATCGTCGAGGAGTCCGTCGCCAGCCCCAAGGAGCTCGGCATCTCCGAGGTCAATTCCGGCGCCTACGTCTTCGAGCTCGAGGCGCTGCAGCAGGGCTTGAAGGAGATCGGCGCCAAGGGCCCCAAGAAGGAGCACTTCCTCACCGACGTGATGGAGGTCATCCGCGGCAAGGGCGGCCGCATCCACGCCTACGCCTCCACCAACTCCGAGGAGATCCAGGGC
>JANRKA010000026.1:0-9913 GCA_033875325.1 Elusimicrobiota bacterium | reverse complement strand
GCGCGGCCGTCGCGCGCGGGCGGCAGCGGCGCGTCGGCCGCGCGCGGGGCGGGGTGCCAGAACAGCAGGTAGGAGGACAAGGCGCCGGTCTCGAAGGCGGTCAGCGGCGCGTCGCCGCGCGCCGCTTCCTCGCTGGAGCTCAGGTAGGCCCGGATGGTGGGTTCCAGCACCTCCGCGCGCAGGGTCGCCACCTCGGCCACGCCTCGCTGGTAGTCCGGGGGAGACGCGTCCAAGGCCGCCAGGGCCGCCGCGTGCGCGGCATGGTAAACCGCCTGTTTCGAGGGGTCCGCCATGTGCTCCCAGGTCACGCCCTCGCGGCCGGGCAGGATGGCGAGTTCGAGCGGTGTCAGCAGTTGGCGCAGGCGGGCGTAGTTATCGTCGCCGGCGTACACGGAGTCGTCGGCCCTCAGGGGCGCGGCCGACAGGACCAAGGCGAGAAATACGGACGCGCGCCGCATGGCCCTAGCATAACCCCGCGGCCGGGGATATTCCAGTCCCCCCTATACTGATGAAAATGACGAGCCCTGGCCTACAGCAGGCGGCCTTGGGCGTCGGGACGGACCTTCAGCAACTCGAGGTCGGCGGCCGTGTCGATGTCGGCCTGGGTGCGCCCGTCTTCGAGCGGTATCTTGACGGCCTCGGTCCAATGGCGGCGCGCGGCCTCCAGCGCCGTGTCGTCGCCCACCAACTGCCCCACCTCGCCGAACAACTCGCGCGGGTAGGCGGTGGGATGGCCTTTGACCGGGCCGTCGGGCCCGGGGAACACCGGGAAGGCGAGGCGGCCTGACAACTCGAACTCGGAACGCACGCGCTCGATGAGCCAGGTGGGCACGCGCGGCATGTCGCCCAGCAGGGCCACCACGCCCGGCGCGTCGGGCGGCACCTCGCGCAGGCCGGTCTCGATGGAGGACGCCTTGCCCGACTTCCAGGACGGGTTGAACACCACGCGCAGGCGCTCGTCGTCGAGGCCTTCGATGGCCTGCAGCCCGGCCTCGGCCCCGGCCCCCAACACGACGATGACGGGGTCGAGCTTGGCGGCGAGCGCGGCCTCCACCACGTGCCGCAGCACGGGCTGGCCGTCCACGTCGGCGAGCAGCTTGGACACGGCGCCGAAGCGTTTGCCGCGGCCGGCCGCGAGCACCAGGCCCGGGATGCGCACGCCGCCTTTGCGCTGGGACGGAGAGGAGCCCAGCGGGCGCAGTCGGCCGGGACGGCCTCCGCGTCGGCCGGCGCGCACGGCGAGGATCTCCGCGGCGAGCGCGAGCGCGGTCTCCTCGGCCGCCTCCGCGCCGATGTCGAGCCCGGCGGGCGCCGACAGGACCCCCGGGGCGGCCTCCACGCCGGCCTCGCGCAGCTCGGCGAGCAGGCGCGCGCCGCGCGCCGCCGGCCCGGCCAGACCCACGTAACGCGCCGGGCTCAGCAGCGCGCCTTTGAGCGCCTTGAGGTCCTCCGCGTGCGAGCGCAGACCGACGACGATGGAGGTGGACTCGTCCGGCCGGCAGGCCAGGCGGGCCGCCTCCCAGCCCCCCTCCACGAGCCGCCAGCGGGCGCGGTCCCAGCCCTCCCCGCGCAGGCGGCCGGGACGCGGGTCGGCGACGGTGACGACGAAGCCGAGGCCGTCGAGCAGGCCCGCCAGGCGCCGGATCTCGTCGCCGGAGCCCAACAGGAGGGCCTTGCCCATGGGCGCGTACGGGGCGCGGAACACCCGCGAGACGCGCCCGCCGGACGCGGTCTCCTCGAGCTCGGGCTCCTCGGCGCGCCAACACTCGCGCGCCTCCTCGTCGTCGGGGCCGAGCAGGCGGCGCCGGCCGGCCGCCGGCCCCGCCAGGACGCACTCGATGACCGCGCCGTCGCCCTGCAGCAGGGCCTCGCGCCACGGGCGCAGCGCTTCGCGCAGGGCGCCGTCGAGCGGCTCGAGCCAGACCTCGGCGCGTCCGAGCAGGCCGCCGGCGCCGAACAAGGCGTCGTCCTCGGCGAGGTCGAGCTCGACGAGGCGGGGCGAACCCTGCGCCAACGCGGCCTCCGCGCCCTCGCGCAGCGCGGCGGGCACCGCGGCCAGCGGGGTGACGCCGGGCAGGGCCGCCACGGTCTCGTCGCCCAGCAGGAGCATGGCGCCGGAGCGCTCGGCCGCGGCCCCGTCCAGCGTGACGAGGGTGGCGAGCACGCCGAGGACCCCGGACGGGTCGGCGGAAGCGAGGTCCTCGGCGGCGCGCAGGACGGCCAACGCCTCGTGCGGACGGGGAGCGCTCATGCCCCCCTTATATCAATTCTCGTCGAGGGTGAGGCGCGTCAGGGGCAGGGCAGACCCAGTTCCTCGGCCGCGCGCATGGCGGCGTCGGCCGCGCGCGCCTGGCGCACGGAGGCGGCGGCCGCGGCGATGGCGCGCCGCGCGTTGTCCGCGTCGAGCTCGCCGACGAAATAGTCGGCGTTGGCGCCCGGGCGGCCCTCCCAGAGCTGGTAGAGGTCGGGACCGATGTCCACCTGGACGACCTCGATGGGCACGGCGCGGCCGCGGTTGTAGCGGTCCATGCGGATGGTGGTGGTGTTCGGCTCGCCGCGGCCGTCGAGGCAGCCCACGGTGATGCCCTGCTCCGCCAAGGACCAGGAGAAATCGAGCGCGTAGACGAAGTCGGCGGGCGAGTCCGCGCACTGGGCGAACTGGAGCACGGTCTCCGGGCCGAGCGCCGAGGAGAAGAACGCGACGAGGCGCGGCCGCGGCTGGGCGGGCGCGGCAGGCGTCACGGGCTCGGCGTGGGCCGAGACGGCGGCGAGCATGACGGCGGCGGCGAAGGCTTTCATCGGGGGTCTCCTGGAAAGGCGGGGGTAAGGCATTATCCCACGCCCCGCGCGGCCGGAGAACGGTCCTTGGACCCACGCGCCGCCCGGCGTCGGCCCCAGAAACGCTCCGTCACACCGGAGGCCTTGCGGTGAAGTCCCCCTGCAGCTACAATCCGGGCGTGAGCCTCGACGACGCCGCCTTGCGCCACCTCATCGACTTGCTGGACGACGAGGACCCCCGCAGCCTCGGGCTGGTGCGCGCGCGCATCCTCGAGCAAGGGGAACGCGCCCTGCCGTTCCTCGACGAGCTGCGCCGCGCCTCGCCCGCCGTGCCGCTGGCGCAGCGCGCCGCGGAGCTGGCCGAGGAGCTGCGTTTCCGCGCGCTGGAGGCCGACTTCGCGCGCCTGGCCGCCTCCCCCGCGCCGGACCTGGAGGAGGGCGCGTTCCTCGTCTCGCGCTTCGGCCACCCGGGCGCGGACCTGGGCGCCTACCGCGCCTGGCTCGACCGCGTCGCCAAGGCGGTGTCCGAGGACCTCCCGGACGACGACGTCGAAGGCGGCGCGCGCCGCCTCTCCGAGCACCTCTACAAGTCGCTGGGCTTCGCGGGCAACGAGGCCGACTACTACGACCCGGACAACAGCTACCTCACCCGCGTCATCGACACGCGCCGCGGCATCCCGGTCACCCTCACCATCCTCTACCTGCTCCTGGCCAAACGCCTGAAGCTGCCGCTTTACGGCGTGGGCACGCCCGGGCACTTCCTCGCGGGTTTCCGCAGCGCGGGCGAGCCGTTGTTCGTGGACTGCTTCCGCAAGGGGCGCCTGATGACGCTGGCCGAGGTGCGCCGCATGCTCGTGCGCAACGGCTACGACTACCGCCCGGAATACGTGCGCGCCTGCCCCCCGCGCGACATCCTCGCGCGCATGATGCGCAACCTCATCTCCATCTACCAGAAATCCGGCGCGACGGCCCGCGCCGAGCGACTCTCCTCGCTCGTGGAGACCTTGCTCACCGGCCGCCGCGCGGAGGACGCGTGAGGGCCGCGCTGCTGGCGCTGCTGCTGGCCGCCCCGGCGGCCGCCGACCGGCCCATCAAGCCCGCCGCTCCCGAGTTCCCCCCCGACGCCGCTTGGCTCAACGCCAAGCCGCTGAGCCTGGCGCGCCTGCGCGGGCGCAAGGTCGTCGCGGTGGCCTTCCTCAACCTGGCCTCCATCAACTCGGTGCGCGCCATGCCCGCCCTGCGCGGCTGGTACGACCGCTACTGGGGCCACGACCTCATGGTCATCGGCGTGTTCACGCCCGACCTGGAGGTGCAGCGCGACCCGCGTTGGGCCAAGGCGCAGATGGCCCTGTTCAAGGCCGACTTCCCCGTCGTGCTCGACAAGGACCGCCGCATCTGGAAGGCCTACGCCAACGAGGGTTGGCCGGCCCTCTACCTCGTGGACGCCAAGGGGCGCATCGCCTTCGACCGCCTCGGCGAGGGCGGCTACCGCGAGTTCGAGGCCGAGCTGCGCAAGGAGCTGGGCGCCTTCCACTCCGAGAAGGACCTCCCGCCCGCCCTGGAGCTGCCCGACGCCCCCTCCCGCGACTGCGGCGCCGCCACGGCCGAGGTGACTTTGGGCGCGCGCAAAGGCGCCGCCAAGCCTCTCGCCCTCGACAAGGACTTCAGCATCCGCAGCGCCATCATCGTGGGCTCGCGCCAGGGCGAGGTCGCCCTGCGCGGCCGCTGGGACGAGGAGGGCGACGGGCTGCGCCTGGAGCAGGCCAACCGCGACCAGGGCGCGTTCATCCGCGTCGTGTACCAGGGCGCCCAAGCGCTGGGCTTCCTCGCGCCCGCGGCCGGCACGACCACCCGCTTCTTCATCAAGCAGGACGACCTATGGCTGCACGAGGGCAACGCCGGCGCCGACGTCCGCTTCGACGATGACGGCCGCTCCTTCGTGCCCGTGGACGCCGCGCGGCTCTACGACCTGACCCGCGACCCCAGCGTGTCGCCGCACGAGCTCTACCTCTATCCCGACAAACGCGGCGCCGCCGCGCGCGGCTTCTCTTTCGCCGACGCCTGCGTCGTGACCAAGCTGCGATGAGCGCCGCCACGCGCGTGCGGTCGGTCGAGGCGCGGCCCTGGCGCGTGCCCCTCTCCGAGCCGTTCGCCATCGCCGGCGGCACGGCCCACGCCCTGGACTCCGTCCTCGTCCGCCTGACCTTGGCCGACGGCACGACGGGGTGGGGCGAGGCCTCGCCGCTGCCCGCCTTCAACGGCGAGACCGCCGCGAAGTCCCTCCGGCAGATCCGCGCCGCGTCCCGCGACTGGACCGGGCGCGACGCCGCGGCCTGGCGGCCGCTGCTCGAGGAGCTGGAGGCGCGCCTGCCCAAGGACGGCGGCGCGGCCCGCGCGGCGCTGGGCATGGCCCTGCTCGACGCGTGGACGCGGCGCGCGGGTATGCCCCTGGCGGCCTTCTTCGGCGGCGCCGAGCGCCGCGTCGTCTCCGACGTGACCGTGACCATCGTCGGCCCGGAGGCCGCCGACGCCGCCGCGCGGCGCATCAAGGCCCTGGGCGTGCGCACCATCAAGATCAAGGTCGGCGAGGACCCCGACGCCGACGCCGCGCGCGTGCGCGCCGTGCACGCCGCGGCCCCGCGGATGCGCCTGACGCTGGACGCCAACCAGGGCTACGGCCCGCGCGAGTCGCTGGCGCTGATGCGCCGCCTGCGCCGCGCCGGCGTGCCCGTCGCCCTCTTCGAGCAGCCCGCCCACGCCGACGACTGGGACGGCCTGGCCGAGGTCGCGCGCAAGGCCCGGGTGCCCGTGGCCGCCGACGAGTCCCTGCGCGGACGCAAGGACGCCCTCGCGCTGGCGCGCCGCGGCGGCGTCGCCGTGCTCAACCTCAAGCTGATGAAGATGGGCCTGCTCGAGGCCTGGGACTGCGCCCTCATCGCCAAGTCCGCGGGCCTGGGACTGATGATCGGCGGCATGGTGGAGACGCCCCTGGCCATGGGCTGCGCCGCGCACCTCGCCGCGGGCCTGGGCGGTTTCTCCTTCGTGGACCTCGACACGCCGCTGTGGCTGGCGCGTATCCCGACGCGCGGCCTGACCTTCGGGCGCGGCGGAGCCTACGACCTGGGGACGGTGAAGGCGGGCATCGGCGTCGTCCCCCGGGCCGACTGAACGCGCGGACGGGCGCTCAGGGCTCGATGAGGTTCTCGAGAGCGACGAACAGCTCCGACTCCCTGCCGCGGGTCGCTTTCCAGCTGAACTCGGCGGTGTGGCCGATGCGCACGCGGCGGCTGCGGCCGTCCGCGTCGAACATCTCCTGACGCAGGCTCGCGGTGAACGCGCGGTAGGCGGCCGCGAAGTTCCCGCGCCGGTATTGCTGTTGGCCCAACCAGCCGGTGTGCTCGGCGTCGCGGCCCGGGACGGCGCGGCTGTAACCGACGCGGCGGCCTCCGGGCTTGAACGCGGCGTCGAAGTCCGCCATGGACAAGCTGCGGCTCAGCGCCTTGGCGTAGCTCTCGCGCATGAAGTGGAACTGCCGCGACTCCAGGATGGCGTGATAGAGCCCCCGGAAGAGGTGCACCTCCGCGTCCGGCAGCCCCAACTTGACCCGCGAGAAGCCGCGGCCGTAATGCGCCACCGCCGACGACGGGTCGGCCTCGACCACGCGCGCGAACAGGCGGTCGGCCCGCGCGAAGTCCTCCTCGTCCACGGCGCGGCGCGCCGCGTGCAGGTACGCGTGCCTGAGTTCCGGCAGGGTCGTGGCGGCCAGGGCCTGCTCGTCGGGGCTCAAGCGCCGCTGAACCTCGCTCAGGTCTTTGTCCACCCACGGCGCCGGCGCCAGGTCGGCGACGACGCGCAGGTGCGCGGCCGCGCGCAGCCACTGCCCCTGAGCCCGGGCGGCCCGGGCCGCCCCCGTGTACGCCCAGGCCAAGCCGCGCACCGCCTCGGCGTCCGTGCGCAGCCGGGCCTTGCGCCGCGACTCCCGCGCCCAACGCGCCGGCAGCGACCGCTCGAAGGCGCTCGTCAGGCCCGTGAGCCAGCGCGGCGCCTGCGCGGCGGGCGCGCGCGCCGGCTCCGGGCTCAGGGCCTCGACGAACCGCTCGACCGCCTCTTGATACCGTCCCTGGGCGGCCGACACGCGGCCCGACCGCAGCCGCGCGGCCGGGTCGCGCGGCGTCAAGGCGACGATGGCCGCGTGGACGGGGCGGGCCAGGAAGCCGAGGCGGGCGGCGCGCAGCACGGCGCCCGGCACGCTCAAGGCCCGCGCCAGGACCCAGGCCGCGACGGACCACGCTCCGCGCAGCAGCGGCCTGACGAACAGGGAGAACATCCAGCCGTTGAGGAAACGCGGCACGACCGTGCCCGCCGCCCACGCGGCGCGCCACGGCAGCCAGCGTCCGCGCAGCCGTCGGTGCGGCCGCGCCACGAGCTCCTCGAAGCGCTTTTGCGCGCGGGCCGAGACGCCTTCCTCGACCTCCGTCCGCCGGCGCCAGATGTCCTCGTATTCGGCGATGAAGGCGACCCAGTCGGCATGCAGGCGGTCCATCAGCCGCGTCCGGCCCACGACGCGGCGCTCGCGCAGCTCCCGGCGCATGCGGAAATAACGCTCGCGGATCGGCTGCAGGGCCGCGTCCTTGAGCCGGGAGACGGCGCGCCCGGCGGCCGCGCCGGCCTCCGCCCGCTCCTGGACCCGGTCCACGAGCCGGGCGTCCGCGCCCGTCAGCTCCCGCCCCTCGCCGCGCGCGGCGAGCGCCGCCAGCCTCTCCCGCTCGTCGGCGGTCGCGTGAGCGGCGAACAACTCGTCGTCGGCGCTCAGGAAGACGCGGGAGCTGCCCGGCTGGCCCTGGCGTCCGGCGCGCCCGCGGTATTGCAGGTCCACGCGCAGCGAAGTGCTGCGGCTCGTGAGCACCACGTGCAGCCCGCCCTTGGCCAGCGCCTCCGCCGGCAGTTTGACGTCTGTGCCGCGCCCCGCCAGCTGCGTCGCGACCGTGATGCGTCCCGGGCGCCCCGCCTCCGCGACGATGTCCTCCTCGGACCTGGCCTGGACGCCGTTGAGCAGCTCGAAGGCGGCGCCCTTGAGGCGCAGCGCCTCGGCGACGCGAACGGACTGCGCCAGGTCCCGCGCGCCGATGAGCACGGGCCGCCCCTCGGCCGCCGCGGCCAGCGCGTCGTCGACCGCGGCGGCGAGCGCGGCCTCCTCGCCGGCGTAGAGCCGGTCCGGCAGGTCCCGGCGCAGGGAGGGCCGATGCGGCGGGATGCGCACCGCGCTCAGGCCGTAGACCTCGCCGAACTCCGCGTCGGAGGTCCCCAAAGTGCCCGTGATGCCGGACTTCTTCTCGTAGAGCCGCATGAAGTTGTCGAGCGCGATATGAGAGGCCAGCCGGTAATCGGGCGCGCCCCACAGCCCCTCCTTGACCTCGACGAACCGGTGCAGGCCTTCCTCCCAGTTGCGCCCGTGCAGGAGGTAGCCGGTGTGCGGGTCGAGGATGACCGCGCGGCCGGCCACGACGGCGTAGTCGCGGTCGATGTGCAGCGCGTGCCGGGCCTTGAGAGCGTTGACCGCGTAGGCGTCGAGATACGGCCAACGCGCGAAGGATTCGTCCAGGCCGCGCAGGCTCTCGACCCGGGCGCGGCCGCCGGGGGTGAGGGTCACCTCGCCCGTCGCCGCCAGCTCGAAGTCGACGCCCGGCTCCCAGCCGGCGGTCAGCGCGTAGAGGTACTCGTAGGGCAGCGGGGCGCTCTCCTGCGCGACGACGATGCGGTAGTCGGTCTGCGCCTCCTCCAGCAGGTTCGCGTCGGCCTCGTCCACGATGGCGAAGGCCCGCCGCCGGCCCGCGGAGAGCTGGAGGGCGTCGGCGCCGGCGTCCTGGTCGCGCAGATAGTCGAAGACGAAGGCCGCGTTGTGGCCGTAGAGGACGTCGGCCTCGCGGTAGACGCGGGCGCGCGCCATGGCCGCCAGCCGGGGGTCCGCGCCGCCCCGCTCGAGGTTGCGGTCCGAGTCGAAGAGGAACGCGTCGTCGCGCTCGCCGAGGAAGCCGATCTTCATGCCGAGGTATTCGAGCACCTCGCCCACCTCGCCCGCGTCTCGCTGCGCCAGGTAGGGGTTGAAGGTGAGGACGTCCACCGGGCCGGCGAGCGCGTTGAGATAGGCGGCCAGGCCGATGGAGAGGGTCTTGCCCTCGCCCGTCTTCTGCTCGACGACGCGGCCGTGATGGATGGCGGCGGCGGCGGCGACCTGCTCGACGTAGGGCCGCTTGCCCAACACGCGCGCCATCGTCTCGCGCGCCGCGGCGAAGGCGTCGGGCAGCAGGGCGTCGAGCTTCTCCCCCGCGCGGAGTCTGCGCCGCAGGAGCGTCGTGCTCGCCGCCAGCCGGCGCGGGGACATCGCGGCGTAGCGCGCCTCCAGCGCCAGCGTCTCGCGCACCGCGCGCGCGACGCGGGCCGCGTCCTCCGGGGAGGCCGCGACGCCGTCGAGGCGGCTCTGCGCGTCCTCATGAGTCGAGCGGCCGGCGGCCGCCCGCCGGTCGCGCTTGCGGAGCGCGGAGCGCGAGGCGCCCTCGCCCTTCGCCGCGCGCACGCGCAGCCACTTCCGGAAGGCCGCCCCGAACTGCCAGCCGTCGGTCTTGAGCGGGAAACCGGGCAGCGCCATCGGTATCAGGTTGAACGCCGCCATCGAGACGTTGACCCCGACGGCGACCTCGAGCAGCAGGGACGGAAGGCCCGGAGGCGCGACGCCGGTGCCGGCGAGCAGCCACAAGGCCGCGGCGAAGACCAGGTTCGCGGCGGGCCCCGCCAAGGAAAGGACCATGCTCTGCCGCGGAGTGAGCGTCTGCCCGCGGTCGAGCGTCACCCGGTCGATGTGCAGCTTCGCCGAGAAACCCATCGCGCGGGCCGCGACGTAGTGCCCCAACTCGTGCACGGTGGAGGAGACGGGGAAGAGGATGGTGGTCACCGGCAGAGAGGCCCGCGACTCGGCCGGACGGCGCCCGTCGAAGTCGATGTCCGGCGCGCCGGCGGCGCCCACGCGCGTCGCGTCCTCGCCGGCGTCCTCGCGCGTCGCCGGGCCGGAGCGGACCGTCGCGCCGGCGTCCGAGAAAGGCGCGGAGAAGCGGCGCTCGCCGCGGCCGGGCCGCGCGGC
>JANRKA010000025.1:0-55164 GCA_033875325.1 Elusimicrobiota bacterium | reverse complement strand
TCCCAGTAGGCTTTTTCCACCGAGACGGCGTCCTTGCCGGGGGTCAGGCGGGGCAGGGGGCCGTAGAGCTCTTCAAAGGGTTTGACCGCGTCGTAGTAGGCCGGCGAGCACATGCCGTGGCCGGCGCCGTGGGACTTCTTGCCTTCCACGCCGTAGCGCCAGCCCTTCACGGTCTTGTAGACGACGGCCGTCGGGACGCCGTCCTTGCGCTTTAAGGCCGCGTGGACGCCCGCGTGGGTGTGGGAGACGTCGTGGCCGTTGGAGACGAAGAGGACGTTGAAGTCGTGGACGCGCAGGAGCTCGAGCGGGTTCCACTGCACGTAGTCGCCGGGCTTCTCGCCCTCCGGGCAGACGCGGTCGGAGTCGATGGAGGCCTGGTTCCAGTCCACGTGCATCACGCAGTTGGACAACCCGACGGTGGCGGCGGTGGCGATGGCCTCGTGCACGCGCCCGGCGGTCATGCCTCCCTCGCCTTCGAGGATGTGGAGGCGCGGCCCCTTGAGGCCGAACGCGTCGGCCTGCGCGATGGCCAGGCCGACCGCGGAGGTGTCGCCCACGCCCGAGGCCCCGGTGGCGACCGGCACGAAAGGCGTCAGCGGCGTGGGATGGCCGTCGAGCGAAGCCGCCTTGAACTCGCGGAACAGCGGCGTGTCCTGGACGGGGTTGCGGCGGAAGCCGAGCAGGTCCTCCAGCCGCAGGCGGCGCCGCTCCGGGGGCAACATGTCCGGGCGCGTGATGCGCATCCACTCGTCGCGCAGGGCGAACATGCCGTAGAGGCCCGTGGCCTTGTGCCCGGCGGCGTAGACGAGCAGGTCGTTGTCGATGCTGTCGGGCCGCGAGAAGTCGTAGCGCATGCTCTTATAAAGGAGGGAGAAGACGATGCGCCCCGAGGAGATGGAGCCGCCCGGATGGCCCGAGCCCGGCACGAAGTTGAACTGGATGGCGCACAACGCGCGGTAGGCGGCGTCCATGGCCTCGAGCGTGTCGAGCTCGGGGACGCTCAGCGGCTCGGGCTTGAGGTAGACGGCGCGGCGCGGGCGCAGCTGGAAGGTCGAGGCGGGGGCGAGGGCGGGCATGGGGTTCTCCGTCGGGAAGTGCGCCATTCTACCACTTCGAGCGGGACGGTCAAGGACGGCGGGGGCCGCCGTCGAACGCTAATCCGCCGCCAGCTCCGGCGACGGCGCGGGCGCGTCGCTCGGCGCCGACGCGCGTCGCACGGCGCCGGCCACCGCGCGCACCTTGCGCAGGCGCAGGTCGGCCTAGCCGTAGATGAAGAGGTAGTGGCAGGCCGCTCCGGCGACGACGAGCAGGTGGAAGAGCTCGTGCGGGCCGAACACGCCGCGCAGCAGGACCGGCCCCTCCAGCGCGTCGATGACGGCGCCGCTGATGTAGAGGAGGCCGCCCAACGGCAGGGCGAAGAGGGTGCGCGCGGAGAACCGGCGGTTGAGGCGCCAGAAGGTGAGCAGGCCGATGCTCGCCACGCCGGCGTAGAACGCCACGATGGCGGCGTAGGACATGTCCTTCTGCCACAGATCCATCACGACGAGCGAGGCCAGCGACGCCGCCCAGACCACGGCGAGCATGCCCCAGCGCCAGAAGCCGCGCATGAGGAGCAGGTGGATGGGCGTGGCCGAGCCCGCGATGACCAGCCAGATGCCCATGTAGTCCAGGCGCCGGAAGAACTCCCGCCCGTGGCCGGGCGGCAGGGAGTGATAGACGCCGCTCATCGAGAAGAGGAAGAGCAGGCAGCCGCCGTAGAGCAGGGCCGCGCCGACCTTGAGCCCCTCGCCCTTGGCCTTGAGCGTCAGCCGCCACAACCCGTAGAGCGCGAGCAGGGCGGCGGCGGAGTGGGTCAGCGCGCTGACCGGCTCATGCAGGCCGAAGAAGGGGATGGGTCGCATCGCCATCAGTTTACACGGAGGGGAGCCCCGCGTGAAGGGCCGAAGGGCTCAGACGCCCCGTCCGGATGGCCCCCCGGTCAATCGTCCGGCGCCTCGAGCCGGTAGCCGACGCCGGGCTCGGTCTTGAGGTGTCTCGGCCGGACCGACTCCTTCTCCATGCGGTGGCGGGTCTGGTGGACGAGGATGCGCAGCGCCTCCGGCGTGCTGCCGCCGTCCGGCCAGAGCTCCTTCATGAGCTGTTTCTGCGCCACGACGCGGCCGGCGCTGCGGACGAGGGCGGCGAGCAGGGTGTACTGGAGCGGCGAGAGGCGCACCTCCTTCTTCGCCAGCCAGACCCGGCGCAAGGTCAGGTCGATTCTCAAGTCGCCGTGTTCATAGACGGGCTCGGGGTCGCGCGCCTCTCGCTCGGCGTGGCGCAGCGCGACGCGCACGCGCGCCAGCAGCTCTTCGACGCCGAAGGGTTTGGTCAGATAGTCGTCGGCTCCTTGGTCGAGGCCCGCGATCTTGTCGGACTCCTCCCCTCGCGCGGACACGACGATGACCGGGGCGGAGCTCCATTCGCGCAGGCGCTTGAGCACCTCCAGGCCGTCCATGTCGGGCAGGCTCAGGTCGAGCAGGATGACGCCGGGCTTCTTGGCGACGGCCAACTCGAGCGCGGACTTGCCGGTGGACGCCTCCAACACCGCGAACCCGGCTTCTTCCAAGGCCGGGCGCAGGAAGCGCTGGATGGCGCGCTCATCATCGACGATGAGGACGGCCGTCACCGGGAAGCGCCTCGCGGCAAAGTCAGCCGGAAGACGGCGCCTCCGCCCGGGCGGTTCTCGGCGACGATGTTCCCTCCGTGCGCCTCGACGACCGCCTTGCAGATCGCCAAACCCAGGCCGGCGCCTCCCGGCGCCGCGCTCGCGCGGTAGAACTTCTCGAAGACGCGCCCCGCGTCCTCCGGCCTCAAGCCCGGGCCGTCGTCGGCGACCAGGACTTCGAGCGCGTCCATGCGCTCTCGCGCGGAGATCTCCAACGACGCCTTCGGGGCATGACGGACCGCGTTCTCGATGAGGTTCACGAACACCAGCTCCATCAAAACGGGGTCCAGCGGGACCAGCGGCAGGTTCTCGGGGAGGTCCGCGTCGACGCGGCGCCCCGCGAGCAGCTTCGCGCAGCGGTCCAGGGCCGTGCCGATGACGTCCTCTATCGGATAGGGCTCCTTCTTCAGGGCCGCGCCGGACTCCAGCCGGGTCGTCTCGATGAGGTTGTGGACGAGGCGCGCCAGGCGCTCGGCCTCGTCGCGGATGTTCTCGAGTTGGCCGCCGCTCGCCTTCGGGTTCTGGATGAGCGCGCTCGCCGAGCCGATGATGGCCGTCAGCGGCGTCCTCAGCTCGTGCGAGACGGCGCTGAGCAGCGAGCTCCGCAACTTCTCGGTCTCCGCGACCAGCTCCGCGCGTTTGGCCGCCTCGGCCTGCGCCCGGACGCGCACGGCCAGGTGCGTGATGAGGAGCGTCACCGTGAACATCACGAAGAAAGTGACGACGTATTGGGGATGCTCGACGTGGAAGGTGAAGCGCGGCGGCACGAAGAAGAAGTCGAAGCAGAGGACGCCCAGGAGCGCGGCCAGGAACGCCGGTCCGCTGCGTCCGCGCAGGGCGACGACGAGGGCCCCGACCAGGTAGGCCATGGCCAGGTCCGTGAGCGTCAGGAACGGGAACAGCGCGAGGCCGGCCGCCGTGCAGGCGGCCATGACACCGGCGGCGGCGGCGTATTCACGCATCGTCGTCATACTATCACAGGCGCCTCGCCGCGACCATAGCCGCCGAAGCGGCACGCAACGCGTTGGCCCACCGCTCCCAGGCACGCGGGCCGACGAGGAGCCCGCGCGCCCGGGTACGGCGCGCAAAGCTCAGCAACGGGCCGGCCGGCTCGTTCGTCCGCAGGATCCAGGCGCCGCCAGGCGGGCACGAACGCTCGCCTTCGTTCGAGACTGCGACCACGCCGATGGACACGTTCATCTCCCGGGCGATCCTCTCGGCGACTGCGCCGAGGGCTTCAGCGTCGTCATCGGGCGCGAGGCAGAGGAGAAGGGTGCTCATCAGGGGTTATTGCACGCGCACCGGCAGCACGATGGCCTGCACGCCGTTGAACTGGAGCCGGCGCTGGATGGAGTCGGCGGTCTCGGCGTGCAGGATGGGCTGATACCAGCGCTGCTCCTTGAAGATGAGCTTGCCGGTGAACACGATCATGCGCGGGAACTCGCGCGACAGCTCGATGAGCGTCTTCTCGAGCGTCTCGATGGTCTCCGTGCCGATCGCCAGGCGCGAGTCGGCCTCGAGACCGTTCTGCCGGGCCCAAGCCACGTATTTCGCCAATTGCTCGCGCTTCTCCTCTTCGAGTTGGCCGACGGCTTCGCTGCCCTTGAAATTGCCCGAGTCGATGACGCCGACGGAGACGAACAGGAAGTTCTTGAAATAACCCGGCAGCAGGCGTTGGATGGCCAGGACGTGGTGCAGACCGTAGCCGGAGAAGCTGGAGACGGTCAGCACCGCGGTCGGCGCCTTGCGGTCCAGGACGGATGGGCCGGGCCTGTCCGCCGTGAGCGGCGCGGCCTCGAGCAGCGTCTCCATGGCGCGCATCTTCTCGCTGACCTGCCGGTAGTGGCGCCTGATCCAGAAGCAGAGCGCGATGGTCAGGCTCGTGATGACGGCCGTCACCCAGCCGCCGTCCAGGAATTTCTCGTACAGGGTCACGCCGAGGATGCAGGCACACATCACGAGTCCCGTGCCGTGGATGGCGAGTTGGCTTCGCCAACGAGGCTCCGTGTCGCGATGTTGGACCCAGTGCCGAGCCATGCCGAGCTCGGTCAACGAGAAGGTCAGGAAGACGTTGATCGAGTACATGACGACCAAGGTCGTGATGTTCCCCTTCGTGTAGATGAGCGTGGCCATGGCCGCGGCGCCCATCAGGAAGACGCCGTTCTGCGTGACGAGGCGGTCCGAGAGCCGCGAGAAGCTGTGCGGCACCCACGAGTCCACGGCCATGTTGGACAACACGCGCGGGCCGTCCAAGAAGCCGGCCTGGGCCGCGACGACGAGCAAAGCGGCCTCCGAGAACAAGGTCAGGACGACCAGCGCGTGGCCGAGGCCGCCCCACCGCCCATACAGGCTCTCGAGCAGCACGGCGTTCATCGTCTTGCCCTCGGCGGGCGAGGCGCCGACGAGCAGATAACCGAGCAGGATGCCCCCCGCCGTGAAGGCCAGCGAGGTAGCCATGAGGAACATCGTGCGTTTGCCGGTCTGCACCCGCGGCTCGCGCAGCATGCCGACGCCGTTGGAGACCGCCTCGATGCCGGTGTAGGTGCCTCCGCCCATCGAGTAGGCGCGCAGGAGGATGAGCGCGACCGGGGCGAAACCCAGCGACGCGACGGAGGAGCGCAGTTCCGTCGCCGCGCCGCTGAACACCTGCGGCAACGCCCCGAGATGGCTGGCGACGGCATAGAGGATCATGAAGGCGTGGCTGACCACGAAGACGAGGAAGATGGGCACGAGCACGGTCACCGACTCGCGGACCCCGCGCAGGTTCAAGACGAGCAGGAGGAGCAAGGCGACGCCCGCCGCGAGCAGCTTGGTGCCCGCCCAATGGGGCGGCAGGAAGGAGTAGATGGCGTCGGAGGCCGCGGCGATGGACACCGAGATGGTCAGGACGTAGTCGACCAACAGGGCGCAGCCGGAGACGATGCCGGCTCTTTCGCCCAGCAGCTTGGTCGCCACCAGGTAGCCGCCGCCGCCTCCCGGGAAGTGCTCAATGAGGTTGGAGTAGGCGATGGAGATGACGAAGATGGTGACCGCCGTCATCACCACCAGCAGCAGCGCCAGGTGCGTGTGTCCGGCCAGCGCGCGGAAAGCCTCGTCCGGGCCGTACGCGGAGGAGGACAGGCCGTCGGCGCCCAGTCCGACCCAGGCCAGGAAGGCGGCCAGGGATATCTTGTGGAAGACGTCGGGGTCGCGGATGTCGCGGGGCTGGCCCAGCAGGAGCTTCTTCAGTCGGTCGAGCATACCCCGACTGTACGCCCGCAGGGCGTTATAACTCCATTATGAACGGCGAGCCGGGCTCCCCCGTCCGCCCCCTCAAGGGATGCAGGGGGCTCAAGTAGTACAATCCCGTCACGCCCCCGTAGCTCAGTTGGTTAGAGCAGCCTGCTCATAACGGGTTGGTCCCTGGTTCGAGTCCAGGCGGGGGCATCGCTTTCGTCGCGAGGTCAGCGGCGCACGGACGGGTGGCGCAGGGCGCGTTCGCAGTGGTCGGGGCGCACGGCGTCGGAGCGGGAGCGCCAGATGTTGAGCAGGTGGCGCGGCTCCTCGTTGAAGTGGGAGCCCTCGCGCGTGAGCACGTGGAGCAGCTCGTGCGCCGCGATGGAGTACGGAGAGGCGCGCCGCTCCTCCTCATAGGCCGGCAGGTCCACGCCCGCGGGCAGGAACACGCTCTCCCACAACGCGGGGTCGTCGAGCGGGCCGTCGGTGAAGGGAGCCGAGGAGAAGGCCCGGTCGTCCTCCAGGTCGCTCCAACCGTCGAAGAAGTAGAGGACGGGGCGCTCCTTGAGCGGCGAGGACGCGATGAAGTGCTTCAGCGAGCCCGGACCCTCCTTCTGGAACTTGGACGGACGCGCCGGAGCATCGGCTTCGACGAGCACGGCGGCGTCGAGCATGAGGCCGCATCGCGCGAAGACCCGTGCCGCCGCGCGCAGGTGACGCTCGACGCGCGTCCGCGTCCAGCGCGGGCCGCGCGGCAGCACGGCGTGCACGGTCAGACGACCCGAGGGCGGCTCGGCGCGGACCTCGCGGTAGGCGCTCTCGAGCTCGACGCGCGTGAGGAGCGGGCGGCCGAAACCCGCGTTCTGCCACTCGTCCGGGGTCGGGGTCGCGCCCGCGGACGCGCGAGCGCAGAGGAGGAGCACGGCGAGGGGGAGGAGGCGCGTCACCGGCAGGATTATAGACGGGCGGACCCCGGGCGCGCCTGAGCCCTTCGGGCACGCGGGCCGCGGGCCCTTTGCTAGAATCGGGCTGTCCATGGCCAAGAACATCAAAGGCATCGTCCTCGCCGGCGGGTCCGGCACCCGGCTCTACCCCGTCACGCGCGCCATCTCCAAGCAGCTGGTGCCCGTCTACGACAAGCCGATGATCTACTACCCGCTCTCGACCTTGATGCTCGCGGGCATACGCGACATCCTGGTCATCACCACGCCCGAGGACCGCGCCTCCTTCCAGCGCCTGCTCGGCGACGGGCGCGCGCTGGGCATCAGCCTGTCCTACGCGGTGCAGCCCAAGCCCGAAGGCCTGGCGCAGGCCTTCATCATCGGGCGCGACTTCATCGGCGCCGACCGCGCGGCGCTGGTCCTCGGCGACAACATCTTCTACGGCCACGGCCTGCCGCAGTACCTGCGCGAGGCGGCCGCCCGTGAGCGCGGCGCGACCGTCTTCGCCTATCAGGTGCGCGACCCCGAGCGCTACGGCGTCGTCGAGTTCGACGCCAAGGGCCGGGCCAAGAGCCTCGAGGAGAAGCCGGCCAAACCCAAGTCGCCCTACGCGGTGACGGGCCTCTATTTCTACGACAACGAGGTCGTGAGGATCGCCGCGGACCTCGAGCCCTCGCCGCGCGGGGAGCTTGAGATCACCGACGTGAACAAGGCCTATCTCAAGAAGGGCCGCCTGCAGGTGGCCAAGATGGGCCGCGGCATCGCCTGGCTCGACACCGGCACGCACGAGGCGCTGCTGCAGGCCTCCACCTTCATCCAGGTCATCGAGGAACGCCAGGCCCTCAAGGTCGCCTGTCTCGAGGAGATCGCCTTCAACCTCGGCTACATCGACGAGAAGCGCCTGCGCGAGCTCGCCGAGCCCATGCGCAAGAACGAATACGGCCGCTACCTGCTGCGGGTCGCCGACGACGGCCGCGCGTAACCGCCGGGGACTTGACGCTCCGGAGGGCCGCCGCTACCCTTCCTTAAGATGGTGATGCCCGAAGTCGTCGCCTACCTGCAGGAGAACCTGCCCAAACACCCCGTGGAGGAGCTGCGCCGACAGCTCTACTCCGAAGGCGTGTCGGACATCGACTTCCAGGATTGCCTGGCCGCGGCCCTGCGCGCTCCGCGCACCGAGAAGAAGAAGGCCGGCGGCCTGCCCTCCAACCGTTCGGCCCAACTGCTCCTCATCGCCGGCGCGCTCATCTTCGCCGGCGTCGCGTTGTTCGCGCTCTCGCAGAAGTCCGCTCCGCCCCCGGAATCCGCCTCCGCCTCCTCCGGCGAGTCCGGCTTCGTCGGGCCATCGAACTGGGTGGTGCGCCTGCCGCAAGGCTACGCGGGGACCACGCGGTTCAAGGACCCCGGCAAGAAACACGAGATCGTGCACTTCGCCCCCAAAGGCACCGACCCCACGAACTTCCTCAACGAGGGGCTCTACGGCCAGCTGGGCATCGTGCGCCTGGAGGTGTTCCCCTCGCCTTTCCCCGACAATCCGACCGGCGTCTCCACCATGGCCCTGCGCGTGCAGCAGCGCCTGACCGACCAGGGCGAGAAGTTCGCCATCAAGAACATCTCGGTGGCCTCCCTTCCCGGCATCCAGGTCAACGTGCTGGCTCCGTTCCCGCGCGTCGAGGGCTACGTCATCGGCAAGAACTCCCTGTACTACTTCTACGCCGGGCAGGAGGACGACGTCTGGCGCGACATCGTCCTCTCGCTGCGCGACGCCCACTCCGAGAACTGACCCCTCTGGGTCTTGCGGATACGGGCTTCTCCCTCTACACTTAAGGACATCGCGTCCCCGTCGGGGACGCGACTCCCATCAGGAGGTGCCCGCATGAGCAAGCCGTCGAAAAAGACCGCCAAGGCCGCGACCCGCGCCAAGGCTCCCGCCCGCCGCGTCGCGCGCGCGGCCAAGCCCGAATTGACCCCCGCCGAGGTCGAGCAGTTCGAGAACCACGAGAAGCGCTACCGCGAGAGCGAGCAGGCCTGGCTGCGCATGACCGCCCCCCCCGAAGGCGAGGACCGGTGGTCCTCGGTCGAGGAGCATCTGCTGGACCGGCGCCCCGACGACGCCGACCGTCGCTGGAAGTTCTTCTCGAAGTAGCCGCGCGCGGCGCGGCCCCGCCCTCCCCCCGGTCCTCCGGGGGGAGGGCTTTCTTTCTATAATCCGACCATGCGGGAACGCTCGCGCGCCAACGCGCTGATCTTCGGCGCCGTCCTCATCATCGGGGTCTGCGCGGCCATCTACGCCACGGTCTTCTTGAAGTGGGTGTCGGCGCCTCGCTCCGGCGCCGCCGAAGCGTCTCTGAAGGCCGCCGCCGCCAAGGCGGAGGCCGCGCTCGTCGACGCCCGCCGCGGCTTCCGCTCCAACCTGCTCGACGCGCGCGCGCACCTGCGCCTCTCAGAAGCCCTGTGGAAGGCCGGCCGCCACGTGGACTCCTTCTTCGTCGCGGTCTCCGCGCGCGAGCTCCTCGGCGACGACGCCTTCCGCGCGGCGCACGGCGCCGTGGTGCTCAAGCTCGGCGGACCGGCCGCGGAGCTGCGCAAGCGGCTCGCCGGCGTCGGCGACCCCGCCAAGGCGGTGCCCGTGCATGCCGAGGTCGCCCGCCTCCACCCCGACACCGCCGAGGGCCGCGATTCGCTCGACACGCTCACGCGCCTGGCCCAGGTCGACGAGACCTCCGGCGGAGAGGCGGCGCGCCTGGCGCGCGCGGCGCTCGAGGAGCTGCACCGCTCCGACCCCAAACACCCCGGCAAGCTGGCGGCGTTCGCGCTCGCGGCACTGGGCCGCGGCGACCCGGGGCTCGCGCAGGCCATCGCCAACGAAGCCCTCGCCGCCGACCCCAACCACGCCGGCGCCGCCCTGGCGATGGGCGCGCTCGCGCTCCACCTCAAGGAGCCCGACAAGGCCTTCCCCTGGCTCTCGCTGGCCTGGGACCGCAACCCCGACGACCTCTACAGCGCGGCCAAGCTCGCCCAACTCTACGACAAGCGGCGCAACGACCCGGAAGCCGCCCTGCCGTTCTGGCTCGCCATCCACCGCCAGAACCCGGACTACGAGGACGGCGGCCCGGTGGAGCGGCGCATCCGCGAGGTGCTCGACGCGCGCCGGGAGCGACTGCTCGCCCACGCGGGCGTCGAATCCTTGGGCCGCTACTTCACTCACGAGGACGGCGCCATCCGCGCCGAGGCCGCCGCGCGCGCCGCCGAGTACAAGGACCCGCGCTGGATCGACGCGCTCGGGACGATGCTCGACGACGACGTCGAGCTCGTGCGACGCAGCGCCGACTACGCCCTGTTCAAGATCGGCCAGCAGGAGCCGGAGGCCGTGCGCGCCCGGCGCGACGAATGGCTGGCGGGCGACAAACCTTTGACCCGCATCCGCGCCCTGAACCTCTACGCCGACCTCGACGGCAGGAACGCGTACCCTCGCGCGCTGGCCGCGCTCAAGGACCCGGTCCCCGCCGTGCGCGCCTTCGCCAAACTCATGGTCCTCGACTACTACTACGGCGAAATGCCCGAGGCGACGAAGGCGCGCGCGAAATACCTGGCCGAGGAGCGGGACCCCGAGGCGCAGGCCTTGCTCGCCCGCTTCGCGCCCGGCGCGGCGCGCGCGCCGCGCCGCTGACCGTGCTCGTCGACACCCACGCCCACCTGGGCGACCCCGCCTTCGACGCCGACCGCGACGCCGTCTTCGCCCGCGCCGCCGCGGCGGGCGTGGCCCGCGTCGTCGAGATCGCCGACTCGCCCGACGAATGGGACCGCGCGGTCGCCATCGCGCGCGCGCGTCCCGGGAGCGCGCGCTGCACCTTGGGGCTGCACCCGTACTACGCCGACCGCTACGACGACGGCTTCCTCGCGCGCCTGCGCGCCGCGCTCGATGCCGCGCCCGAGGCCGTCGGCGTGGGCGAGATCGGGCTCGACTACGCCAAGGCGCGCGTCCCGCGCGACGCGCAGATGACGGCGTTCCGCGCCATCCTGGCCGCCTGCCGCGACTGGGGGACGCCCGTCGTCATCCACTGCCGCGACGCCTACGCGGACCTGGTGCCCGTGCTCGAGGAGACCTTCTCCGGGCGGACGCGCAAAGGCCGGTTCTGGGGCGTGGTCCACTGCTTCAGCGGCACGCCCGCCGAGGCCGTCGCCTGCGCCGGACTCGGGTTCGCCCTGGGCGCGGACGGCCCGGTCACCTACAAGAAGAACGACTCGCTGCGCGAGGCCTTCCGCCTCGCGGGCCCCGGGGTGACCGTGCTCGAGACGGACTCCCCTTATCTCCCCCCTCAGTCCTCGCGCGGCAAGCGGAACGAGCCCGCGTCATTGGTCGAGGTCGCCGCGGCCCTGGCCGCGGTGTGGTCGCTCACCCCGGACGAGGCCGCCGCCGCGACGAGCCGCAACGCCGCGGACCTCTACGACTGGCCGTGATCCGCGTCCTCGTCTCCGACGAGCTGCCCGCCGCCGCCGCGCTCGCGGCCGCGGCGCTGCGCGAGGACCCCGGCTTCTCCTACATGTACCCGGAGGACGCCGCGCGCCGCGCGCGCCTGCCGGCGCTGTTGCGGGCCCTGCTTCGCGCGGACCTCGCCGCGGGCGGGCGCGTCGCCGGCGCCTTCGACGGCGACGCGTTGGTGGGCGTCTCCTCGCTGCTGCCCGGCGGGACGCCCGAGCCGGGCCTGGCCGCCTGGCTGCGCTCCGTCGCTCTCAGCCCCGTCCTGTTCGCCGACCCGGCCGGCCTGCTGCGCGGAGCGGAAGTCGCCCGCGCGCTCGCGCCGCTGCGCCCGGCCGCCTCGCCCTACCTGCGCCTCCTCGCCGTCCACCCCGCCTGCCAAGGCCGCGGCGTCGGCGCCGCGCTACTGCGCGACGCGCTCAAGGACGGGGCGCTCTACCTCGAGACTTTCGAGCCGTCCAACCGCGCCTGGTACGCCGCGCGGGGCCTCAAGGAGACGGCCGAGGTGCGCGGCGCGCAGCGCCCCCCCTTCTGGACCTTCCGCACCTAACAGAAGGGTCAGGCACTTCGTTAGGTTACGAAGTAACCTAACGAAGTGCCTGACCCTTCTGTTAGGTGCTCGAGATGAAGACGCTCTTGGTCTCGCAGTAGCCGTCGAGGGCCTTCATGCCGAGCTCGCGGCCGAGTCCGGAGGACTTGACCCCGCCGAAAGGCGCTTCGAGGAAGACGCTCGAGCTGGAGTTGACCGAGAGCACGCCCGCCTGCACGGCGCGGGCCATGCGCAGGGCGCGGCCCGCGTCGCGCGTCCAGATGGAGCCCGACAGGCCGTAGGCCGAGTCGTTGGCCAGACGCACCGCGTCGGCCTCGTCCTTGAACGGGAGGCAGCAGGCCACGGGCCCGAAGATCTCCTCGCGGACGACGCGCATGTCCGCGGTCGCGCCGTCGAAGACGGCGGGCGTCAGGTAGAAACCTCCGACCGGCACGCCTTTGGGGCGCGTCCCCCCGGCGGCCAGGCGCGCGCCCTCGGCCTTGCCCGCCGCGATGTAGTCGCCGACCCGGTCGAGCTGGCGGCGCGAGATGAGCGGCCCGAGCTGGGTGCCCTTCTTCTCGGGGTGACCGACGACGAACTTGCGCGCGCGCGCGACGAAGCGGGCGAGGAAGCGGTCGTAGACCTTCCGGTGCACGAGCACCCGCGAGCGCGCGCAGCAGTCCTGTCCGGAGTTGCCGAACACCGACCACGCCGACTTCTCCACGGCGAGCTCGAGGTCGGCGTCGTCGAAGACGACGCTGGGCGACTTCCCCCCGAGCTCGAGCGAGACGCGCTTGATGCCGTCGGCCGCGGCCCGCATGACGCCGGTCCCGACCGCGGTCGAGCCGGTGAAGGACACCTTGCGCACGAGCGGGTGCGCGACCAAGGCCGAGCCGCAGCCCGGGCCGGGACCGGGCACCACGTTGAGGACCCCGTCGGGCAGGCCGGCCTCGGCCGCGAGCTCGGCCAGGCGCAGCGCGGTCAGCGGCGTCTCGGCCGACGGCTTGAGCACCACCGTGTTGCCGCAGGCCAGCGCGGGCCCGAGCTTCCAGGTCGCGATGACGAGCGGGAAGTTCCACGGCACGATGAGGCCGCACACGCCGACGGGCTCGCGCAAGGTGAAGTGAAGGCCCGGAGCCGAGACGGGCGTGGTCTCGCCGAAGTGTTTGGTGACGGCGCCCGCGTAATACTCGAGCACGCTCGCGGCCAGGTCCATCTCGTCGGCCGCGTCCGCCAACGGCTTGCCCGAGGAGCGCGTCTCGAGGAGCGCCAGCGCCGCGGCGTGTTTGCGGACGAGCTCGGCCATCTTGAAGAGCACGCGGGCGCGCTCGCGCGGCGCGGCCTTGGCCCAGACGGGCCCGGCTCGGACGGCGGCCTTGACCGCCGCGTCCACGTCGGCGGCGCCACCCTCCGCGACGCGGGTGAAGGCCTTGCCGTCGGCGGGGTTGACGAGGGCGTAGACGCGGCCGGAGCGGGCGGGGACGGCTCGGCCGTCGATCCAGAGCTGGGTCAGCATGACGCCTCCGTCAGAAGTAGTTCGAGGTGATGCCGCCGTCGACGACGAACTGGGCGCCGTTGGTCCACTGCGACTCGTCGGAGGCCAGGTACAACGCGGCGTTGACGATGTCCTCGGACCGGCCGAAGCGCCCCATGGGGATGCGGTTGAGGCGCTTCGCCTTCTCCGCCGGCTCCTTGAGCAGCCAGTCCATGAGCAAAGGCGTCTCGATGGGCCCCGGGCAGATGGCGTTGGAGCGCACGCCCTTGGGGCCGAACTGCACGGCCAGGGACTTGGTGAGCGCGATGACCGCGCCTTTGGACGCGGTGTAGGCGTCCTGCGGCACCGAGCAGCCCACCAGCGCGACGAAACTCGCCACGTTGATGACCGAGCCGCCGCCCGCCGCGAGCAGCTCGGGGATGCCGTGTTTGCAGACCAGGTACACGCCTTTCACGTTGACGGCCAGCACCTGGTCCCACACGGCTTCCTCCGTGTTCACCACGGAGTTGTCCTTCGAAGGGAAGATGCCGGCGTTGTTGTAGAGCGCGTCGAGCTTGCCGAAGGCCTTCACGCCCGCGGCCACGGCCGCCTTCACGTCGGCTTCCTTGGAGACGTCCATCGCGACGGCGACGGCGCGGCCGCCGGCCGCCTCCGCCCGCTCGACGGACTGGCGCGCGGCCTCGCCGTTGAGGTCGCAGGCGACGACCTTGGCGCCTTCCTGGGCGAAGCGCTGCGTGGCGAGCCGGCCCATGCCGGAACCGGCGCCGGTGATGAAGACGACCTTGCCGGCGAGTCGGCCGGCGCTCACGCGATGACTTCGAAGCCGGCCTTGGAGACGGCCTCGTTGAGGCGCGTCTTGACCAGGTCGGTGTCGCGGCCCTGGGCCGTCGTCACGTTGAGGGCCCGCACCTGCCGCTTCTTGCCCTTGAGCTTGCCGACGAGGACCTGGATGTCCTTGGCGGCGCCCTTCACGTTGGTCACGCAGCCGTTGGCGAACCAGCGGATCTGCATCGAGCCGCTCTTGCGGCTGGGAAGCAGCTTCAGGGTCAGCGAGCTCTCGGTGACGAAGAGGTCGCCGACCTCCATCTCGGTCTTGGTCTTGTCGGACACAGCGGGTCTCCTTCTCGGCGCGAAGACCGACTGTACCGCTTACCGGAAGCGGCTGTCAACGCGCCAGGGAGGGCTGCACCACCCAACCGCGCTCAGCCGCCGCCTTCTCGAGCGCGGGGTCGCCGGTGAGCGCGATGCGCACGCCCTCGCCGTCGGAGAGCAGCTCCAGGTCGGCGGCGTCGCGGCCGATGACGAGGTCGGCGGCGCGGCCGACGGCCTTGCGCACGACCTCGGCCTTGCCCCCGCGCAGCGGGATGGGCTTGAGGACGGCCGCGGACAGGCGCGCGCCGTCCGGCGCGTTGGCGATGCCCGCGACGCGAGAGGGGTCCACGCCGTAATCGGCCGCCGCGGCGAGCAAGGTCTGCTGCGGCACGTCGTCGACCACCCAGACGTCCACGCCCGCCGCGCGCAGCTTCGCCACCAGGTCGCGCATGTGCGGCAGCAGGCGCATGCCGCGGCGGATCTTGAGCGGGGCGGGGTCCCCCTCCTCCGCCGCGACGAGCTCGACGGCGGCGGGACGGGACTTCTCCTCGGCCAGCGCCGCGCGAGCGTAGTCCTCGGCGTCGGATTCCTTGTAGCCGGACCAGAGCCGGGCGAGGTAGGAGCGGCATTCCTTTCGGCCCACGCCGCGGCACAAGTCGAGATAACTGCCGAGCAGGGCCTTGCGGTACTGGTGATAGGCCGGCTGCGCGCCCCAGGTGACGCTCGAGAGGCGGACGAACTGCTCGTAGGCCGCGCGCGCGGGCTGGCGCCCGTAGGCGATGGGCACGATCTCCCACAACGCGTCGTCGAAGCGCAGCTCCGCGCGCGACACCAGGCGCAGGAAGACCAGCTCCGCCGGGTCCCCCGACACGAGCGCGTCGCTCCACGGCAGCACCGCGACCGGCGGCTTGGCGGCGTCGTAGCCCGGGGCGCCTTTGCCGCGCGCGGCGATGAAGCCTTCGAGCGCCGCGCGCGCCTCGGGCGTCCAGCGGCCGGCGAGCAGCCGCGCGGGCGCGGCTTTCGCGGGCGCGGTGGAGGTCTCGACCGCGTCGGCCGGCGCGGGCTTCGGGCGGCGGCGGAAATTCTTGGGCGGCTTGGCCGCCGCGTCCACCGCGAGAATCGAGATGACCGCAAGAAGTAAAATAAATCTCACGAATCCCGGATATTCGCGGTTCATCGTCGTCGACAATGTTATAAAATAACGCCGACGCAAAAACTCCGACGGGACAACGATCAAGGTAAAAATGGCCAACATCAAGAAGAGCGACCTGCTCAAAGAGCAGATCGAGCACATCGACATCACCAAGTTCGACGCTCGTCCCATCATCGACGCCTATTCGAAGATGGCCTTCTCCGCTCGGGACCTGGCGCGCGCCTCCGACATCTACGACCGCATGCTCGCGGACAAGGACTGCGGCGTCATCCTCTGCCTCGCCGGCTCGCTGTTCTCCGCGGGGCTCAAGAAGGTCGTCTGGCAGATGATCGAGAGCAACATGGTGGACGCCATCGTCTCCACCGGCGCCAACATCGTCGACCAGGACTTCTTCGAGGCGCTCGGCTTCAAGCACTACAAGGGCTCCAAGTACGCCGACGACAAGGCCCTGCGCGGCGCGCGCGTGGACCGCATCTACGACACCTACATCGATGAGGACGAGCTGGGCCAGTGCGACAACACGATCTCCGACATCGTGGGCTCGCTCAAGCCCAAGCCTTACTCCTCGCGCGAGATCGTCGAAGAGATGGGCAAGTACCTCGTGGAGAAGAAGGCCAAGGTGAAGGATTCCATCGTCCTCTCCGCCTACAAGAAAGGCGTGCCGATCTTCATCCCGGCGCTCTCCGACTGCTCGGCGGGCTTCGGCTTCCTGCACCACCAGTGGCACAACCCCGAGAGCCACGCCTCCATCGACTCGGCCAAGGACTTCCGCGAGCTGGTGCGCGTGAAGCTCGAGGCCGGCGACACGGGCCTGCTCATGATCGGCGGCGGCGTGCCCAAGAACTTCGCGCAGGACGTCACCGTCGGCGCGGAGATGATCGGCCTGGAGCCCATCATGCACAAGTACGCCGTGCAGATCACCGTGGCCGACGAGCGCGACGGCGCGCTCTCGGGCTCCACGCTGCGCGAGGCGTGCTCGTGGGGCAAGGTGGACGTGGTCGACGAGCAGATGGTGTTCTCGGAGGCCACCGTGGCCCTCCCCCTGCTCGCCTCCTACGGCTGGCACAAGGGCAACTGGAAGAAGCGCCGCGCCCGCGCCTACAACGCGCTCCTCAACGACGAGAAGGCTCCCGTTCCCGCCGCGCTGCGGTAGAGAGCGTTGGGCCGCGTCTTCTCGGACCTGAAGACGACTCAGTACGGCGCCTCGGGACACCCCGAGGCGCCGTTTCGCGTCCGGGACTCCTTCGCGCTCCTGAAGGCCGCCGGCCTGGTGCCGGAGCTCCCTCCCGTGACGGCGTCCGCGGCCGACGTCGAGCGCCTGCATCCGAAGGACCGTCTCGCCGTCATCGCCTCCGGCGGCTATGACGACGCCGACACCCCGCCCTACGCCGGGATGGACGCCATCTCCATGATCTCGCTCTCCGGCGCGCTCTCCGCCGCGGAGTCGGCGAAGGCCGGCACGCCCGCGTTCTCCCTCATGCGCCCGCCCGGGCATCACGCCGGCAAGGACCGCGTCGCGGGTTTCTGCTACCTCAACAACGCCGCGCTCGCCGTCGCGCGCCTGCAGGAGAAGACGCCCGGGCTCAAGGTCGGCATCGTGGACTTCGACGTCCATCATGGAGACGGCACCGAGGAGCTGGTCCTGGGCCGGGAGAACGTCACCTTCCTCTCGCTGCACCAGTTCCCCCTCTACCCCGGCTCGGGCGGCGCGTCGCGCGGCAACTGCAAGAACGTCCCGTTGCCGGCCGGGACGGACGGGGACCGCTATATAAAGGAGTATGAGCCCGCCCTCGAACGCCTGCTCGCGACAAAGCCCGACCTGTTGGCCGTCTCCGCCGGCTTCGACGCCTACAAGGACGACCCCATCGCCGGCCTCAAGCTCGATGAGACGGCCTTCCGGCGCGTCGGCTCGCTGCTCGCGCAGACCAAACTCCCCCGCTTCGCCGTCCTGGAGGGCGGCTACTCGCGCGACCTCCCCTACCTCGTCGAGGCCTTCCTCGAAGGCTTCTTCTGATTCGGTACAATGGGGCATGCTCGACTTCGACCCCAACGCGCCGGCTGACGATGATGGCGGCATCTTCGGACTGCCTCACCAGGAAAAAGACGCGGCGCTGGTGCTGCTGCCGGTGCCCTGGGAGGTCACGACCTCCTACGGCGGCGGCACCTCGAAAGGCCCCGCCGCCATCCTCGCGGCCAGCGGGCAGATAGACCTCTTCGACGCCTCCGTGCACAAGCCCTACGAGCCGGGTCTCTACATGCGCCCCGAATCCAAGGAGGTCCGCGCCTGGAACAAGGCGGGCAAGGCCGCGGCGCAGAAGGTCATCAAGGCGGGCGGGGTCGCGGACACGCCGGCGCTCAAGAAAGCCCTCGCGCAGGCCAACGCGCTCAGCGAGAAGCTCAACGCCTGGGTGAAAAAGGAGAGCCTCTCCCTCATGCGCGCCGGCAAGATCGTCGGCGTCGTCGGCGGCGACCACTCGGTCCCGCTGGGCGCCTTCCAAGCCGCGGCCGAGGTCCACGGCGCGTTCGGCCTGCTGCACTTCGACGCCCACTCCGACACTCGCGACGCCTACGAGGGCTTCGTGCATTCGCACGCGTCCATCATGCGCAACGCGCTGGACTCGACCCCCCGCATCTCCAAGCTCGTGCAGGTCGGCATCCGCGACTTCTGCGAGGAGGAGCAGTCCTATATGGACGCGCAGGGCCCGCGCGCCAGGATGTTCACCGACCGTTGGCTCAACGAGCGCCGCTTCTCCGGCCGCTCCTGGGACGAGCTCTGCAAGGAGATCGTCGCCGAACTGCCCGACAAGGTCTGGGTCACCTTCGACATCGACGGCCTGGACCCCAAGCTGTGCCCCCACACCGGCACGCCCGTGCCCGGCGGCCTCGAACTCGCGCAGGCGGAACACCTCATCGCCGCCGTCGCCCGCTCGGGGCGGACCATCCTCGGGTTCGACCTCGTCGAGGTGGCCCCCGCCCCGGGCGGGAAGGACGAATGGGACGCCAACGTCGGCATGCGTCTCCTTTATAAGCTCGCGGCCTGGACCTTGGTCAGCCGCGGCTTGCGCAAGACCCGCGGCTGATCAGCGGCGGCCGCCGCCTCCGCCGCGCTGCTCGCGGCGTTCGCCGCGCCGTTCGCGGCGCTCGCCCCTGCGCTCCAGGCGTTCCCCGCGGCGCTCGCGGCGCTCTCCCTTGCGCTCCAAGCGTTCGCCCCGCTCCTCGCGGCGGTCGCCCTTCTTCTCCAGGCGGTCGGCGTTGCGCTCGAGAACCTCGGCGGCCCGCTCGTTGCCCTTCTCCTCCATCTTGTCGGCGCGCTCGCGCATGGCGTCGGCTTTCTCCTGCATCTTCTCGCCGCGCTCCTGCATCCGTTCGCCCTTCTCCTGAGCGCGCTCGCCCTGCTCCTGACGACGCTCGCCGCGGCGCTGCATCCGCTCCCCGCGGCCGCCGGCCTGCTCCTGCGCGGCGGGCGCGTCCGCACCCCCCTCCTGCGCCGCCGCCGGAGCCGCCAACAGCGCCGCCAACGCCATGAGACCCAGGTATCCCTTCATCACGCCTCCTTCCCCGCGTCTCGGGGACGCGATAGTCTAACCCCTGCCGGGCGCGCCGGCCAGGGGGCGCTCCAGGGCGCCTTCGAGCTCAGATGCGCTCGAAGTAGCGTCCCTTCTCCCAGTCGGTGACCGCCTTCTCATAAGCGGCCGCTTCCAGCTTGGCCGCGTGCAGGTAATGCGTGAAGACCTCCTCGCCGAAGGCCTCGCGCGCCGCCTTCGATTTCTCGAGGAGACCGATGGCTTCACCCAGGGACTTGGGCACTCCGGCGACGCTCGACTTGTAGGCGTCGCCCGCGAAGGCTTTGGGCGGCTCGATCTTGTTCTCGATGCCGTAGAGTCCGGCGGCGATGGTCGCGGCGAACGCGAGGTACGGGTTCGCGTCGGCGCCGGGCAGGCGGTTCTCGATGCGCAGGGAGTCCCCCTCCCCCACCACGCGGAAGCCGCAGGTGCGGTTGTCGCGCGCCCAGGCCACGCGGGTCGGGGCGAAGGTCGCGGCCTGGTACCTCTTATAGGAATTGACCGTCGGCGCGGTGAAGAAGGACAACTCGCGGGCCAGCGCCATCTGCCCGCCGAGGAACCAGCGGAACTCCTTGCTCTCCCCCTTCCCGGCCGCGAAGGCGTTGCGCCGGCCCGCGCGGTCCCACAGGCTGGCGTGGATGTGGCACGAGGACCCGGCCAGCCCCGCGTCGAACTTGGCCATGAAGGTGAGCGCGTGGCCGCGGGCCATGGCGATCTCCTTGGCGCCGTGTTTGTAGACGGTGTGGCGGTCGGCCATCTGCACGGGGTCGGAGTAGACGAGGTTGATCTCGTGCTGACCGGGACCCCACTCGCCCTTCGAGCACTCGACGGGCACGCCCGCCTTCTCCATGAGGTTGCGGATGTCGCCGACCACGGGCTCCATGCGCGCGCCCTGAAGGATGTGATAGTCCTCGATGTAGGCGCCGGCATGGTCGAGCCCCTTCCAGTTCTTCTTCTGCGCGGACTCGTAGGATTCCTTGAAGAGATAGAACTCCAGCTCGGAGGCCATCTTGAGCGTGTACCCCGCCTCCCACGCGCGTTGCACCTGGTCATTCAGGACCTGGCGCGGCGCGACCTTGATGGGACGCCCCGCGTCGTCTTGCACGTCGCAGACGACGAGCGCGGTGCCCGGCGTCCAGGGGATGGGCCGCCACGACGAGAAATCAGGGACCATCGCGAAGTCGGCGTAGCCTTTGTCCCAGCTCGTCAGCGCGAAGCCGGGCAGCGGGTCCATCTCCATGTCGACGGTGAGCAGGTACGCGCACGCGTGTGTGCCGTGTCCCGCGATGGACTCGGCGAAATGCCGCGCCGTGAAGCGTTTGCCCATCCAGCGTCCCAACATGTCGGGCATCACGAGGATGACGGTGTGGAACTCCCCCCTCTTGATGGCGGAGAGCAGCGGCGCGGCGAGTTTGGGCGTGTTCATGTGCGAAGTTTAGTGATTAGTCACGGCCTCTGTCCACCGCCCCGGCGGCCGGCCGCCGGAAATCTTCTTCGTCAGCACTATTAAGTCTAATATGATAATATATGATACTAATAGACATTTAATGGACGCTTGACAGCTTGTGGGGCGTTTGGTAGTATAGTATTCACGTTTGGACACGGCAGGACGAACAACCAGTTTTCACGTTTGGACACGAGAATGACCGAAATAATCGCCGTAGCGAACCAAAAAGGAGGGGTGGGGAAAACCACCACGGCAGTCAACCTTGCCGCCGCCCTCGCCACCCTCGGTCATGAGACCCTTCTCATCGATTCAGACCCCCAAGGCAACGCCACCTCCGGCCTGGGCTTTGATAAGGGGGAGTTCGATCCAAACCTGTATGATGTGCTCGTAGACCTGCTTCCTCTGGAAAAAACCATCAAAGCATCCAACCTCCCAAAACTGTCCGTGGCGGGGGCCAACAGCGAGTTGGCGGGGGCCGAAATCGAGCTGGTGTCCGCTTTGGCGAGAGAAAGCCGCCTGAAGGGGGCTCTTTCGGCCGTCAAATCACGGTTTCAGTTCATCATCATAGACTGCCCGCCTTCTTTGGGTCTTTTGACCGTAAATGCTCTAAATGCAGCCGATAAAATCATCATCCCGATCCAGGGCGAATACTACGCCATGGAGGGTTTAGCACAATTCACAAGTGCTGTGGATAGAGTGAAAAGCGCTCTGAATCCTCGTTTGGCGGTGGAGGGGGGGGTCCTGACCATGTTCGACTCCCGCATGACTTTGTCCAATCAGGTCAAGGAAGAGGTGGGCAAGTTCTTCGCTGAAACGATGTTCACCACCATCATCCCCCGCAACATCCGCATCGCCGAAGCCCCTGGCTTCGGCCAAAGCATCTTCCAGTACGACCCGAAGTCCCGAGGCGCCGAGGCCTATCTTGCCTTCGCCCGGGAATTCCTGTCTCGCCGGGGTCTGTCCGAACCGCCTATCGCGCAGAACCCCTCCACCCAGACCACGGAGAACCCCGCATGACCCGCAAAGCCCTCGGACGCGGCCTGTCCGCGCTCATCCCCAACACTCCCGCCGCGGCTTCATCCGGCTCCGGCAGCATCACGAACGAGACCGGCGTCATGCGGGTTCCCATCGACAAGGTCCGGCCCAACCACCTTCAACCCCGCAGGCATTTCGCCCCGGAAGCCCTCTCCGAGCTGGCGGCGTCCATCAAGGCCCATGGCCTGGCGCAGCCCATCGTGGTCTCTTATGACGCCGTGACCAAGACTTACGAGCTCATCGCCGGGGAGCGCCGCTGGCGCGCCAGCCAACTCGCCGGCATGAAAGAGGTCGACGTGGTCGTGCGCGCGCCGCGTGATGACCGTCACCGTCTGGCCCTGACCCTCATCGAGAACCTGCAGCGCGAGGACCTCAACCCGGTGGAAACCGCGCTCGGCTACCTGCGCCTCATGAAGGAGTTCGGCATCAACCAGACCCAGCTCGCCGATGAGCTGGGCAAGTCCAAGCAGGCCGTGTCGAACACCTTGCGCATGCTCGAGCTTCCCGAGGACATGCAAAAGGCCCTCATCGAAGGACGGATGACCGAAGGCCATGGGCGCGCCATCCTGACCGTGAGCGACCCCGACGGCCGCAAGAAGATCTTCGCTCTCGTGCTCGAGCGCCAACCTTCGGTCCGCGAGACCGAAGCGCTCGCTCGCCTGGCCGAGGAGGGGGAGCTTCCCGCCGAGCAAGACGAGAAACCCGCGCGCCGCCCCGTGCCCAAACCCGCCGACCTGAAGGCCCTCGAAGATTCTCTGCAGCAGGCTCTCGGGACCAAGGTCGTCATCCGAACGCGAAAGAACCCGGCAAAAGGCGTTCTCAACATCCACTTCTTCTCTCTCGACGACTTCGATAGAATCATAAATATCCTTAAAAAATAATGGTTTTTTATAAATTGCTGCTCGCCGTCGCGTTGCCTGCCTTCGCGGCTGACGGTCTTCCGCCGGCCTTGTCCACGAGCCCCATCGTGCCGACCATCCTCACTCTCGCGCCCACGGTGCATGACTATGGGCGTTTCGCCGACGGCGGCCCCGACGACAACTGGTACGTGGGCTTCAACAACGCCTGGATCGTGAAACTTCCGCCCGCGCCGCGGGGGGAGTTCGCGCGCGCCTTCATCGGCGCCAAACTCGGCCGCGCCAAGACCCGGCCGAACCGCGACAAACCCTGGGTGCGGGAGCTCATCCCCGGCAAGATCTACATGGCCGTCAACCAGGTGCCGGCCTTCCCCAACGACCGCTCGTTTTTCCTCACCGAGACCTCGGACATGCCCGTGGAACCGGACCCGCAGGCGCGCGTGGACGGCGTGGGGGCGGGAGAATGGTTCTGGGCGGAGGTGCCGTTGTCCATGGTGAGTTTCACGGCGGACAATTACCTGGCCATCTGGTCCCCGACGAGCTGGTTCACGCGCGCCTCCAGCTCGCCCATCCTCGCCGCCGCCGACAACGAGGACCCGGCGGCCGCGCGCGACACCCGCGCGTGGAACAACCGCTCCATCCTGGGCGTCGCCCCGCGTTCGGCCACCGGCGCCCTGCAGACCCCCATCAACAACATCGCGCCCGCCATCGCCATCAAACTCGTGCCGCCGGCGCCCGACGAGCCCGCCGTCAACGTGGCCGAGTTCGCGGCCGCGCGCGTGGGCTCGAAGGTGGTGGCGCGCTTCTCCGCCGCGGGCGAGGACGTCGCCGAGGGCTGGGTCGAGGCGTCGCGCGACCAGCTCGACTGGACGCGTATCTCCAAGGTGCTGCGCAAGCCCCCGTACGCCTTCTCCATCCCCGCCGCCAAGGCTCCCGCGGCCGGCACCTTCCTGCGCGGCGCGGCGCGCGACTCGTCGGGTCAGGTCGGTTACTCCGAGGCGTACATGGTGCCTTATGCCCAGAACTAAGCTCGTCGTCGGCGTGGTGGGCGCGACCGGCATGGTCGGCCGCGAGCTGGTGGCGCTGCTGGAGCGCCGGCGCTTCCCCGTCGGGGAGCTGCGTCCGTTCTCCTCGGGACGCTCCAGGTCCTCCGTCTTGTTCCGCGGTCGCCGCGTGAACGCGCCCGGCGTGGACGCCGCGGCGCTGGCGGGCTGCGACATCGTCTTCCTGGTCAGCTCCGACGAGGTCTCGCTCGAGCTCGGCCCCAAGCTCGCCAAGGCCGGCGTCTGGGTCATCGACGACTCGGCGGCCTTCCGCATGGACCCCAAGGTCCCGCTCGTCATCCCCGAGGTCAACGCCTCCGCCCTACGCCGCGACAAGCGCCTCATCGCCGGCCCCAACTGCACGATGACGGGCCTGGCCGTCGCCGCCGCCGCGCTGCACGCCGCCGCCAAGGTCAAGGAAGCGCGCATCGCCTCGTATCAGGCCGTCTCGGGCGCCGGGAAGGCGGCCTTGAACGAGTTCTTCGGCCAGAGCCTGCGGCGCCTGTCCCTCCATGCGGACGGGCGCGCCCCCGTCCTGTCCGAGCCGCGGTCGAAGGCCCTGCCCCGGGCCATCGCCACGAACGTCATCCCCCAGGTCGGCCGCTTCGACGAACACGGCCACTCCGGGGAGGAGCGCAAGGTCGCGGCCGAGCTGAGGAAGGTCTGGAGCGCGCCTTCGATGAAGGTCTCCGTGACCGCCGTGCGCGTCCCCACCATCCGTGGCCACGCCCTGTCCTGCTGGCTGACCTTCGCCAAGCCGCTGTCCGCCTCCAAAGCCATGGCCTTGATGAAGCGCACGCCCGGCCTGAGGCTCTCGACCGGCGCCGACTATCCGACCCCGCTCTCGGCGGCCGGGCGCGAACCGGTCATGGCCGGCCGGGTCCGCCCGGGCGCGACGACGCGGGAGTTGGCGCTCTGGGTCGTCTCCGACAACCTGCTCAAGGGCGCGGCGCTCAACTCGGTGCAGGTGGCCGAGGAGCTGCTGCGCCGCCGCTGGCTCAAGCCCCGGTGAGCTCCGTGCTCGTCCTGGTCCTCGCGGCCGCCGTCGCGGCCGCAGACCCCCTCGCCGCGCCGTTGGCCGAGCAGGCGGCCGCCGGCTGGGTCGTGCGCGACCGCGTGGTGCGGGGGGGCAAACCGTTCCCATTGGCCGCCGTGGTGCTGGGCCGCGAGGACGCGCCGGGAAACCGCCTCGAAGTCTACGCGCTCCTCAAGGACCGCGCCTACATGATCTGGACGCATCCCGGCTCGGGCGAGCGCCTCGACCTCGACGCCGGCCCCGTCGGACGGAGCATGCCCGACCTGCTCGGCGACGGCTCGCGCGTCATCGCCTACCGCTCCACCGTGCCGGCGCTCAACGCCACGACTTTGCGGCTGTTGGCCGCGCGCGGCCTGAAGATCGAGCCGGCCGGCACCTTCCCTGAGGGCCGTTTCCTCACGGCCGACGGCAAGACCCTCGTCGCCGCCCGCGACCTGCCGCTGGGTCGTTTCCTCTCCGTGGGCTGCGAGGAGTTCGGCACCACCTCCCAGAGCGCGTTCAAGACCACGCTTCACGCGCCGCGCAAAGGCCGCTTCGTGGAAGTCTCCGCCTCCTACCCTGATTTTTACGCCGCGGAGATCGCCCGCAAAGAAGCCGCGCTCGCGCGCATGAAAGACGACCTCGAGAAACACGCGGGGGAGTACCTCGGGTTGGCGCTGTCGCTGTACTTCGACTACGCCGCGCGCGGCGAGGCCCGTCGGGGCTGGGAGCGCCAGGCCGAGTTCTTCCGCGTGCCGGCCTACGCCCCCCCGTCGGTGAAGGCTTGTTTCTCGACGATGCGCGCGGACCTGCGCTCCCGGCTGCGCATCCCGGCCGACTGGCCCTGAGGACCTGGACGCGGTCCGGGTCTTTGGGGTAGAATCCGCGCATGAAGACCCTCTCCGCCGTGTTCGCCCTCGTCGTGGCCGTCCCGTCCTCGGCCGGCGTCGCGTTGCCCGCGGCCGACCGCGTCGCCGCGCTCGCCGCCCAGGCGGGGCTGGCCTTGCCGCCCGCGGCCGCGTTCGAGGCGCCGGCCTTCGCCCCGGTCAAGGGCGCCGCCGTCCGCGTCTCCGCCGCCGCTCCCGCCGCGACCTCGGGCTGGGTGTCGGGCTCGGGCTACGTCCGCGGCAACGGCTCCCTGCACTGCTCGGAGTGGAACGGCGGCCACGGCAACATGAGCGGCTGGATCCGCTTCGACGGCGACGTCCCGGTCAACGGCCCCGACGGGTCGCGCGGCACCGTGCGCGTGGACGGCACCGCCCACGTCAGCGGCTCCTGCCGCAACGGTTCGGGCCACGTCTCGGGCTCGGTCAGCCTCTCGGGCAGCGGCACCTTGTACAAGGACGGCCGTCCCGTGGGACGCGCCAGCGTGTCGGGCCACGCCTTCGTGAGCCAGTTCGTCAACGGCCCGTTCGCCTGGTTCAACGAACACGTCACCGTCTCAGGCCCCTTCACCGCCGACTGACCGGCGGATATGACTAAAGGGACATAACAAAGGGGACAGGCACCTAAGTTATCCCCGCCGCGGGTATAACTTAGGTGCCTGTCCCCTTTGTTATCTGTCCCCTTTGTTATGTCCCCTTTGTTATGGCGAGGCTCACGGCGCGGTGGAACCAATGCGGGCCCGACTCCTCGGCGGGAGAGAAGCGGCCGCGCGGCGCCAGTCCGGAGCGGGCGCCCCGGCGGACTTGGGCCATGGCCTCGACGTCTTCGGCGTCCACCTGCTCGGAGAGCCACAACTCGTCGCGCCGGGCGAACAACGCGTCGTTCCACGAATAGGCGAACCAGCGGAATAGGGTCTTCTCTGGTTTTCCCGGCACGGGCTCGTAGAGGTTGACCGAGAGCCCCCATGGGTAGAAGTTCAAAGTGAGGCCGGGGAACACGAACCACCACAACGCGAACACACGCCGGCCCGCCGGGTCGCGGAAGCGATCGGGCAGCAGGGCGGGGTCGAAGCCCGCTGCGGGGTTTTTGGCGTAGGCCCACTGCAGGGAGACGCCGTCGTAAAGCTCGGTCTTGTAGCCCGCCAGGTCGATGGCGTCGGCCAGCCCGCCGGGCGCCTTATGGATGAACTGCACGTGGAACTTGTCCATGTAGTTCCATGCGTGCTGCTTCCAGTTCCCATCCACTTCGCGCAGTTCGCCCGCCTGGGCGCGCCGCTCGAGGCGGTCGAGCGGCAGACGGCCGAGCGACGCGACGATGGGCGCCGACAGCTTGGCGAAGGGCCGCGTCGGGCGGCCGAGACAGGCGAAGAGCAGGGGCCCGAACTCGGCCATGGGGAAACTCGTCAGGCGGTCACAGGCGCGGAACTGCTTGAAGCCCGGCTGGGAGAGGACGCGCCCCGCCCCGTCGAACTGGCGGCCGTGCTGGGCGCAGACGAGCCTCTCGCCGCGCGAGGCGCCGGCGACGAGCGGATACCAGGCGTGCGTGCACACGTTGGGCATGAGCCGCAGCGCGTCGTCGCGCCAGCCGCGCTGCAAAAAGAGAGGTTTCTCAAGGAGGGTCAGCGGCGCGCGCGCGCCGCGTTGGCGCAGGCGTTCGGACCAAGGACGCGAATCGGCGCGGGCCTCGGCGCCGGTGGGCTCGGGCACGAGCAGCCAGTTCGTCGCGAACAGCGTCTCCAGCTCCCGCTCGAGCACGGCGGGGTCGGTGAACGCGCGCGCGGGCAGGGTCTCGGCTCTGGCGGGGTCCGCGTGGACGGCGAAGCTCTTCTTGTCGATGGTCATGTCACGGGGAGGCGATGCCCACGAGCTCCGCGTCGAGCCCGCCGCGTCGGCGCAGCACCCAGGCCTTCACCGGCAGGACCCGGCGCGCGCCGTCGTCATCGTAGCAATCGTCGCCCGGTTCGAGCGAACGGCGCGCGGCCTTGGTGGTGAAATGCCGGGACCAAGAACGCGCCTCGACCGCGCCGAAGCAGCGGCCGCCTTCGAAGCGGACTTTGAGGAGGAAGTCGCCGCCGCCCTTGGCCGGCCGCCAGGCGGCGCTCGTCACCTCGGCGGGGAGGAAGTCGTAGGCGTGAGGGTCCTTGAAATATTCGTCGAGCGGGTTGAGCCCGGCCTCGACCCAGAACGCCCGCGAGAAGACCGCCATGATGGCCGCCATCGCCGCGCTCACGACAGCCGCCACCCACAGCGCGGGCGCGACCGGGGTCTCGTCGAAGGCGGCGCCGAAGCCCAGACGCGAGGCCGCGGCGGCGCAGGTCGCGCTCACGAGCCCGCCGGCGACGGCGACGACGCGATGCGTGAGCGCCGTGCGGCGGCGCAGCCGTCGCAGTCGCGCGGGGTCGCGCAGCTGCGCCCCGTCGCCGACGAGCAGCAGCTCTACCGGGACGCTCACTTCAAGGCGCGGCGCAGGAACTCGGGCAGGGCGAAGGCGGCGCGGTGGACGTCGGCGTTGTACCAGCGCAGCGGCAGGGCCGCGCGCGCGACGCGGCGCGGGTCGAAGTGGCGCAGGGGGTGGCGCTTGACCGAGCCCCAGGTGAACGCCCACAGCCCGCCCGGGTAGGTGAGGTTGTTGAACAGGAACGCCTCGCGCACGGGGAACTCGGGCTTGAGCAGGCGGAAGAGGTTCTTGATGGTCGAGACCTCGTAGAACGGCGAGCCGCCCTGGCTGACCACGATGCCGTCGGGCGTGAGCACGCGCCGCACGTCGCGGTAGAACGCGGGGCCGAAGAGCTCCTTGGCCGGGCCGAAGGGCTCGGTGGAGTCCACGATGACGGCGTCGAATCGCTCGGAGGTGTTCTTCACGTAGGCGACGCCGTCGTCGATGACGACGCGCGCGCGTTTGTCCGACAAGGCTTTGGCCGTCAGCGGGATGTGCTTGCGGCAGGCGTCCACGACCATCCCGTCGATCTCGACGAGCACGCACAGCTCCACGCTCTTGTGGCGCAGGACCTCGCGCACGGTGCCGCCGTCGCCGCCGCCGATGACGAGGACGCGGCGGGGCCGCGGGTGGACGAACAGAGGCGGGTGCGCGATCATCTCGTGATAGACGAACTCGTCGCGCTCGGAGACCATGGTCATCCCGTCGATGAGCAGGAGCTTGCCGTGGCCGGCGGTCTCCACGACCTCGACGCTCTGGAAGCGGGAGCGTCCCTTGAACACGCGCTTCTTGAGACGGAAGCCCGTGCGCACGATGCCCTGATAGACCTCGTCGGCCCACTTCGCTCCGCGGACTTTCATGGCTAGAGGGCGATCTCGAAGGCGGGGACCGGGCCCTCGAGCGGCTTGAAATGGTGGTCGAAGGTCACGCGGTAGCCGCAGGCCAGGTTCTGGCGCACGGAGCGCTTGATGGGGTAGTAGCAGCGCACCTTCTTGCGGGTGCCCTGCGGCTGGAAGAGGATGACGTCGCAGGACTGCGGCGAGAAGATGTCGAGCACGCGGGCCACGGTCTCGTTGACGTCGCCGCCGACCTGGTTGGTCTCGAAGCTGACGTAGGAGCCGATCTTCTGCGGGGTGACGTGGATGGTGTAGTAACGCGTGCCCTTGATGGCGTTGAGCGAGTAGCCCATCGGCTCGAAAAGATGATCGTCTACTTGAAAGCCCGGGATGATGGACCACACGCCCGACTTCTCGCGGATGTGGTCCTTGCGGTGCTCGGGGCCGGACATGAACACGCGGGCGGCGGCGGCGTCCACGCCGTGCATGAGGATCTCGAGCGTCATGTCGTCGTTGGAGGGCTCGTAGGGCTTGTCGAGGTGGAAGAGGAAGACGTGGTGGTCGTCCCCGTCGCCGAAGCGGTAGGACTTGCCCGGCATCAGGCCGGCGAGGCGTTTGGCGTCGTCGAAGAAGTTGGAGGGCTGGTACTCCTGGAAGTGGGCGTTTTTGCGCTCATAGACCAGGTACTGGAAGTGCTCCTTGCCCAGGTCGGCGCACATCATCTCCACGGCCGAGACCAGGTCGGTGCGCCCGCAGGTGATCATGGTCAGCCAGGTGTCGGTGACGAACAGGCTCGACTCGCTGAGCAGGTAGGCGTCCATCTGGTCGTTGGAGACCTCGGACAGTATCTGCGCGTTGGCGCGCTCGACGACCTTGGCCCAATACGCCTTGCCCCGGGAGCGCAGCGACGGGCGCCCCGGCGCCAGCGCCAGCTCCACCTTCTTCTCCGGCCCCTCGAAGAACATCCTAGACCTCCTGATTCAACGGCCGACGGCCGTCAACGCTTGCGTTTCTTGGCGACGCGGGCGGCGACTTCCTCGGCCCGCAGCGCGCGCTCGACCGACTTGATCTCGTCCCAATGCCGGCGGACGTCCTTCTCCGTCTTGAACTTCCGGGTGCGCCCGAACACGTGCGGATGCCGGCGCATCAGCTTCTTGGCCTGGTTCTCGGCGACGTCGTTCATCGAGAAGTGTCCGGCCTTCTCCGCGATTTTGCTGTGGAAGTAGAGATGGAAGAGCAGGTCGCCCAACTCGTCCTCGATCTCGTGCCAGCGCCCGCCCTTGAGCGCGTCCGCCAGCTCCCGGGACTCCTCGCGCAGATAGGGGATGAGGGTCTTGTGCGTCTGGGCGCGGTCCCACGGGCAGCCGCGCGGACCGAGCAGCCGGGCGACGACGCTCTCCAGCTTCTTGAGCCCCCGCGCCATGGTCTTTTTAAGCGATGCTCTCGGCCCCGAAATAGGGGACGAGGGCCTTGGGGATGGTCACGGAGCCGTCGGCCTGCTGGCAATTCTCAAGGATGGCCGCGGCCAGGCGGCCGACCGCCACGCCGGAGCCGTTGAGGGTGTGCACGAGCTCGGCCGAGGCCTTGGCGTCGCGCTTGAAGCGCGCGGACATGCGCCGGGCCTGGAAGTCGCCGCAGTCGGAGCACGACGAGATCTCGCGGTACTTGTCCTCGGAGGGCATCCACACCTCGAGGTCGTAGGTCTTCATCGCGGCGAAGCCCATGTCGCCCGTGCACAGCTCGATGACCCGGTAAGGCAGCTCGAGCGCCTTGAGCACGCCCTCCGCGTCGGCGGTCAGCTGCTCGAGAGCCGCCAGGGAGTCCTCCGGCTTGGTCACCCAGACCAGCTCCACCTTGTCGAACTGGTGGTTGCGGATGACCCCGCGCACGTCTTTGCCGTAGGAACCGGCCTCCTGGCGGAAACACGGGGTGTGGGCGGTGAGCTTGAGCGGCAGCTTCTCGGCGGGGAGGATCTCCTCGCGCACCATGTTGGTCAGCGAGATCTCGGAGGTGGAGATGAGATAGAGCGTGGTGACCTTGTCGCCTTCCTGGTTCACCGTCTTGTACATGTCCGCCTCGAACTTGGGCAGCTGGGTCGTGCCCTCCATGACCTCGGGACGGGCGAGGTAGGGCGGATGGACCTCCAGATAGCCGGCGGCCGCGTGCCGATCGAGGAGGAAGTTGCCCAGCGCGCGCAGGAGCTTGGCGCCCGGACCCTTCCAGAGCGCGAAGCGCGAGCCCGCGAGCTTGGCTCCGGTCGCCATGTCGAGCAGGCCGAGCTTCTCGCCCACCGTCTGGTGGTCGAGCGGCTTGAAATCGAACTTGCGCGGAGCGCCGAGCCTCCGCACCTCGGGGTTCTGCGACTCGTCCTTGCCCACGGGGACGCTGTCGTGCGGGACGTGGGGGATGCCCAGGGCCAGCGCGCGGACCTCGGCCTCGAGTTTGGCGACCGCGGCTTCCTTCTCGGGCATCTCGGCCTTGAGCTTGCCGACCTCGGCCATCAAGGCCTGCGCCTTGGCCTCGTCTTTGGCGGCCTTGGCCTTCCCGATCTCCTGCGAAGCGGCGTTGCGCTTGGAGCGCAGCCCCTCGACCTCGGTGAGCAGCGCGCGGTACTTCTCGTCGAGCGCGAGCAGGCCTTCGAGCTCCTTGGCCCACTTGGGATGGCGCTCGCCCAGGCGCTTGAGCGCCCGGGCCGGGTCCTTGCGGATGGAGCCGAGGTCGTTCACGGGGAGACCTCCAGCTCGGCTTCCTGCACGCGCACCGCCCCGTCGGCGTGGGTCTCGATCATGGCGGACACCTTGAGCCGGTTGGCGCGGAACCCTTGGCGCGCGATGCGCTTGAGGTAGTTCTCGAGGGCGGGAGTGAGCGTCAACGGCACCTCGAGCACCTGGTTGGGGCCGATCTTGGGCACGCGACGCTCGTCGATGAGGACGGGCAGCGCCCAGGCGGCCTCGGCGGCGACGGCTCGGTCGGGCACCAGGCGCGGCGCGACCGTGTAGCGCACGAGGATGCCCTCCACGGACTTGGGGCCGCGGTTCTTGAGCACGGCCTTGGCGCGCAGGCGGGGGGCGCCCTTCTTGGGCAGCGACACCGCCGTCGCGTCGGCGAACTTGACCGGGCGCGGCGGCCGCTCGACGCGGCCGGCCTGCCAGGCGACGCTCTCCAGCACGAGCTCGGCCGCGGCGGGCCCTGCCCCCGCCGCCGCGAGCGCGGCGGCGAGGGCCGGGATCAGGTGGAACCGCTTCAACGCGCCGCGGTCCTCACTTCGGGCCGCCGTCGATGGGCAGCTCGGGGTTCACGGGCGGCTCGACGGCGATGGGCGCCACGCGCGAGACGCGGTCCGCGTCGTCGAGCTTGACCAGCCGCACGCCCTGCGTGTTGCGGGAGATGGTCTTGATCTCCTTGCAGCGCAGGCGGATGGCCTTGCCCTTCTCCGTCATCACCATCAGGTCGTCGTCGTCGGTCACCAGCTTGACCCCGATGACCGCGCCGTTGCGGCCGTCGGTGCCCTTGATGGTGATGACGCCGCCGCCGCCGCGGTGCTGTCCGCGGTACTCGTTGAGCTCGGTGCGCTTGCCGTGGCCGTGCTCGCAGACCGTCAGCAGGGTCTTCTTGCTGTTGGCCGGGAACGCCTCCATGCCGACGACCTGGTCGCCGGCGCTCAGGCGGATGCCCTTCACGCCGGCCGCGCCGCGGCCCATCGAGCGGATGTCGCTCTCCGGGAAGCGGATGGCCATGCCGTCCTTGGTGGCGATGAGCAGCTCGTCCTTGCCGGAGGTGTGCTGGACCTCGACGAGCACGTCGCCCTCGTCGAGGCCGATGGCGATGATGCCCGAACGGCGGATGTTCTCGAAGTCCGCGAGCGGGGTCTTCTTGACCGTGCCCGCGCGGGTGCACATCGCGAGGAAGGACTCCTGGCCCTTCTTCTCCTCGAAGGAGCGGATGGCGATGGCCGAGGTGACCTTCTCCTCCCCGGTGAGGGCCAGCAGGTTGACCACGGCCTTGCCGCGGGAAGTCCGGTTGCCCTCGGGGATCTCGAACGCCTTGAGCGCGAACACGCGGCCGCGGTTCGTGAAGAACAGCAGCGCGGCGTGCGTGTCGGTGACGAAGAAGTGCTCGATGAAGTCCTCTTCCTTCACCTCGGCGCCGGTGATGCCCTTGCCGCCGCGGCCCTGGGCCTGGTAGGTCGCCACGGGGATGCGCTTGACGTAGCCGGTGTTGGAGAAGGAGATGACGACCTCCTCCTTCTGGATGAGGTCCTCGAGCGACATCTCGGCCGCCTCGGTGGTGATCTGCGTCTGCCGGGACTTGCCGAAGGCCTTCTTCACTTCCTCCAGCTCGGTGACGATGATGGCGTAGACCTTCTTCACGTCCGCCAGGATGGCCTTGAGCTCGGCGATGCGCTTGACCAGGCCGTCGTACTCGTTCTGCAGGTCGCCCACCGACAGCTTCGTCAGGTTGGCCAGGCGCATCTCGAGGATGGCGTTGGTCTGGATCTTGGAGAGCTCGAAGGCCTCCATCAGCTGCGTGCGCGCCGAGTCGGTGTCGTCGGCGCCGCGGATGATCTTGATGACGCGGTCGATGTTCTTGACCGCGATGATGAGGCCCTCGAGGATGTGGGCCCGGTCCAGGCACTTGCGCAGCTGGAACTTGGTGCGCCGCGTGACGACGACCTTGCGGTGCTGGATGAAATGGCCCAGCATGTCGCGCACGCCCAGGATGCGGGGACGCCCGTCCACGAGCGAGAGCAGGATGACGCCGAAGGTGGTCTCCATCTGCGTGTGCTTGAGCAGCTGGTTGAGGACCACGTTCGCGTTGCCGTCGCGCTTGATCTCGATGACCACGCGCATGCCCTTGCGGTCGGACTCGTCGCGGATGTCGGAGATGTCGGGGATCTTCTTGTCGCGGACGAGCTCGGCGATGGTCTCGAGCAAGGTCGCCTTGTTCACCTGGTAGGGCAGCTCGGTGATGATGATGGCCTGGCGGTTGCCCTTGATGTCCTCGATCTCGGTCTTGGACTGCACGCGCACGGAGCCGCGCCCCGTCTCGAAATAGTCCTTGATGCCCGTCTTGCCGCGGATGATGCCGCCGGTCGGGAAATCGGGGCCCTTGATGAGCTTCATCAGCTCCTTGGACTCGATCTTGGGGTTGCCGATGAGGGCGATGGCCGCCTCGCAGACCTCGGAGAGGTTGTGCGGGGGGATGTTGGTGGCCATGCCGACGGCGATGCCGGCGGAGCCGTTGACGAGGAGGTTGGGGACCTTGGCCGGCATGACGGTCGGCTCGGTCGTGGTGCCGTCGAAGTTGGCGGTGAAGTCGACCGTGTCCTGATCGATGTCGGCCATCACTTCCTCGGCGATCTTGGCCAGGCGCGCCTCGGTGTAGCGGTAGGCGGCGGCCGGGTCGCCGTCCACGGAGCCGAAGTTGCCCTGCCCGTCGATGAGCGGGTGCAGCAGCGAGAAGTCCTGGACCATGCGGACCATCGCGTCGTAGACCGCGGAGTCGCCGTGCGGGTGGTACTTCTTCAAGACCTCGCCGACGACGCCGGCGCATTTGGAGTACTTCTTGTTGGACGCCAGGCCCTCGTCGTGCATGGCGTAGAGGATGCGCCGGTGCACGGGCTTGAGGCCGTCGCGCACGTCGGGCAGGGCGCGGCCGACGATGACCGACATCGAGTAGTCGATGTAGGAGCCGCGCATCTCCGCGCCGAGGTCGCGCGGGATGATGTTGCCGTAGTTCTCAGGCGTCAATTCGGGCTGCTCTGGCTTGCTCATTCAAAGTTCTCCGTTAAATGGGCTGAACCGTCTCTCGCTTCGCCGACTTATCCACGCAATCCACCGACATCCCGTCGCGAGGTGTTGTCAACAACACCTCCGTCGGGTCGTATCGGCCATCAGATGTCGAGATTCTTGACCTCTTTGGCGTGCTTCTCGATGAACTGCCGGCGCGGCTCGACCTTGTCGCCCATGAGGGTCGTGAAGGCCAGCTCCGCGTCGGTCGGGTCCTGCAGCACCACCTTCAGCAGGCGGCGGCGCTTGGGGTCCATCGTGGTCTCCCAGAGCTGCTCGGGGTTCATCTCGCCGAGACCCTTGTAGCGCTGGATCTGCGCGCCGGAGCGGCCGGCCTCGCGGACGGACTCGAGCAGGTCGCGCAGGGAGTAGCCGTCGGTCTCCGCGTGCTGGGTCTTGGCCTTGAACAGGGGCTTGGTCTTCTCGTCGCGCACGACCTCGTACCACTCGGGCTTGAGGCCCATGTCGGCGAGCTTCTCGGCGACCTTCGTGAGCTTCTGCATCTCCCAGAGCTCGACGTAATCGGGCTCCAGGGACTCGACGTCGGCGTCGGAGAGGGCCGTGTCCTCGGCCTCGACGGGCGCGGCGCCATCGGCCGCCTTTTCGCCCTTGGCCGCCGGCTTCTTGGTCTTCTCGGCGCGCTCGGCGAGCAGCTTGGCCTTCTGCTCCGCCACGTAGGCGTCGCGGTAGGTCTGCCACTCCTTCTCGGAGAAGAAGAACTTGTACTCGCCCGCGCCTTCCTCGACGCGGTAGACGGGGTACTTCTTCTGCGCGTGGAACTCGAGGAAGTTCTCGAGGTGCAGTCCCTTGCGCTCGAGGTGGCGCAGCAGGCTCTCGAGCTCGGCGATGACCTTGAGCAGGTCGCGCAGGTCCTCGCTCTCGAGCTCCTTGGACTTGCCGTTGGCCGGGTTGAACGCGGTGACCTTGACCGAGTTGCGGCCCTCGTTGAGCAGCCACTGCTCCATCTTCTCGTCGTTGTCCACGTACATCTCGGTCTTGCCCTTCTTGACCTTGTAGAGCGGCGGCTGGGCGATGTAGATGTGCCCGTTCTCCACCAGCTGCTTCATCTGCCGGTAGAAGAAGGTCAGGATGAGCGTGCGGATGTGCTGGCCGTCGACGTCGGCGTCCGCCATGATGATGAGCTTGTTGTAGCGCAGCTTGTCGAGCTTGAGGCCTTCCTCGCCGTCGCCGATGCCGGTGCCGATGGCGGAGATGAGGGTGCGGACCTCGTCGTTGGAGAGGATCTTGACCAGGCGCGCCTTCTCGACGTTGAGGATCTTGCCCTTGATGGGCAGGATGGCCTGGAACACGCGGTCGCGGCCCTGCTTGGCCGAGCCGCCGGCCGAGTCGCCCTCGACGATGAACAGCTCGGAGCGCTCCGGGTCGCGCTCCTGGCAGTCGGCGAGCTTGCCGGGCAGCGAGGAGCCGTCGAGCACGCCCTTGCGGCGGGTGAGCTCCTTGGCCTTGCGGGCGGCCTCGCGCGCCTCGGCGGCGGCGATGCCCTTGGAGCAGATGGACTTGGCGGTGGAGGGGTTCTCCTCGAAGAAGGTGACGAGCACCTCGCCCACGATGGACTTGACGATGCCCTCGACCTCCTGGTTGCCCAGCTTGGTCTTGGTCTGCCCCTCGAACTGCGGGTTGGGGACCTTGGTGGAGAGCACGGCGCACAGGCCCTCGCGCACGTCGTCGCCGGTCACCGCGAAGTTCTTGCCCTTCAGCAGGTCGTACTTCTTGATGTAGTCGTTGATGACGCGGGTCAGCGCCGAGCGGAAGCCGGAGAGGTGCGTGCCGCCCTCGTGCGTCTTGATGTTGTTGACGAAGGAGTAGACGTTCTCGGAGTAGTCGTCGTTGTACTGGATGGCGAAGTCCACCCCGATCTCGTCGCGCTCCTTGGTCATGTAGATGGGCTCGGCGTGCATCACCTTCTTGTTGCCGTTGAGGTGCTTGACGAACTGCGCGATGCCGCCCTCGTAGTGGAAGGTGTGGCGCTTGTCCTCTCGCTCGTCGATGATGGTGATCTTGGCGCCGGCGTTGAGGAACGCCAGCTCGCGCAGGCGGTTGCTCAGCGTGTCGTAGGAGAACTGGTGGCCGTTGAAGATGTCGGGGTCGGGCTTGAAGGAGATCTTCGTGCCGTGGTCCTCGGTCTTGCCCACCATCTTCACGTCGAAGTCGGGCTTGCCGCGTTTGTACTCCTGGACGTAGATCTTCCCGTCCTTGTGCACCTCGGCCTTCAGCCACTCGGAAAGCGCGTTGACGCAGGTCACGCCCACGCCGTGCAGGCCGCCGGACACCTTGTAGGCGCCCTTGTCGAACTTGCCGCCGGCGTGCAGCACGGTCAAGATGACCTCGAGCGCGGACTTGCCGCGCAGGTTCGCGGGAAGCTTGGGGTCCTTCATCGGGTCCACGGGGATGCCCGAGCCGTCGTCTTGGACCGTCAAAGAGTTGCCCTGGTGGATGGTGACGGTGACGCTCGTGCAGCGTCCCGCGAGGATCTCGTCGACGGAGTTGTCGACGACCTCGTAGACCAGGTGGTGCAGGCCGGCCGGGCCGGTGCTGCCGATGTACATGGCGGGGCGCTTGCGCACCGCCTCCAGGCCCTCGAGGACCTGGATCTTAGAAGAGTCGTACTTGTCGTCTTCCTTGCCCATCGTCGTCTCCATCGCGGCTTCTGACATCGTTCCTCCTGGGGTTCTGCCCCGGATAACAGCGACGTCTGCCTCTGAAATTTAGACTAACGGTACGTCGTCTTCACCGCCGTCAACCACGGACGACTGAAATACTTGTTGAGGGCCTTCACGAGGACCCCGGCGCGCATGTGCAGCTCCTGCCCGGCCGCGGCGCTCTTCGGCCGCACGAACAACACTCCCTTCTTCACGGCCACGAGCGTCCAGTGCTTGGCGAACGCGCCGCACTCCTTGTCCCACACCGCGTTCAAGAGGGCCAGCTTGTCGTTGGCCGTCCCGGCGCGGTACGAAAAACTCTTGACCAGATCGCCGGCGGAAGACCACCGGCCCGGCTTCTCCGTCATCTAAACCTACAGCCTCATCGGCATGACGACGAACTTGTACTCGCCCTCGCCGACGGGCTCGAACAGCGCGGGGTTCACGGGGCTCGTCATCGCCACGGTGACCTTCTCGCTGTCCACGTGTTTGAGCGCGTCCATGACGAACTGCGGGTTGAAGGCGACGGAGAACTCGGCGCCGTCGTACGACACGGCCAGGTCCTCGTTGAACTCGTTGGTCTGCGAGGAGGCGGTGACGTGCAGCAGCCCCTTCTTCAAGGCGTATTTGACCGAGCCGCCGCGGTCCACGGCGCACAACGAGGCACGTTTGGTCACGGCCAAGAGGTCCTTGGTCGGCGCGGTGAAGATGACCTCGCGCTTGCTGGGGATGACCTGCTCGTAGTTGGGGAAGGAGCCCCCCACGAGGCGGGAGAGAAGGGTCGTGCCCTTGAGCTGGAAGGTGATCTGGTTGTCGGTCACCGCCGTCATCATGGGCTCGGTGGAGTCCTCGCCGATGTCCAGGAGCGAGCACAGGCGCAGGAGCTCGGAGAGAACCTTGGTCGGCACGATGACCGCGAAATCCTTGTCCTTCGGAAGCGCCTTTTTGGCGCAGACGGCCAGGCGGCGGCCGTCGGTGGCCACCATCTCCAACTGTCCCTTCTTGGCCGACCAGAACACGCCGTTCAAGACGTGCCGGGTCTCATCGGAGGAGGCCGCGAAGATGGTCTTCCTGACCATGCCGGCGATGAGGCCGGCCGGCAGCTCGAAGGCCGAGGACTTGTTGAAGTCGGGGAGCACGGGGTACTCGGACTTGGGGGCGCCCACGATGCCGAAACGGGAACGGCCGCACTTGAGGCTGATCTTGCCCCCGGCGTCCACGGTCAGCTCGACCTCCTCGGCGTCGGGAAGGGAGTGCAGGATGTCCGCGAACTTCTTGGCCGGGATGGTGATGGAGCCGTCGGACTCGATGTCCGCCTTGATGTAGTGCTTCACGCCCATCTCGAGGTCGGTCGAGACCACCTTCACCTGCTTGTCCTCGGTCTCCATGAGGAAGTTCAGCAGGATGGGCAAGGTCGTCCGGCTCGACAGGGCGGACTGGATGGTCTGCACCCCTTGGGAGAGTTCTTCCTTGCTGATGGTTATTTTCATTTTACGCCGTCCTCTTCTTCATCGTGCGGGGGAACCCGGGGATAAGTCCCGCGTCAGTTGGGATGGGCCCGGCAAAACCTGTGGACAACCCGGCGCGGTTATCCACTCCGTCCACAAGCGCGGCGGCCGTCCACGGCCGACGCGTTCTCGTCACAACTTCTCCACACGCGATCACCGGTCGGCCGCCTTGATGTCGGACTGGAGCTTGTTGATGAGCTCGAGGAAGAAAGGGTCTTCCTCCACCTTCTTCTCGATCTTCTTCTTGGCGTGCAGCACCGTCGAGTGGTCCTTGTTGCCGAAGGCCCGGCCGATGTCGGTGGAGGACATCTCCGTCATGACGCAGGACAGGTACATCGCGACCTGGCGCGGCAGGGCGATGGAGGCGGTGCGCGACTGCCCCTTGAGGTCCTTGACCTCGACCGAGTACTTGAGCGCCACGACGCGCTGGATGGTCTCCACGCGCACCGGCGAGCCGTCGTCGAGGGTGAGGGTGTCCTTGAGGATCTCCCGGGCGTGGTCCACGGAGAGCACCCCGCCCGTCATGGCCTGGAAGGCCTTCAGGCGGATGAGGCAGCCCTCCAGGGAGCGGACGTTGGTCTTGACCGAGGAGGCGATGAAGAGGATGACGTCGTCGGGCACGGAGAAGCCCTCGAGCTCCGCCTTCTTGCGCAGGATGGCGATGCGCGTCTCGAGGTCGGGGGCCTTGATGTCGGCCACGAAGCCCCATTCGAGGCGCGAGATGAGGCGCTGCTCGAGGGGGGACATCTCCTTGGGGGAGCGGTCCGAGGACACGATGATCTGCTTGCGGTTGTCGAAGAGGGCGTTGAAGGTGTGGAAGAACTCCTGTTCCGAGCGCTCCTTGCCGATGAGGAACTGGATGTCGTCGATGAGCAGGCAGTCCAGCGAGCGGTACTTGGCGCGGTACGCGTCGAGCTGGTTGTTCTGGACGGCGCCGATGTACTCGTTGACGAACTGCTCGCTCGTCGTGTAGAGCACGCGCGCCTTGGGGTTCTGCCGCCGGATGCCGTTGCCGATGGCGTGCATGAGGTGGGTCTTGCCCAGGCCCACGCCGCCGTAGATGACGTAGGGGTTGTACTGCGTGCCCGGGCTCTTGGCGATGGACTCGGCCGTGGCGCGCGCGAGGCGGTTGGACTCGCCGATGACGAAGGTCTCGAAGGTGTAGCGCGGGTTGAGCTCGGAGGCGGCGAAGTCGTTCTGCGCGGAGGCCTGCGGCACGGGGTCGGAGGACGGCAGCACGCGCGTGAGGTCGCGCTCCACCTTGAAGTCGAGGCCGACCTCGGAGCCGGACAGCTCCTTGAGCGCGGAGAGGAGCTTCTTCTGGTAGCGCTCCTTGATGCCATCGGAGAAGAACTTGTTGGGGACCTTCAGGAGCAACACGCCGTCTTCCAACGACGCGGCTTCGACCGGCTTGAGCCACAACTCGGCGTTCTCTTCGCCGATGTCCGGGCGCAAACGCGCCACGGCTTGTCCCCAGAGCTCTGCGGCGGTGATGGTTTTCACAGTTTATGCACAAGCGTGGATAACCGTCTATCCACAAGAAAAGGCGTTTAAAATAATACGCTTTTTAAGACTTGCACCCGTCGGTGGATATCCCCTCCGACGACGCGGCACCACACCCCCGGGCGACGCGCCGGGAAGCGCCTACGAAGATACCTTTTTCCTTAAATAGAGTCAACAACTGAGGCGGGTCCTCGCGCCCGCCGCGCGTTGACAGGGGAAGGACCAAGCGGTAGAATCTCGCGCTATGGAAATCAAGCTCGCCGCGAAGAACATCAAGGTCACCCAGCCCCTGCGCGACTACGTCCAACAGAAGGTCGGCAGGGCGCAGAAGTATTTCGACCACATCGTGTGGGGACAGGTCTTCCTGTTCGTGGAGAAGCGCGCCCAGAAGGCGGAGATGATCGTGCACGCGCCCGGGCACACCTTCCGCGCGTTGGCGACCGCCGCGGACCTCTACTCCGCCATCGACCTCGCCTCCGACAAGATTGACACCCAGCTCAAGAAGCACAAGGAACGCATCAAGAGCCGGCACAAGCCCAAGGCCTCCGACACGATGGCCGAGGCGATGCCGCCCGTCGAGACCGACTTCTCCGTCGTGCGCCAGCCCGTCGTGCCGATGACCCCGGAGCAGGCCGCGGCCGAGCTCGACGGCGGCGAGCACCGCTTCCGCGTCTTCCTCGACAAGGACAGCGACCAGATCCAGGTCGTGTTCAAGCGCGAGGACGAGAGCATCGGCATCATCCAGCCCGTGCGCCGGGCGCGGCGCTAGGAGCCGCGTGGACCTGTCGGTCGGCGACCTCCTCAAGGAGCAGGGCGAACGCCTGCGCCTGGAGCTGGTCGCCGGCGAGAAGTCGTTGGGCCGCCGCATCTCCGTGCCCGACCTCAACCGGCCGGGCCTTGCGCTGTCGGGCTTCACCGAGAGCTTCCGCGCCGAGCGCATCCAGATCTTCGGCAACGGCGAGCAGGCCTACCTGCGCGCGGCCGACGCCAAGAAGCTGTCGGAGGCGCTCTCCGCGATGCTCTCCGTCGAGGGGCTGCCTTGCGTCATCGTCACCCACAACGCGGTGGTCCCGCCGGCGCTCATCGGCGCGTGCCGCAAGCATCATGTTCCTCTCCTCAAATCGGCCTACGACACGGCGACGCTGACGGCCGAGCTCTCCGAGGCGCTCGAGTCGCGCCTGGCGCCGACGACGACCGTGCACGGCGTGCTCGTCGACGTCTACGGCCTGGGCGTGCTCATCCAGGGCGAGGCCGGCATCGGCAAGTCCGAGTGCGCGCTCGAGCTGCTCAAGCGCGGGCACATCCTCGTGGCCGACGACGCGGTGCAGATCCAGCACCGCCGCGGCGGCTACCTGCGCGGCACCTGCCCGGAGCCGCTCAAGAACCACATGGAGGTCCGCGGCCTCGGCGTCATCGACGCCAAGCTCCTCTTCGGCATCGGCGCGATCTTGGACCGGACGCGGGTCGAGTTGGCGATCCGGCTTGAGACCTGGAACGCGAACACGACCTACGACCGCACGGGCCTGGAGACCAAGAAGCTCTCCATCCTCGACGTGGAGATCCCGCTCATCCGCATCCCCGTCTCGCCGGGACGCAACCTCGCGGTGCTCATCGAGGTCGCCGCGCTCAACCAGCGCCTGCGCACCCAGGGCTACTTCTCCGCCGAGACCTTCAACCAGCGCCTCATCGACCGCATGCGCTCCAAGGAGCGGCCCGCGTGAGGCGCAAAGCCAAGCCCGCGGCCCGCGAGGCGCGCAAGATCTTCGTCATCACCGGCGTCTCCGGCGCGGGCAAGAGCCAGGCGCTGAAGGTCTTCGAGGATTTCGGCTGGTCGTGCGTGGACAACCTGCCCATCGCGCTGCTCGACGGTTTCGCCGACCTGGTCTTGCGCTCGCCGCGCATGACCAAGGCCGCGTTGGGCATGGACGTGCGCGAGGGGCGCACGCTGGAGTTCCTGCCGCCGCTCATCAAGGAGCTGCGCGGCCGCGGCCTCGACGTGCGCGTGCTCTTCCTCGACGCCTCCGACGCCGCGCTCGTGCACCGCTACTCCGAGACGCGCCACCGCCACCCCCTCGGCGGCAAGATCGCCGACGCGGTCAAACAGGAGCGCCGGCTGCTCGCGCCCATCAAGGCCGAGGCCGACAAGGTCATCGACACGACGAGCCTGACGCTGGGCGAGCTCAAGGAGAAGATCTCCGAGACCTTGGGCACGACGCGCACCAAGGAGATGACTTTGCAGGTCGTGTCCTTCGGCTTCAAACACGGCATGCCCATCGACGCCGACATCGTCATGGACGTGCGTTTCCTGCCCAACCCCCACTACGTCAAAGGCCTGCGCCCCAAGACCGGTCTCGACCTTCCCGTGCAGCAGTACATCCTCAAGCAGCCGGTCGCCAAGAAGTTCCTCAAGGACTGGCTCAAGCTCATCGAGACTTTGCTGCCGCACTACGTCAAAGAGGGCAAGTCCTATCTCACCATCGCCGTCGGCTGCACGGGCGGGCGCCACCGCTCCGTGTTCTGCACGCGCTGGCTGGCGCAGAACCTCCGCTCCTCCGGGCACCCCGTGCAGGAGTTCCACCGGGACGTCGCGCATTGATCAACTTCATCATCGTGACGCACGGCGAGTTCGGCGGCTACCTCGTGGAGGCCGCGGAGTCCGTCGTCGGCCGCCAGCCCAACGGCGTGCGCGTCGTGGCGACCTCCTCGCGGCTGACCGTGCCCGAGATCCGCGCGCGCATCGAGAAGGCGCTCAAGGACCTCGCCTCGCCCGACGGCGTCGTCGTCTTCACCGACATGCCCGGCGGCACCCCCAACAATCTCTCCTTCCCCCTCATCAAGGACGCGCGCGGCGTCGAGCTGGTGAGCGGCGTGAACCTCTACATGCTCGTGTGCGCCTTCGCCCATCGCGACCGCCTGCCTCTCGACCAGCTCGTCGAGAAGGTCGTCGCCGACGGGCAACGGTCCATCCGGGACGTGCGGCAGATGTTCGTCGCGGGGTCGGGGCGACATGGCCGTTGAGCTCCTGCGCATAGACGACCGGCTCATACACGGCCAGGTGGTCGAAGGCTGGCTCCCGCACCTGAAGGCCGAACACGTCGTCGTCTGGTCGGGAGGCGACGAGGTCGCGCGCGCGCTCATGCAGATGGCCATGCCCCCGGCGGTCACGCTCGAGGTGCAGCCCGCCGCCGCGCCGCTTCTCTCCGCGCTCGCCGACGGCCCCGCCAAGAGCAAGAAGACCCTCGTGCTCGTTCCCGGCCCCGCCGAGGCGCTCGCGCTCCTCGAGGGCGGCCTGTCCGTCGCGGTCGTCAACGTGGGCGGCCTGCACTACAACGCCGGCAAGGTGCAGCTGGGCAAGGCGTTGTTCCTCGACGACGCGGACCGCCGGGCGCTGGCGGGCATCGCGCGGCGCGGCGTGCGCCTGGAAGGGCGCGCCCTGCCGAGCGACCCCGCCGAAGACGTGGCCGCCGCGTTGGGGGCCCGGTGAGCGCGCTCGCCACCGTCTGGGGCGGCGCCGCCGCCGTCGCGGCCGCCGAGCTCGACACGGCGTCCATCGGCCCGTTCCTGCTCTCGCGCCCCATCGTGCTCGGTCCGCTGCTCGGCGCCGCGCTGGGCGAGCCGGGCCGCGGCGCGGCGCTGGGCGCCGCCCTCGAGCTGTGCAGCCTGCGCGCTCTGCCCGTCGGCGGCGCGTTGTCTTGGAACGCCGCCGTCGCCGCGGGCACGGCCGTTCTCCTCTGCGCGGGTCCCAGTCGGCTGCCGCCCGAAGGCGCGTTTTTCGCCGGGCTGTTGGCGGGACGCCTGCACCAGGCCGCCGAGACGCGGCTGCGCGCCTCGCGCGCGGCCTTCGGCAGGGCCGCCGACCGGGACGCCGCCAAGGGCCGCTCTCTCTTGGGCGCCTACCTCGCGTCCTCCCTTCTCGCGCAGTTCACGATGACCGCGCTGCTCGTTTTCCTCGTCCTGCGGCTGGCCCAGCCCGTGTGGTCCGGCCTCGCCGGCTGGAAGACGCTGGGCGGGGCGTTGCGCACGGTTTTTATGGTCGCGCCGTGGGCGTGCCTGGGCTCGGTGCTGGTCTCTCTGTGGAGGCGGCCGTGACCACGGGCGAGAAAACGAGCCTCTTCCTGCGCTCGCTCCTCCTGCAGTCCGCCTTCGGACCGGAGCGCTGCCAGGCGTTGGGTTTCGCCTGGGCGCTCGACCCGTGGCTGGTCAAGGTCTGGGGGCGCGACGCCGCGGCGCTCGCCGACGCGCGGGCGCGTCATCTCGCCTGCTTCAACACCAACCCCTACGCCGTCGGCTTCGTGCTCGGCATGGCCTGCCGCCTCGAGGAGGAGGCCGCCGCCGCGCCTGCCGCCGAACGCGCCGCCCGGTTGGCGCGCGCGACCACGCTCAAAACCGCCGCCTCCACGGGGCTGGCGGGCGCCGCCGACTCCTTCTTCTGGGGCGCGCTGCGTCAGGCGCTGGCCTTCGCGGCGGTGCTGACCGCGCTGGGGCTGTACCGGGCCGGGTTCGAGGCCTGGGCGACGGCGCCCGTCGCGTTGTACGCCGCCGGCTGGAACGGCCCCGCGTTGTGGGCGCGCTGGAAGGGGCTCACGCAGGGCTACGCCGGCGGAGAAAAAGGCGTGCTCGAGGTGTGCAAACTCCCGGCGGCCGAAGCCGCGCTCAAGCTGCGCCTGGCCGCCATCGGCCTGGGCGCGGCGTCCGTCTTCGCCGCGCTGTATTCGACCGCCCTGCACGAGAACGCGCGTTGGCTGGGCGGCCTGGCCTTCCTGCTCGCCGCCGCCGCGCCCGAACGCATCGGACCGTGGGGCGTGGCCGGCGCCATGGGCGTCCTGCGCGCCGTCTGGGAGGGGGGGCTGTGATCTCCAAGAACTACAAGGTCTCCAACCGCTTGGGCCTGCACGCGCGCCCCGCGGCCCTCTTCGTCCAGGAAGCCGCCCGCTTCAAGTCCAAGGTCGTCGTGGTCAAGGACGGCGTCGAGGTCAACGGCAAGTCCGTGATGGGCCTGATGCTGCTCGCCGCCGAGTCCGGCTCGACGATGACCATCAAGATCGACGGCCCCGACGAGGCCCAGGCCCACGAGGCGCTGGAGAAGCTCTTCGTCAGGAAGTTCGATGAGGAGTAACGCCGCGTGATCGTCATCAAGGGCATCGCCGCCAGCCCCGGCATCGCCATCGGGCGCGCCTATGTCGTCGAGGACGAGGACATCGTCGTCGAGCGCATCGACATACCCAAGGAGCGCATCAAAGAGGAGGTCCGGCGCTTCAAGCAGGCGCAGAAGGCCACGCACCGCGACCTCGACGCGGCCGAGCTCAAGGTGCTGAAGGTCCTCGGCAAGCAGCACGCCAAGCTCATCGACGCCCACCGGCTCATCCTCAAGGACACGCTCATCACGCAGGACGTCCCGCACCGCATCGTCGAGGAGGGCGTCAACGCCGAGTTCGCCCTCTCCGAGGCGCTCGAGCAGGTCAACCGCCAGTTCGAGAAGATGGAGGACGAGTTCTTCCGCGAGCGGCGCCACGACCTCTTCGACGTGGGCAAGCGGCTGCTCATGCACCTGATGAAGCAGCAGAAGAAGCCCCTTTCGGAGATCAAGGAGGAATGCGTGCTCATCGCGCGCAACCTCCTGCCCTCCGACACGCTCGGTCTCAAGGAGACCAAGATACTCGGCTTCGCCACCGACCTCGGGGGCAAGACCTCGCACACGGCCATCCTGGCGCAGAGCCTGGAGATACCGGCCGTCGTCGGGCTCTCCGACGTCTCGCGGCGCGTGCGCACGGGCGACATGATCATCCTCGACGGCGAGCAGGGCATGGTCATCATCGCGCCCGGGCACGAGACCGTCGCCAAATACGAGAAGGTCCAGAAGAAGGCCATCGAGGAGGAGAAGTCCCTCGACAACCTGCGCGGGCTGCCCACCGTCACGCTCGACGGCCGCGCCTTCCGCCTCGAGGCCAACCTCGACGCGCCCGAGGAGCTCAAGAGCGTCGTGGCCCTGCAGCCCGACGGCATCGGCCTCTTCAGGAGCGAGTACCTGTTCCTCAATCGCGAGACGCCGCCCTCCGAGGAGGAGCAGACCAAGGCCTACACCGTCGCGGTCAAGGCGCTGGAGGGCCGCGAGGTCATCATCCGCACCGCCGACATCGGCGGCGACCGCCTCTCGACCTTGGGCATCGAGGCGCCGAAGGCCGAGACCAACCCTTTCATGGGCCTGCGCGGCGTGCGCCTGTTCCTGCGCCACCTCGACCTGTTCAAGACCCAGCTGCGCGCCATCCTCAAGGCCTCGCTCAAGGGCAAGGTCCGCCTGATGATTCCCATGGTCTCCTCCGTGGGCGAAGTCTTGGCCGTGCGCCGGCTCCTCCAGCAGGCGGAAGCGGAGCTCGCCGCCGAGGGCGTGACGCTCGAGGAGCGCATCGAGCTGGGCATCATGGTCGAGATTCCCTCCACCGCGCTGCTGCTCGACGCCTTCCTGCCGCACGTGGACTTCATCTCCATCGGCACCAACGACCTCATCCAGTACACCCTCGCGGTGGACCGCGTCAACGAACACGTCACCCACCTCTACGACCCGTTCCACCCCGCCGTCATCCGGCTGCTGGAGTCGGTCGTCACCGCCGCGCACAAGAAGGGGAAGTGGGTGGGCGTGTGCGGGGAGATGACCTCCGACCCCCGGGCCGTGCCGCTGCTCGTCGGCCTGGGCGTGGACGCGATGTCGGTGTCGCCGCGCATGTTCCTGCGCGTCAAGCAGGCGGTGCGCTCCCTGCGCCACGACCAGCTCAAGAAGATCGTGGCCAAGGCCGTCAACTGCGCCGAATCCGACGAGGTGCGCCGCCTCCTCGAGCTGGACCCCTGAGGACGACATGAGCGACCCCTCCCGCATCCGCAACTTCTCCATCATCGCCCACATCGACCACGGCAAGTCCACGCTCGCGGACCGGCTGCTGGAGGCGACGGGCACCATCGCGCGCCGCGACATGCAGGCGCAGATCATGGACTCGATGGAGCTCGAGCGCGAGCGCGGCATCACCATCAAGGCCAAGGCCGTGCGCATGGACTACACGGACCCGGCCGGCGAGAAGTGGCTGCTCAACCTCATCGACACCCCGGGCCACGTGGACTTCACCTACGAGGTCAGCCGCGCGCTCGCCGCCTGCGAGGGCGCGCTGCTCGTCGTGGACGCGACCCAGGGCGTGCAGGCGCAGACCTTGGCCAACGCCATGCTCGCCCAAGCCGTGGGACTGCGCATCATCCCCGTCATCAACAAGATCGACCTGCCGTCGGCCGACGTCGAGGGCGTGACCGAGCAGATCTTCGACACGCTCAAGATCATCGAGGACCCGGTGCTCATCTCGGCCAAGAGCGGCATCGGCATACCGGAGACGCTCGACGCCATCGTGCGCGAGATCCCCGCGCCCCGCGGCAAGGTGGACGCGCCGCTGGCCGCGCTCATCTTCGACTCGAGCTACTCGACCTTCCGCGGCGTCATCCTGCTCCTGCGGGTCGTCGACGGCACCATCAAGAAAGGCATGAAGGTGCGCTTCTTCTCCACCGGCACCGAGGCCGTCGTGGAGGAGGTCGGCGTGCTCAAGCCCAAGCAGGTGCCGTCGCCGCAGCTCTCGGCGGGCGAGGCCGGCTACCTCATCTGCGGCATCAAGGACATCCACACCGTGCGCGTCGGCGACACGGTCATGGAGGCCGCGCGCCCGCTGGAGGCGGCGCTGCCCGGCTACAAGGAAGCCAAACCCGTGGTCTTCGCCGGCATCTTCCCCATCGACCAGTCCGAGTACACGGCGCTCAAATACGCGCTCGACAAGCTCAACCTCGAGGACTCCTCCTTCAACTACACGGCCGAGAGCTCGGTGGCGCTGGGCTTCGGCTACCGCCTGGGCTTCCTGGGCCTACTGCACATGGACATCGTCAAGGAGCGCCTGCAGCGCGAGTTCGACCTCGACCTCATCGTCACCGCGCCCAACGTGGTCTACCGCCTGCAGACCTTCGACGGCAAGTGGGCGGTCATCGACAACCCCGCCAAGTTCCCCTACCACGGCGAGGTCAAGTCCATCGAGGAGCCCTACGTCCTGCTCACCATCGTGCTGCCCATCGAGCACCAGGAGCCCGTGCTCACCCTCATCAAGGAGAGGCGCGGCGTCTACGTGGGCATCGAATACCTCTCTCCCACGCGCATGCTCATCAAATACGAGCTGCCCCTGGCCGAGATGGTCGTCAACTTCTACGACCGGCTGAAGTCGGTGTCGAAGGGCTACGCCACGCTCGACTACGCGCCCATCGGCTACCGCGAGTCCGACATGGTCAAGCTCGAGGTGCTCATCCACAACGAGCCCGTGGACGCGCTCAGCCAGATCGTTCACAAGGACAAGGCCTACGAGGTCGGCCGCAAGCTCTGCGAGAAGCTCAAGGAGCTCATCGACCGGCAGAACTTCGAGGTCGCCATCCAGGCGCGCGTCGGCGGCAAGATCATCGCCCGCGAGACGCTCGGCGCCAAGCGCAAGGACGTCATCGCCAAGTGTTACGGCGGCGACATCACCCGCAAGAAGAAGCTTTTGTCGAAGCAGAAGGAAGGCAAGAAACGCGCCAAGATGATCGGCACCGTCGAGGTGCCGCAGGAGGCGTTCCTGGCCGCCCTGAAGATCGACGAGGAATAGACACGACATGGAAGAGAGACTGTTGTTCGTCGGCCTGGCGATGGGCGCGTTCATGTGGTACGCCCGCCGCCTGCAGCACGAGGGCGGCCCCAAGACGGCCCTGCAGTCCGCCGTCCTCCACGGCGTCTTCTATTTCGTCGCCGCCTTCTCGGCCACGATGGTGCTGGCCATGTCCTTCGAGAGCCGGGCGCGCTTCATCTCCATCGCGACCCACGTGGTCTCGACCTCGGAGCTCTACCCCAGCCTCGCCCTCGGCGTCATCGCCGGCGGCCTCGGCTTCTGGCGCGCCTGGAGCAAGGGCGAGAGCGTCGAGAGCCGCCGCTACTTCCTCGGCGAGGACGTCGAGTGGGCCGACACCGTCTTCTCGGCGACCTTGCTCGCCTGGGTGCTGATGTCCTTCGTGCTGCAGGCCTTCAAGATCCCGTCGAGCTCGATGGAGAAGACCCTCCTCATCGGCGACCACCTCTTCGTCAACAAGTTCCTCTACGGCCTGCGGGTGCCCTTCTCCGGCAAACGCGTCGTCCCCTTCAAGCCGGTGTCGCGCGGCGACGTGGTCGTCTTCCGCTTCCCGGTGGATGACCCGCGCGAGCTGCACTGCGGCTCCCTGCAGTTCGGCAAGGACTTCATCAAACGCGTCATCGCCGTGCCCGGCGACAAGGTCCAGGTCATCGGCGGCCGGGTCCACCTCAACGACCAGCCCCTGACGGACGAGGCCTACGCGCAGTACATCGGCCAGTACCGCGAGCCCGAGTCGGTCCGCGCCAAGGAGCTGTCGCGCGAGCGCTACCAGGAGCTGTGGCAGTCCCACAAGCTCGACATGGAGCTGCAGGACGTCATGAAGGACCATTTCGGGCCCGTCGTCGTGCCGCCCAAGTCCTATTTCGTGATGGGCGACAACCGCGACGCCTCCTGCGACTCGCGCTACTGGGGACCCGTCGAGGAGCGCTACATCAAGGGCAAGGCGTGGTTCATGTACTGGCCGCCCTCGCGCATGCAGGGCGTGCGCTGAGCGCGTGACGCCCTGTCCGGCGTGCGCCGGGCCCGGCCCCTTCGCGAAGGTCGAGGACTGGCGCGACCCCGTCGCGGGCGGGGCCTATTCGCTCCATGAGTGCCCGTCGTGCGGCGTCGTGTTCTCCGAGCCGCGCGTCGCCGTCGGGGCGCAGTGGTACGAGAAGGCCGCGCCTCTGCGCGCCCGCGAGGCCAAGGCCGAGCCCGCCAAGGACTGGCGCTTCGTCACCTTCCTGGCCGAGCCGCTCGCGCCCGGCCGGCTGCTCGACGTCGGCTGCGGCGACGGGGCCTTCCTCGCGCTGGCTCAGACGAAAGGCTGGAAGGGGCTCGGCTTCGACTACGAGACGCGCATGATCGAGCGCGGCCGCGGCCACGGCGTGGAGATCGTCTCCGCGGACTTCGAGACCTTCTGCAAGGGCCGCGCGCCCGGAGAGTTCGACGCCGCGACGCTCTTCGACGTGCTCGAGCACACGCCCGAGCCCGCGCGCCTGCTCGCCCTGCTGAGACCGCTTCTTAAGGAAGGAGGGCGGCTGGCCATCACCCTGCCCAACGCGCGCCGGCCCATCCCTTTCAGGCGCGAGCAGCACGACTACCCGCCGCACCACTTCACGCGCTGGTCGCCGGAGGCGATGCGGGCCTTCTTGGAGAAGAACGGCTTCGTCGTGGAGCGCCAGGACGCCGGCCACCTGCGCGTGGACTACCTGTCCGACCACCTGTTCTTCTTCGGTCTCATGCCCTTCGCGCTCGGCGCGGCCAAGGCCGCGTTGTTCGGCCGGCGCAAGGAAGGCACGGTCAGCGAGCTCTACGCCGCCGCGGGGGGGGCCGCGGCCGCGCCCGAGCCCGGCAGCCTCGCCGACCCCGCGCTGCGCGCCCGGCTCGTCGACTGGCTCAAGCTCCTCGCCAAGCCGCTGACCTGGCCCGCGGCCTTCGTGATGACCGCCTATTACCGCGCCACGCGCGAGCTGTCGGGCGACTGCTTGTACACGCTGGCGCGACGCGCTTAGAAGCCGACGGTGCCGGCTTCGACGAACAGCGGGCGCCGCTTGACCTCGTCGTAGATGCGGGCGAGGTACTCGCCGATGATGCCCAAGGTCAGCAAGGTCGTGCCGCCGATGAGGGTGATGGCGGCGATGGTCGAGGTCCAGCCGATGATGGGCTTGTCGGTGAACAGCTTCTCGTAGACGACCTTGGCGCCGTAGACGAAGGACCACAGCGACAGGGCGACGCCGAGCACGGTGGCCAGGCGCAGGGGCACGGCCGAGAAGGCGAACAGGGCGTCGAAGGCATAGCCGCCGAGCGCGCGGGCGCCCTGCTTCGAGGAGGAGGAGAGCCGCGGCGCCCGCTCGTAAGGCACGGCGGCCTGCGTGAAGCCGATCCAGGCGCGCAGGCCGGGCAGGTAGCGATGGCGCTCGGGCATGGCGCGCAGCGCGTCGGCGGCCTTGCGGTCGAGCAGGCAGAACACGCCGGCGTCGAGCGGGATGCGCGTATCGGCCACGGCCGCGAGCAGGCGGTAGAAGAGCCAGGTCGCGGCGCGGCGCGGGCCTGCCTCGGCGCGGCCGGAGCGCTCGGCATAAACGACCTGCGCCCCGGCCTTCCAGGCCTCGACGAGGCGCGGCAGCAGCTCCGGGGGGTCCTGGCCGTCGCCGTCCATGAGCACGACGGCGTCCCCGCCGGCGCGCGCGAGGCCGGCCATCACCGCGGCGCCGTGGCCGAAGCGGCGCGACAGCAGCACGGCCTTGAAGCGCGGGTCCTCGGCGTGGAAGGACTTCAACAGCGCGGCCGTGCCGTCGTTGGAGCCGTCGTCGACGAAAACGACCTCGGCTCCGGCGGGCAGCGCGGCCGCGAGGCGTCGCCGCAGCTCGGGCAGTCCTTCTTTCTCGTCGAAGACGGGCAGGACGACGCTCAGGCGCGGCTCAGGCGCCATAACCCTCGGGGTTCTTCGACTGCCAGCGGAAGTGGTCGCGGCACATCGCGTCGAGGTCGCGGGCGGCGGTCCACCCCAGCTTCTTCTTGGCGAGCGAGGCGTCGGCCCATATGGCGGGCGCGTCGCCCTCGCGGCGCGGGCCCATGATCCAGGGGATGCGCTTGCCGGCCGCCTTGGAGGCGGCGGCGATGAGCTCGAGGACGGAGTGCGCGCGTCCGGTGCCGAGGTTGACGGGTTCGGCGCCCTTGAAGGACTTGATGGCGTCGAGCGCCTTGAGGTGGCCGTCCACGAGGTCCATGACGTGGATGAAGTCGCGCAGGCAGGTGCCGTCGTGCGTCGCGTAGTCGCCGCCCCAGACGCTCACGCGCTCGCGCCGGCCCACGGCGACCTGCATCACGTAAGGCATGAGGTTGTTGGGCTCGCCGCGAGGGTCCTCGCCGATGTCGCCGGACTCGTGCGCCCCCACGGGGTTGAAGTAGCGCAGCAGCGCGACGCGCCAGGACGGGTCGTCCTTGGCGAGCGCCTCGCACAGGAGCTCGATGTCGAGTTTGGTCTGGCCGTAGGGGTTGAAGGCGGCGCGCGGGTGCGACTCGGACACGGGGGACGATCTCACTTCGCCATAGACGGTGCAAGACGACGAGAAGACGAGCTGGCGGCAGCCCGCGCCCTCCATGGCCTCGAGCAGCACGCGGGTGCCGCCGACGTTGTTCTCTTGATAGAGCTGCGGCTTCTTGACGGATTCGTTGACGGCCTTCAGGCCCGCGAAGTGCATCACCGCGTCGAAACGGTCCTCGCGGAAGAGGCGGTTGACGGCGGTCCGGTCGCGCAGGTCGCCCTCGACGGCGCGCGCCTCGCGCCCCGCGAGACGGGCGACGCGGCGCAGGGATTCCGGCGAGCTGTTGCAGTAATTGTCGAGGGAGACGACCTCGTGCCCCGCCTTCAGCAGCGCGAGGGTCGCGTGGCTGCCGATGTAGCCCGCGCCGCCGGTGACGAGGACCTTCAAATCGGGGCCATCGCGCTCTGCAGGTGGTAATACGGCGGCTTGGCGCGGTAGCGCAGGATGCACTCCTTCATGATCTCCTCGATGAAGTCGGCGTAGTTCTGGCCGATGACCTCCGCGCACGCCGGCACGCAGTCGCCGTCGTTGATGGAGGGGTTGGGGTTGATCTCGAGGATGTAGGGGTTGCCCGCGCGGTCCACGCGGACCTCGATGCGCGCGTAGTCGTGGCAGTCGAACATGCGGTAGGCGTCGAGGCAGATTTCCGAGATGAGCGCGGAGAGCTTCTGGCTGTATTTGGCCGGGCGCTCGACGCGGATCTTGGAGTACACCGACTCGTTCTCCCACTTGGCCTGGAACGGGTAGATGCCCCAGGTGCCCTTGGGCAGGTCGTCGAAGATGGAGCGCGAGAGCGGCAGCACCTTCACCCGGTCCTCGTTGCCCACGACGGAGACGTCCACCTCGTCGCCCTCGATGAACTCCTCGATGAGCACGGGCCGGTTGTACTTCTCGAGCAGCATGTTCACCTGGTCCTTGAGCGCCTTGAGGCTGGTGACCACCGAGTTGTTGGAGATGCCGATGGAGTTGTCCGTGTTGGCGAGTTTGACCATCAGCGGGTAACGCAGGTCCTCCCGGATGGGCTCGTCCTTCTGGAAGACGTAGTCGAACTTGGGCGTGGGCAGGCCGGCCTGCTCGAGGATCTTCTTGACCTTGATCTTGTCGATGCACAGCGCGAGCGTCAGCGGGTTGGAGCCCGTGTAGGGGATGCCCAGGCAGTCGAGGATGGCGGCGGCGTGCGGCTCCAGCAGCGAGGAGTTGTTGATGCGCTCGCAGACGTTGAAGATCATGTCCACGTTCGCGTTGGCGATCTTCTCGAAGGGCAGCGGCGTCTCGTTCATGTCGAAGAAGGTGACGCGGTGACCCTTGCTCTCGACGGCCTTCTGGATGTTCTTGCCCACCGAGGTGAGGTCGGCGTGCACGGCGCCCTCCTCGCCGCCCTCGGCGTCGAAGATGTTGCAGAGGATGCCCACATGAAGGGATTTCTTGCCGAAGTCGGCGCCGCGCACCTTCTCGATGCGCGCCGACTGGAGGATGCGGCCGCGCGAGACCTGCGCCGCGCCGAAGCGGTTCTTGCGGCGCGTCTTGCCCAAGGAGGAGGTCGAGTCGAAACGGGCGATGGAGACCTCGGTCTGGCGCACCGCCTCGTCGAGGTTCTCCTCGGCCTCGGCGTAGGTGTCGCCGCGGCCCACGATCCAGCCCATGGTCTCGAAGCCTTCCGGCGGGACCAGCACGGCGTCTCCGGCTTCCTTCTGCACGGTGATGTCGTGCACCTTGGCCGGGTCGCGCTTGTCCTGGGGCAGCTTCACGTTGACGACGATGCCGGAGTATTCGGGGATGAGGTACTTGCCCACGAGATGGCAGCGCGGCGACTTCAAGCGTTTGGGGGCGCAGGGCATGCCGACGGCGATGCGCGCGGCCTCCTCGATGAGGTCCACCTCCCAGATGGTCTTGATCCAATCGTAGAGGTAGTCGCCGCCCATGCGCGCGTTGAGCTCGATGAGCTTGGCGCCGGCGGGCGTGATCTTGGCCTCGAGGTGGAGGGCGCCGTTGGTCAGGCCGAGGGCCTTCACGACCTCCTTGGCCATCTTCAGCACGTCGGAGAGGTCGCGGTCCTCGTGGCGCGAGGGCATCGCGTCGCCGGTCTCGACGAAGAACGGCTCCTTGGTGGGGAAGTTGTCGTTGAAGGCGTGGAACTTGACCTCGCCGTCCTGCACGAGCAGATCCAGGTCGATCTCGGCGCCGTCGAGGTACTCCTCGGCCAGGATGTCCGTCCCGTATTTGTAGATGGGGTCGAAGGCGGGCGTCATGTTCGTCTTGACGTAGTCGAACGCCTTCTTGGCCTCGTCGAGGTTGTCGAGCTTGATGACGAACTGGCTCTTCACGCCCCACGCGGGCTTGAGCACGAGGGGGAAGCCGATGCGCGCTGCCGCCTTCTCCAGGTCGCCGTGGTTCTTGATGAGCGCCCAGGCGGGCTGGTGTTTGGCGAGTTTGGCGTTCTCGAGCGTCTGTCGCGTCAGGTACTTGTTGCGCGCGTTGAGCGCGGCCTGCGGCGCGTGCCCGATCCAGCCGAACTTCTGCGCCAAAGTCGCGGCCAACGGCACCGCGTTCTCCCAGAAGGTGATGACGCCGTCGATCTTGTGTTTCTTGACCAGCTCCTCGACCTTCGCGAGCGCGGCGACCTCGTCGAGAGGATCCACCTCCACGAAGTCGTCGGTGAGCTTCGAGACCCAGTTCGCCTCCGAGGAGATGAGGATGGTCTTGGGTCCCAGCTCCTTGAGGCGCTGGTAGATCCAGCGCTTCTTGGGCTGCGGCGAGGAGATGACCAGGAGGGTC
>JANRKA010000024.1:0-14790 GCA_033875325.1 Elusimicrobiota bacterium | reverse complement strand
CAGCGGCGCGGCGAGGACGGCGCCGGCGGGGAGCGCTCTCACCCCCGCGGCCGGCGCGGACGGCCGCGCGGTGGGCAGCGCGACGCGACCGAAGGCGGCCCAGGCGGAGGAGCCCGGGGCGGTCGCGACGAGCGCGAGGGCGAGAGCGGCGGCCGTCAGGCGGCGGAAGCTCCTCATCTCCTCTTAGTGTAGGGGCGCGCAAGGGCCGCGCTAAGGGTCCCAGGACCCCCCCGCCGAGAGGCCAAAAGGCCCAAGTCGTTTTTGTCATCACGCGCCCCCGCGGGGAACGCCGGGCGGAGCGTCGTTTTTTGGTATCATCAACGACGAACGGAGGACATCACATGGGCGGACATTCCCACTGGGCGAACATCAAGCGTAAGAAGGGCGCGGCCGACGCCAAGCGCGGCAAGGTCTGGACCAAGTGCTCGCGCGAGATCAGCATCGCCGCCAAGCTCGGCGGCGGCGACCCTTCCGGCAACCCCCGCCTGCGCAAGGCCATGGACGACGCCAAGGCCGTGCAGATGCCCGCCGACACCATCAAACGCGCCGTCATGAAGGGCACCGGCGAGCTCGAGGGCGCCGCCTACGAGGAGCTGACCTACGAGGGCTACGGCCCCGGCGGCGTGGCGCTGCTCATCGAGTGCACCTCCGACAACCGCAACCGCACCCGCTCGGAGATCCACACCATCATGGCCAAGAACGGCGGCTCGTTGGGCGCGCCCAACTCCGTGGCCTGGATGTTCAAGCACAAGGGCCGCGTCACCGTCCCCAAGTCCGCGGCCAAGTCCGAGGACGAGCTGCTCGGCCTGGTCCTCGAGCTCGGCGCCGAGGACATGAGGTCCGACGGCGACGACTTCGAGATCTACACGGCGCCGCTGGAGGTCGAGAAGGTCAAGGCGGGGCTCCTCGCCAAGGGCATCACGCCCTCCGGCGCCGAGGCCGAGCACATCCCCGACAACCTCGTGACGGTCGGCGCCGCCGACGCGCCCGGCGTGCTCAAGCTCATCGAACTGCTCGAGGCGCTCGACGACGTGAAGAACGTCTTCGCGAACTTCGACATCCCCGACGCCGTGATGGAAAAGATCGCCGCGTGATGCGGATCCTCGGGATCGACCCCGGGATGCACGAGACCGGCTGGGCCGTCGTGGACGGCTCGGCGCCGGGACAGCCGCGCCTGTTGGCCAGCGGCGTCATCCGCACCGAGCCCGGCGTCCCCCTCCCCGAGCGCCTGTGCTCCATCCACGAGGCGCTCACCGCCGTCATCGTGGAGCACGGGCCGCAGGCGTGCGCGATGGAGGAGATGTTCTTCGTCAAAGAGGCCGTGACGGTCCGCGCGACCTTGCAGGCCCGCGGCGTGGCGCTGCTGGCCGTGGCGCAGAAGGGCCACGCCGTGCACGAATACAACCCCAAAACCGTCAAGTCCGCCGTCACCGGCTCGGGGGCCGCGCAGAAGTCGCAGGTTCAGAACATGGTGCAGAAGGCGCTCAACCTCGACAAGCCCCTGCGCCCCAACGACGTGGCCGACGCCGCCGCCATCGCCATCTGCCACATGCGCGCGGGACGGGTGAAGGGGCTCAAGGTGCTCGACGCCTGGGGGAAAAAAGCGTGATAGCGTCCCTGCGCGGCGAGATCCTCTCCAAGGACCTCGAGACCGTCGTGCTCGAAGTCGGCGGCGTGGGCCACGAGGTCCACGTGACCGCGTCCACCGCGTCGCGCCTGCCCGCCCCGGGCTCGCAGGCCTACCTGCTCGTCATCCCCTCCTACGCCATGTACGGCGGCGGCGAGACCCTCTACGGCTTCCTCTCGCCCGCCGAGAAGGCCCTGTTCTGCGTGTTCCGCGACGAGATCGCGGGCACCGGCGCCAAGAAGGCGCTCGAGTACCTCGACAAGGCGTCGAAGTCCCTCCCCGACTTCAAACGCGCCGTGATGGACCGCGACGAGAAGCTCCTGTGCGCCGTGTTCGGCTTCACCAAGAAGACCGCGCAGAAGCTCATCGACTCGCTCAAGGACAAGCTCGGCGAGGTGGCCGTGCCCGGCGCGCCGCACATCGCCAAGGCCGCCGACCCCGTCGCGGCCACCGGCCCCTGGGCGCAGGCCCTGGCCGCGTTGTCCGCGTTGGGCTACAAACCCGCCGAGTGCCGCGCGGCGCTGCAGGTGCTCGCCGAGGAGCACGGCGGGCGCGACATGCCCGCCGAGCAGCTCGTGCGCCAGGCCCTCAAGAGGTTGTGATGGCCAAGAAAGACAAGGACGGGGTGCTGGCCGCGCAGGAGACGCCTCTCGACGAGGGCGCCGACCGCGCGCTGCGTCCCAAGACCTTGGCCGAGTTCGTCGGCCAGGACACGCTCAAGGACAACCTGCGGGTCTTCATCCAAGCCGCCAAGCAGCGCGGCGAGCCCCTGGACCACTGCCTCTTCTACGCGCCGCCCGGCCTGGGAAAAACCACGCTCGCCAACATCCTGGCGCGCGAGATGGGCGTCAACATGCGCACCGCGTCGGGGCCCATCCTGGAGCGCGTCGGCGACCTGGCCGCTCTGCTCACCGACCTGGCCGAGGGCGACGTCTTCTTCATCGACGAGATCCACCGCCTCAACCCGCTCGTCGAGGAGTCGCTCTACCCGGTGATGGAGGACTACACCTTCTTCATCTCCACGGGCAAAGGCCCCTCGGCCTCCACGATGAAGCTCGCCGTGCCGCGCTTCACCTTGGTCGGGGCCACGACGCGCTCGGGCCTGCTCACCGGCCCGCTGCGCGACCGCTTCGGCATCGTCGCTCAGCTCGGCTTCGACGGGCACGACGAGCTGCTCAAGATCGTCCTGCGCTCCGCGCAGATCCTGCGCATCCCCTGCACCGACGAAGGCGCGCTCGAGATCGCCAGGCGCTGCCGCGGCACCCCGCGCATCGCCAACCGCCTCCTGCGGCGCGTGCGCGACTTCGCCCAGGTGGACGGCGGCGGCCGCATCGACGGCGCCTCCGCCGCCCACGCGCTCGCCCGGCTGGAGGTGGACGCCGAGGGGCTCGACCCGCTGGACCGGCGCCTGCTGGCCGCGGTCGTCGAGAAGTTCGACGGCGGCCCCGTCGGCGTGGAGAACCTCGCCATCGCGGTGGCCGAAGAGCTCGACACGCTCACCGACGTGGTCGAGCCTTTCCTCATCCAGGCCGGCTTCCTCGCGCGCACGCCCCGCGGCCGCGTCGCCACGCCCAAGGCCTACGCCCACCTCGGCAAGAAGCCGCCGCGCCGCGACCTCGACCTGCTGTGAGCCTCTGGGCGGCCGTGCTGCTCGCGGCCCCCTGCGCCGCCTCCGACGCGCCGGCCGGCCAGCGCGTGCAGGTGGCCATCGTGCGCCAGGCCGCGTCGGTCAAGCTGTTGGTCGCCGACGGCGACGCCGACCTCGTCTTGCCCGGCGGGCGCGTCAAGCCGCTGGAGTGGAAAGGCGAGCTGACCTTGAGGCCGCGGGAAGGCGGGCTGCGCCTGGCCAACACCGCGCTGCCCTCCGAGACGCGCCTGGTCCCGCGCGGCGGCGCGATCAAGGTCGGCGGCCATCGCTACCGCGGCCCGTTCATCCTGCGCCTGGACCCCGGGCAGACCGTCACCGTCATCGAGGAGCCGGACATCGAGTCGTACCTCGAGGGCGTGTTGCCCCACGAGATGGACCCGGACTGGCCGTTGGAAGCGCTCAAGGCGCAGGCCGTGGTCGCGCGCACCTTCACCTACGCCAACATCGGCAAGTTCCGCAAGGAGGGCTTCGACCTCACCAACGACACGCGCTCGCAGGTCTATCGCGGCCTGGCGTTGGTCAACGAGAACGTGCGCTCCGCGGTGCGCCAGACGCGCGGCGAGGTCCTGGGCTGGAAGGGCAAGCTCCTGCCGGTTTATTACCACGCCTGCTGCGGCGGCCAGACCACGGACGCGTCGAGCCCCTGGGGCGCGGACAAAAACGACACGCCCGCCCCCCTGCGCGGCGTGCGCGACCCCTGGTGCAAGGCCTCCCCCCACGTCAGCTGGACGGCGTATTTCGCCTGGGACGACCTCATGAACGCGGCCGACGGCGTCGCCCCGCTGCCGGGCCCGATGAAGGCCCTCAAGATCGGGCGCAAGGACCTCGCCGGCTACGTCATGAGCTTCGTGGCGAGCACCACCGGCGACCCCGTGAGCCTGCGCGCCACCGACTTCCGCGCGCGCCTGGGCGCCGGCGACTTGCGCAGCCTCAAGATCCGCCGCATCCTCGCGCGCCGCAAAGGCCTCGAGTTCCACGGCGGCGGCTCCGGCCACGGCGTCGGCCTGTGCCAGTGGGGCGCGCGCCTGCAGTCCGAGAAGGGCCGCTCCTACGAGAAGATCCTGCTGTTCTATTTCCCCGGCGCCGAGCTCTCCGAGGTGGACGAATGAAGCTCCCCCTCTCCGACTACGACTACGACGCGCCCGAGGACCTCATCGCCACGGTCCCGGCCGAGCCGCGCGACGCCGCGCGCCTGCTCGTCATCAACCGCGCGACCGGAGAGCTCGAACACGCGGTGTTCCGCGACCTGCCGCGCTTCCTCAAGCCCGGCGACGCGCTCGTGCTCAACCGAACCAAGGTGATGCCCTGCCGCCTGCTCGGCAAGAAGGCCACCGGCGGGAAGGCCGACCTCCTCCTGGTCAAGGAGCTGACGCCCGCCGTCTGGGCCGCGCTCGGGTCGGGTTTCAAGACCGGGCAGCGCCTGGAGTTCGCGGGCGGCATGAGCGCCGTCGTCGAAGGTCTCACCGAGGACGGCGAGTACCGCGTGGCCTTCGACACCCGCGACCTGCGCCCCTGGCTGTCCGAACACGGCGCCGCCCCCTTGCCGCCCTACATCGCCAAGAAGAAGGGCGCGGCGCGCGAGGCCTCCGACCTGGAGCGCTACCAGACCGTCTTCGCCCGCGACGAGGGCTCCATCGCCGCGCCGACGGCGGGGCTGCACTTCACCGACGACCTCCTCGCGCGCCTGAAGTCCGGCGGGGTCTCGGTCGCCTTCGTCACTCTGCACGTCGGCCGCGGCACCTTCCGCCCCATCAAGGGAGAGGACGCCGCCGATCACGCCATGTTGCCCGAGCGCTACGAGGTCGAGGCCGCCGAGGCCGAGGTGATGAAGACCGCCAAGGCCCGCGGCGGTCGCCTCGTCGCCGTCGGGACCACCGCCACGCGCACCTTGGAGACCCTCGCCTCCAGCCCGGAGGGCTTGGGCGCCGCCATGGGCGAGAGCTCTCTCTACATCGTGCCCGGGAGGACCTTCCGCGCCGTGGACGCGCTCATCACCAACTTCCACCTGCCGCGCTCCACCCCGCTCATGCTCGCCAGCGCCTTCGCCGGCCGCGAACTGCTCTTGAAGGCCTACAAGGAAGCCGTCGAGCGCCGCTACCGCCTGTATTCGTACGGGGACGCGACGCTGATCCTATAACAAAGGGGACATAGCAAAAGGGACATAACAAAAGGGACAGGCACTTTTGTTATACCTGACTGCCGCCATCGGGTATAACAAAAGTGCCTGTCCCTTTTGTTATAGCTGTTGGGCCGGGCGGAGGGCGGCGGCGGCAAAAAGGTAGAATCGCGGCCATGCCATTCAAGGTGCTGGCCCAGGACAAGGACACGCTCGCGCGCGCGGGCGTCTTGAACACGCCGCGCGGGGAGGTCCTTACTCCGGTGTTCATGCCCGTGGCGACGCAGGCCAGCGTCAAGGCGTTGGACTCCGACGACATGCGCCGGCTGGGCGCCAACGCCATCCTCGCCAACTCCTACCATCTCTACCTGCGCCCGGGCGTGGACCTGATGCAGGCGGCCGGCGGCCTGCACAAGTTCATGGACTACGACGGCTTCATCCTCACAGACTCGGGCGGGTTCCAGGTCCTCTCGCTGTCGAAGCTGCGCCAGGTGGACGACGAAGGCGTGACCTTCAAGTCCCACATCGACGGCTCCAAGCACCGCCTCACGCCCGAGTCGGTCATCAACGTCCAGCGCGGGCTGGGCTCCGACGCCTGGACCACCCTCGACGAGTTGTGCCCCTTCCCCGCCGAGGAGCCGGCCCTGGCCGCGGCGCTGGAGCGCACTTTGCGCTGGACCGACCGCTCGGTGCCGGAGGTCGAGCGGGCGCGCGCCGAAGGCGTCAAGTTCCTCTTCTTCCCCCTCTATCAGGGCGCGCTTTACCCCGCCTTGCGCAAACGCTCGGCGGAGCACATGGCCGGCGTGCCGGGCGACGGCGTCTCCATCGGCGGACTGTGCGTGGGCGAGCCCAAGGACATGACCTGGTCCTCCCTGCGCGAGACCTCGCTGCTGCTGCCGCAGGCCCGCGCGCGCTACCTCATGGGCGTGGGCACGCCGCGCGACCTCTGGGACGCCGTGGCGTCGGGGGCGGACATGATGGACTGCGTCTACCCCACGCGAGTGGCGCGCAACGGCCAGGTCATGGCGCGCACGGGCAAATACAACATCACCAACGCCAAGTGCCGGCGCGACTTCACGCCGCTGGACCCCGAGTGCTCGTGTTTCGTGTGCGCGCGCTACACCAAGGCCTACCTCGGGCACCTCTTCCGCGCCGACGAGATCGCCATCCACCGCCTGTTGTCCTACCACAACCTGCACTACATGGCCGACATCATGACGACCATCCGCAAGGCCCTGCTCGAGGGCCGCTTCGCCGAGGAGCGCGGCCGCTTCCTCGAGCGCTACAAGGATCTGGTTTGACCCGGCGCGACGCGCTCCTGGCGGGGGCGCTGTTCACCGGCCTGGCCGTCCTATTCTGGTCGGGCCGCTCCCGCTCCTTCGGCCCCGGCGACAGCCCGCAACACGCCGTCGCCGCGTTGACCTGGGGCGTCCCGCACCCGCCCGGCTACCCGCTCCAGACCGCCGCGGCCCACGCCTGGTCGCGCCTGCCCTGGGCCGAGCCCGTCGCCGCCGTCAACGGCCTCTCCGGCCTGTTCGCCGCCGGCGCGGCGGCCGTCTTCTTCCTGCTGCTGCGCCTCCAGGGGTGCGGCGCGCCCGCCGCTCTCGCCGCCTGCGGCTTCATGGCCTTGTCCCCCCTCTTCTGGTTCTACTCCCTCGTCGCCGAGGCGCGCGCGCTCAACGACCTCCTGGCGCTCTCCTCGGCCTACGCCGCCTGCCGCTGGGCGGCTGGCGGCGAGCGCCGCTGGTTGTGGGCGTGCGCGCTGCTCGTCGGCCTGGGCCTCGGCCACCACCCCACCTTCCTCTTCATCGTCCCCGCCCTCTCGTGGTGGGCCTTCGAGCGCAAGCCCGCGCCCAAGGACCTCGCCGTCTGCGCCGCCCTCGCCTTCGCCGCTTTGTGCGCGCCGTATCTGCTGCTCGGCGCGAGGCTCGCGTCGGGCGAGCCCGCCTACAACCTCTACGCCGTGAAGGGGTGGGCCGACCTGCCCGGCCTGTTCCTGCGCAAGGACTCCGGCGGGCCGCTGCGCATGGTGTCGGGCACGGGGTTCATGGGGTTCGGCGGCTTCGACCCGGCGTCCCTCGTCCGGCACGCCGGTTGGATGGCCGCCTCGGCCGCCCGTCACGGCGGGCCGGCCCTGCTCCTGGGCCTTCTCCCGTTCGCCTTCCCTAAAGAAGCGGCCCGGCGTCCTCTGCAGGGCTGGCTCGCCTGGTTGGGCGTCTCCGGCGGGTTGTTCCTGGCCGTGGCCTCCCAGCAGGTGGCCATCTGCGACCCTGAATACGCCCGTGCCGTGATGGCGCGCCACTACCTCCTGCCCTTCGTCGCGTTGTTCGCCGCCGCCGGGCACGGGGCCCAGCGGCTCGCCGCCCGCGTGCGCCCGGCCTTCGTCGCGGCGCTCGCCGCCGCCGCTTTCGTCCTGCCGCTCGCGCTCAGCCCGTTGTCCTTGGCCCGCGACAACCCCCTGCTCGACCACGCCCGCGCGATGGTCCGCGACAGCGGGCCCCGCGACCTCGTCGTCCTCGCCGCGGACGACTCCATCTTCGCGTCCATCTACCTGGACCTCGTCGCCGGCGAGGCCGGGCAGCGGGTCTTCCTGACGCCCTCGCTGTTCGCCTACCCGCCCTACGCGCGCCGCCTGAAGGCCCGCCATCCCGACCTGACGCTGCCGCCGTTCAAGGCCGGCGAGGGGTTGAGCACGGACTGGACGCTCTGGAAGCGCCTCAACCCCGGCCGCGCCGTGTTGGCCGAGCCCGTGCTGCGCGACGCCATACTCGACCGTTGGCCCGCCAGCGCGCCCTCCGGCGGGCTCATCCGCGTCGAGGAGAAGCCGGCCGCTCGCTCCGACCCCGCGGCCGACGCCGAACGCTTCCTCGCCGCGCCCGAGACCGCCTTCACTCGCGCCGAGGCCCGGGAGTGGACCCAGGAAGTGTATCTGCTCCATGGCCGGCGCAACATGGCCGAATGGCTGGGCTCCCGCCTGGACCCCCGCCGCGACGGCGAGCTGCTCCTGCGCCTGCGCGCCCTGCTCGCGGTTTTATGAGCTTTTCTTGACGATTACGGCGTAAAACGGCTAAAATCCCCGACCCTCATCAATAGAAGGCACTAAAGGAGACATGATGGACTTCTTCAGCTCGATGAAATTCCCGTTCGCGATCGTGATGGGAGTTTCCGTCCTCTCGCTCGCCGTCGCCGTCTGGCTCATCCAGTGGGTCCTCGCCAAGGACACCGGCACGGATGAGATGCGCAAGATCTCGGACGCCATCAAGGCCGGCGCCGAAGCCTTCCTCTCCCGCCAGAACAAGACCATCGTCGCGCTCTCCGCGGTCCTCTCCGTGGTGATCTTCGTCCTCTACGCCTTCGTGCGCAAGCACAACGAGCACGACCCCGCGACCCCGATGGCGCTGGCCATCTGCACGACGGCCTCCTTCATCGCCGGCGCGGCCTGCTCGCTCATCGCCGGCTACATCGGCATGTGGGTGTCCATCCGCACCAACATCCGCACCGCCTCGGCGGCGCGCCACTCGCTCAACGACGCGCTGCGCATCGCGCTGCGCGGCGGCGCGGTCGCGGGCCTCTTCGTCTGCGCCATGTCGCTCCTGGGCGTCGGCGGCCTCTTCGTCCTCCTCAAGCTGTTGGGCTACCCCTACGAGAAGATCCCGTTCATGATCGTCGGCTACGGCTTCGGCGCCTCCTTCGTGGCGCTTTTCGCCCAGCTGGGCGGCGGCATCTACACCAAGGCCGCCGACGTGGGCGCGGACCTCGTCGGCAAGGTCGAGGCCGGCATTCCTGAAGACGACCCTCGCAATCCCGCCGTCATCGCGGACCTCGTGGGCGACAACGTCGGCGACTGCGCCGGCCGCGGCGCGGACCTCTTCGAGTCCACGGCCGCCGAGAACATCGGCGCCATGATCCTGGGCGTCGGCCTCATCCCGTACTTCGGCTGGAAGGGCGTGCTCTTCCCCCTCGTCGCCCGCAGCCTCGGCATCCTGGCCTCCATCGTGGGCGTCATGATCGTGCGCACCGAGGAGCACGAGGACCCGATGGACGCCCTCAACATCGGCTACTACGTCACCTCCATCCTCGCGGCGCTCGGCTTCGCCGGCTGCGCCTGGTGGATGCTGCGCTCCGAGCAGGCCCCCAACGCCTGGATCTACTACTCGGCGTGCGGTCTCATCGGCATCCTGACCTCGCAGGCCTTCGTGTACATCACGCAGTACTACACCGAATACAAGTACCGGCCGGTGCTGTCCATCGCCGACGCCTCCAAGACGGGCCCGGCGACCAACATCATCTCGGGCATCGCCGTCGGCCTCGAGTGCACGGCCATCCCCGTGCTCGTCATCGCGGTCGCCATCCTGGCCTCGTATAAGCTCGGCGTCATGGCGCTGGGCCCGGCGGCCGGCCTCACCGGCGGCCTCTTCGGCACCGCGGTGGCCACCATGGGCATGCTGGGAACGGCGGCGTACATCCTCGCGATGGACACCTTCGGCCCCATCACCGACAACGCCGGCGGCATCGTCGAGATGTCCCGCCAGCCCGAGGAGATCCGCAAGAAGACCGACCGCCTCGACGCCGTGGGCAACACGACCAAGGCGCTGACGAAGGGCTACGCCATCGGCTCGGCGGCGCTCGCGGCCTTCCTGCTGTTCTCGGCCTACCTGGACGAGATCTACAACTACACCGGCAAGCGCATCGCCGTGGACCTCTCCAAGCCCGAGGTGTTCGTCGGCGCCATGATCGGCGCCATGATCGTCTTCCTCTTCGCCTCCATGGCCATCAAGGCCGTCGGCGAGGCGGCCCAGACGGTCATCGCCGAGGTCCGCCGCCAGTTCAAGGAGAAGCCCGGCATCATGAAGGGCACCGAGGACCCGGACTACGGCCAGTGCGTGGACATCGTCACCATCGGCGCCCTGAAGCAGATGATCGTCCCCGGCCTGTTGGCCACGGCGGGCCCCATCGTCGTGGGCCTGGCCATGCGCGTCTTCATCACCGAGGCCGACCCGACCATCGCCGCCGAGGCCGTCGCCGGCCTGCTCATGATCGGCACCGTCGCGGGCATCCTCATGGCGCTGTTCCTCAACAACGCCGGCGGCGCCTGGGACAACGCCAAGAAGTACATCGAGATGGGCACCCACGGCGGCAAGAAGTCCGACGCCCACAAGGCGGCGGTCGTGGGCGACACCGTCGGCGACCCCTTCAAGGACACCGCCGGCCCGTCGCTGCACGTGCTCATCAAGCTGCTCGCCACCATCACCCTCGTCCTGGCCCCCCTCTTCCTTTAAGAGACGGCCGACGGGAACCCGCCGCCCGGCTCGAAAGAGCCGGGCGGCTTCTTTTCGCCCGGGCAGGCCCGTTGCGGGCTTGACAAAGGACTACGGCTGTGGTATATTGTTAGTGGATAATAGTTATTGACTGCTATCCCAGGAGAAACGACCATGAGCGCGAACATCGGCATCAAGGAGTCGGCCAAGACGGGCGTGTTGGCGGAGCTCGACAGGACCTTGGCGGACCTCTCCGTCCTCTCCCAGAAGACCCGTCACTTCCACTGGAACGTGACCGGCCCCCGCTTCAACGACCTGCACAAGTTCTTCGAGGGCCAATACGAGGCCCTGGAAGGCGAGATCGACGAGACCGCCGAGCGCTCCCGCGCCCTGGGCGGGCGCGCCTTGGGCTCGATGAAGGAGATGTTGGCCCACACGCGACTGAAGGAGGCGTCGGGCCGCGTGCCCACCGCCGACGGCATGCTCGAGGAGTTGCTGCGCGACCACGAGGCATTCATCCGCTCCCTGCGCGCGGGCGCCGACCTCGCCGGGGACGCCGGCGACAAGGGCACCGAGGACTTCCTGGTGGGCATGATGGAAGCCCACGAGAAGATGGCGTGGATGCTGCGGGCTTTCGTATCCTGAGGGGCATGGACGCGCGCGCGACCCTGAAGGCGAAGTTCAAGGAGCGGGGCATCCCTCTGACCCACCAGCGCCTCGCCGTCTATGAGGAGCTGGCGGGCCGCCACGACCACCCCTCGGCCGAGACCCTGTACGACTCGCTCAAGAAGGAATACCCGAGCCTGTCCCTGGCGACGGTGTACAAGACCCTCCAGACCCTCGACGAGCTCGGCCTGGTCTCGCGGGTGGACTCCCCCGCCTCGCAGGCGCGTTACGACGCCATCACCGCCACCCATCACCACGCGGTGTGCACCGCCTGCGGGCGCATCGAGGACCTCTTCGACGCGTCCCTCGACGCCCTGAAGGCCCCCAAGGCGGCCGGGTTCGTCGCCGAGAGCCACTCCGTCCACTTTCACGGCCTGTGCGCCGCGTGCGCCAAGGGCCGCCGATCGAAGTAAAACGACACAAGGAGACAACGAACATGGCCGATACTCTCGTGCAGAAGGACGCCCCGGACTTCAAGGCCGAGGCGCTGGTGGGCAAAACCTTCAAAGAGGTCTCGCTCAACGACTACAAGGGCAAGTGGGTGGCGCTGTTCTTCTATCCGCTGGACTTCACCTTCGTCTGCCCGACCGAGATCACCGCGTTCTCGGACCGGCATGACGAGTTCAAGAAGCTCGGCTGCGAGGTCATCGGCTGCTCGGTGGACTCCAAGTTCTCCCACCTGGCGTGGGCGCAGACGCCCCGCAAGGAAGGCGGCCTGGGCGAGATCAAGTACCCCATCCTGGCCGACCTGACCAAGAAGGTCGCCCGCGATTACGGCGTGCTCGTCAACGACGCGGTGGCCCTGCGCGGACTCTTCCTCATCAACCCGAAGGGCAAGGTCGTCTACTCCGTGGTGCACGACCTGGCCGTGGGCCGCTCCGTCGACGAGACGCTGCGCGTGCTCAAGGCCTTCCAGCAGACCGAGAAGACCGGCGAGGTCTGCCCCGCCAACTGGAACGACGGCAAGAAGACCATGAAGGCCGACCCCGTCAAGTCCAAGGAGTACTTCGCCGCCGCCGCGTGACGAAAGGGACAGGCGCTTTCGTCATCAGCCCCGGCCGGGCGTTCCGGCCGGGGCTTCTTTTTGCTAGGATTCGGTGCGACATTTTAAGGAGCCCGACATGGAAACCGCGGCCGCCCCGAACCCCCTCGTCAACATGCTGCCCATCGCGGCCATCTTCGCGATTTTCTACTTCCTGCTCATCCGGCCGCAGCAGAAGCAGCAGAAGGAGCATGAGGCCATGCTCAAGGCGCTCAAGGTGGGAGACAAGATCGTCACCACCGGCGGCCTCTACGGCACCATCACCGGCTTCAAGGGGGACGACCTCGAGGTCTCCTTCTCCCAGACCGTCAAACTCACCGTCGCCCGCTCGGCCGTGACGCGCCAGGCCGAGGCCGGCGTGAAAGCCCCGGCGGCGGCTTAAGGATCCCATGAACAAGACCCAGGCGAAGTGGGGCGGCGTCGCCCTCCTCATGTTGGCGGCGTTCTTCCTCATCTACCCGTCCGTGAACTGGTACGGCCTCGACGCGGCCGAGCGCACGAAGCTCGAAGCCCTGCGCGAGCGCCCGAAGTGGCTCGTCAACCTCGGCCTCGACCTCAAGGGCGGCACGCACATGACCATGGAGCTGGAGGTGGACAAGCTCCCCAAGGATATCCCCCTGACCGAAGCCATGGCCCAGGCCATCGAGATCATCCGCAACCGCATCGACCAGTACGGCGTGGCCGAGCCCATCATCGCCCGCCAGGGCGCGCGTTGGATCGTCGTGCAGCTGCCCGGCATCTCCGACTCCGCCCAGGCCAAGGAGCTCGTCGGCAAGACCGCGCTCCTGGAGTTCCGCATGGTCGATGAGAGCGAGAAAGCCCGCGCCGCCCTCAACAAGATCCTGGAGCTGGGCAACCCCTTCGAGGGCGCCCTGCCCACCGCCGCCGCCGCCAAACTCGTCCCCGAGGGCCTCGAGCTCTTCAAGGGCAAGGACAGCGCCATGTTCCTCCTGACCAAGGAGGTCCCCCTCAACGGCGCCGCCCTGGAGACCGCCAAGGTCGAGACCGGCGGCGAATACGGCCTGCCCGTCGTGGCCTTCAAGTTCAAGCCCGAGGCCGCCGCGAAGTTCGCCTCGCTCACCTCGGCCAACGTGGGCCGCAACATGGCCATCGTCCTCGACCGCGTCGTCTACTCCGCGCCCGTCATCAAGGGCCGCATCAGCGGCGGCTCGGGCATCATCGAGGGCCAGTTCACGCCCGAGGACGCCAAGGGCCTCGCCATCGTCCTGCGCGCCGGCGCCCTGCCCGCGCCCGTGCGCATCATCGAGGAGCGCACCGTCGGGCCCTCGCTCGGCGAGGACTCCATCCGCCGCGGCTTCCAGGCCGCCGCGGTGGGCGTGGGCCTCATCATGGCCTTCTTCGCGGTGTACTACCGCTCCGGCGGCATGATCGCCAACGTGGCCATCGTCGCCAACCTCTTCCTGCTCTTCGCGCTCATGGCCTACCTCAAGGCGACTTTGACCTTGCCCGGCATCGCCGGTCTCGCGCTCAACGTGGCCATGGCCGTGGACGCCAACGTCCTCATCCTCGAGCGCATCAAGGAGGAGTTGGCCAAGGGACGCCCCTTGAAGACCGCGGTCGCCGCCGGCTACGACCTGTCGGCCAGCGCCATCATCGACTCGAACCTGACCCTGCTCATCGCGTCGGCCCTGCTCTTCCAGTTCGGCACCGGCCCCATCAAGGGCTGCGCCGTGACGCTGACGGGCGGCAACATCATCTCGATGTTCACCGCCACCGTGCTGACGCGCATGCTCTACGAGGCGTGGATCCTGCGCTCCGACGACGCGGACGCGGCGGCGGCCTGAGGACATCATGAACATGAACATCGACTGGGTCGGCAAACGCGGCGTCTTCTTCGCCATCTCCGGCGTCATGATCGCGGCGAGCATCGCCGCCATCGCGACCAAGGGCTTCAACTACGCCATCGACTTCACCGGCGGCACCATGGTGCAGGTCACCTACCCACAGGAGCGCACCCTGGAAGCGGTGCGCGGAGACCTCGCCAAAGCCGGCTACCCCAAGGCCACGGCGCAGAGCTTCGGCGGCGGCCGGTCCTTCGCCCTCTACCTCAAGGGCTCCGAGGAGAACGTCTCCGTCGTCGAGACCTTCGTGAAGGCCTTCGGCGAGGCCGCCGGCACCGGCCTCGTGGTGGACCGCAAGGAGTTCGTCGGCCCCTCGGTGGGCCGGCACCTCAAGAAGCAGGCGTCCATGGCCATCGTCCTGGCCCTGCTGGCCATCATCGCCTACGTCGCCTTCCGCTTCGACAACCCCCTCTGGGGCGCGGCGGGCGTAGCCTCCATCGCCCACGACGTGACCATCACGGCCGGCCTCTTCGCGGCCCTGCAGGTCGAGGTGGACCTCGTCATCGTGGCGGCGTTTTTGACCATCGCGGGCTACTCCATCAACGACACCATCGTCATCTTCGACCGCATG
>JANRKA010000023.1:0-6968 GCA_033875325.1 Elusimicrobiota bacterium | reverse complement strand
CGCGCTCGACGGCTTCTTCGCGGGCGCGCGCGCGTCCGCCGGCGACGCCGCGGCGCCGGCGGCGCCCGCGGACCAGTCCTTGGAGGCGCGCGTGGCCCGTTGGCTGGGGCCGGTCCCGCCGGGCGACCCGTCCTCCCCGCTGGTGCGCCGCCGCGTCGCCGAGCTCAAACACGTCCTGGGCGACGCCGGGCTGCGCGGCAAAACCATGGCCTGGCCGGTGACCTTCGGCAAAGGCGAACACGCCCGCAAGGCGCGCGGCCCGGGCCTGGAGGGGTTCCTCTACTCCAAACTCGAGCACGAGAAGGCCCACCCTCACGCCGTGCCCCTCATCGGCGATTACTTCCGGCAGGTGCACACCTTGCTCTCGGCCGCGCCGTGGGCCGCGGACCTGCTCGACCATGTCGACGCGGTGGGCCGCTCGCACCTCGGCGTCGCCGAGAAGAACCGCCGCCTCAATGAGCTGCTCCTGGCGGGCGTGGGCGTGATGCGCGCCCAACTGCGCGAGCTCGACCCGTCTTTGGCGGGCCGCCGCAACGCGACCTACACCATCCTCGCGCGCGCCTACAACCGGGAGAAACCCGGGAAGGATTTCTTCGCGTCCTTCGACGCGCGCGAGTTCGCGCGCATCAAGAAGACCGGCGCCAACGAGATCTGGCTGATGGATGTTTTCGAGATCGGCGAGGACAACCGCTGGGGCACCGGCGGCGGCTCCGCGTATTCGCTGAAGGGCTACCGCGTCAAACCCGAGCTGGGCGGCGACGCGGGCCTGAAGGCATTCACCCGCCGCGCGCACGCGGCCGGCCTGAAGGTCAAACTCGACTTCGTGCCCAACCACACCTCGCTCGACTCCGACCTGCTGATGAGCTCGCCGGAGTCGTTCCTGCACCTCGTGCCGCCGCAACGCCTCACCGACGAGCAGATCATGAGCCAGGTCCCCTTGGAGCGGCCGGGCGGAGCGCCGGTTTATCGCCTGGTGCGCCTGCCCGACGGCCGGCGCATCCTCGTGCACCACCCGCGCACGGGCGTCGGAGAGGCCGGCTCGGTGACCTGGGTGGACATGGCCCAGCTCGACCACACCCGCCCGCAGGCCCGCGCCGCGCTCGTCGCGGAGCTCACGCGCCTGTTCCGCGAGTTCGGCGTGGACTCGGTGCGCCGCGACATGGCCTACGAGCTGCTCTCCGGCCGCTTCCACGACCGCTGGACCCGCATCCTCAAGAAGGAGATCGCCCAGACGCCCGAGGGTTGGATGAAGCAGCGCTCCCAGAAGCTGCTCGACGGCTTCTCGCGGCGTTGGAAGGCGTTGGACCACGCCGAGCTGCTCGCCGAGCTGACCGCCGCGGCCAAAGCCGTGGACCCGGCCGCCGTGCTCATCGACGAGGCGCACGGCAGCGTCGCCGAGCTCTCCCGCGCCGGCTCCGACGGCGCCTACAACACGGAGCACGACCCCGCTCTCGGCAAGATTGGCCTCTACGACGCCTTGCGCGACGGCGACCCGGCCCGCGTGCGCGCGGCGCTGCGCCACGCCTTCTTCCGCCGCTGGCAGTTGGGCGGCGCCGCCGTCGTCAACTACGTCGGCACGCACGAGGAGTTCGAGGGCAACCCCGTGGACGCGTTCGGGCCGCGCTTCGAGGCGGCCGCGCTGACCGCGCTGCTGCTGCGGCCCGTCCTGCTCTTCAACGGCGTCGAGCAGGGCGTGGGCCAGGCGCGCAACGTGAAAGGCGACCTCTCCAAGTCCCGCGACACCGGCAAGGCCCTGCCTTTCGACGTCCCCGTGAAGCTCGACTGGTCCCAGTCCGACCCCGGCCGGGCGGCCTTCCTGCGCAAGGTGCTCGGCGCGGCCGACAAACACCAGGACCTGCTCGACCGCGGCGCCTTCGACCTGCTCGACGCCGGCGAAGGCTCCCCCATCGTGGCCTGGAGCGTCGCCGCCGCGGACGCGCGCGTGAAGCTGGTCCTGGCCGTCAACCACTCCGGCCGCGAGGCCCGCGCGGACCTGCGCTTCGACCCGCTGCTGCCGGAAGGCTTCGCGCCGAAGGCCGGCCGCCGCTACCTGTTCAAGGACGCGCTCAGCGGGACGACGCGACGCTACACCGGCCGTCAGCTCCTGGAGGGCGGCCTGGACCTCGCTCTGGAGCCCGGCGGGACGCGTCTCTTCGAGGTCACCGAGTCCGGCGCGGCCGACCTGGAGCCCTCCGGCGGCGCCGCGGCCGCCGAGGCGCCCGCCGAGGCCCCGCGGCCGTTGTCCGTGTTCATCGCGGCCGGGGAGTCCGTGCCTTTCGTCAAGACCGGCGGCCTGGCCGACGTCATCGACGCGCTCGGCCGCGGGCTCGTCGCGGCCGGGCAGAAGACGACGGTCGTGCTGCCCAAATACGCCGAGCTCAAGCTGCCCGGCGTCGAGCTCGAGCGCGTGCCGGGCGCCTTCGCCGTGCCGGTCAACGGGCGCGTGGAGACCGCGCGGCTGTGGCGCGCGGTGCACGAGGGCGTGACCTTCCTGTTCGTCGAGCACGACTACTACTTCGCGCGCGACGGCGCCTACTACGGCCGCAACGTGGACTACACCGACAACGACGAGCGCTTCGTGTTCTTCTCGCGCGCCGTCATCGAGGCGGCCCGTTTCCTCGACGAGCGGCCCGACGTCCTGCACGCCCACGACTGGCAGGCCGCCCTGGTCGCGCCCATGCTGGCGGCGCTGAAGTCCGCCGACCCCTTCTTCGCCCGGACCCGCAGCGTGCTGACCATCCACAACATGGCCTACCAGGGCCGCTTCGCGCGCCCGACGCTCAAAAAGGCGGGCCTCGACGGCCGGCGCTTCCCGTCGCGCGTCCGCCGCTGGGGCTTCAACGTCATGGACGCGGCCCTGCGCACCGCCGACGCCGTCACCACGGTGTCGAACACCTACAAAGAGGAGATCCAGACGCCGCGCTTCGGCGAGGAGCTCGACGAGCTGCTGCGCGCCCGCGCGCACGACGGCGACCTTCACGGCATCGTCAACGGCCTGGACCCCGTCCTCTACGACCCCGCGACCGACCCCTCCATCGCCGCCCACTACGGCGTCGAGGACGCGGCCGAAGGCAAGGCCGCCAACAAGCTGGCGCTGCAGCGCGCCTTGGGCCTGCCCGAGGACGCCTCCATCCCGGTGTTCGCCATCGGCTCGCGTTTCGTGCGACAGAAAGGCCTCGACCTCGTGGGCTCCGTCGTCCCGGAGCTCGCGCGGCGCGGCGCGCAGCTGGTCATCGTGGGCGCGGGCAACGGCGAGGAGGCCATCGAGCGCGAGCTGGCCGAGCTTGCGCGCCTCTACCCCGAGACGCTCAAGCTCCACGCGTTCTCCGAGACCTTCGTGCGCCTGGCCTACGCCGGCTCGGACTTCCTGCTCATGCCGTCGCGTTTCGAGCCCTGCGGGCTCTCCCAGCTCATCGCCCAGCGTTACGGCTCGCTGCCGCTGGTCACGCGCACCGGCGGCCTGGCCGACACCGTGACCGACTGGCGTGAGGACCCGGCCCGCGGCGACGGCCTGTTCATCGCCGAGTTCTCGCCCCGCGCCCTCGAGGACGCCGTGCTCGCCGCCCTCGCCCTCCACAGCGACCAGGCCGCCCTGGCCCGAGCCCGGCGCACGGCCATGCAGAAGGACACCACCTGGGGCCCGGCCATCGAGGCCTACCTGTCGCTGTACCGCTCCCTCGGCGCCCGGCGCTGAGAGTGCTAGAATAGGCGCCTCATGAGAAAGCTCCCGCTGCTCCTCGTCTTGTTCTGCGCTCCCCCGGCCTCCGCGCAGGAGGCCGCCCCCGCCAAGAAGTGGAAGGGCTCCGCCGAGTTCTCCTTCATCTCCGCCAACGGCAACACCAAGTCGCAGACCCTCGCGTCCAAGAACGCCTTCTCCTACCTGTTCACCGCGGTGGACACGCTCGAGATGGAGGGCGGCGGCCTCGGCAGCCGCAACGGGCCCGTGGTCACCGCCGAGCAGTACTACGCCAGCGAGAAGATCTCCCACAAGCTCGACGACCGCAACTACCTCTTCGAGAAGTACCGCTGGGACCGCAACCGCTTCGCCGGCGTGGCCCACCGCCACGACCTGTCGGCCGGCGCCGGCCGCGAGTTCTGGAAGACGCCCAAGGACCTCCTCATCGGCGAGGCCGCGCCCGGTTATCTCAACGAGGAGCGCTTCAACGACAAGCGCAAGACCTACGCCGCGTCGCGCTTCTACGCCAAGTACACCCGCGAGCTGGCGGCGGGCTCGCGTTTCTCGCAGGACGCGGACTACGTCCAGAGCCTCGCGGACAAGCGCGACAACCGCCTCGCGACCGAGACCGCTCTGTCGGCCGCGCTGACCACCTCGCTGGCCATCAAGAACACCTTCACCTGGCGCCACGACAGCCGCCCGCCCGTCGGCAAGGTCAAGGACGACACCATCTTCGCCGTCGCCCTCGTCGCCACCTTCTAGGGCCGGCGCCGGGGCTCCCCCCACTTGCGCGGGAGCCGAAGTCCGTCTAAACTGCGTCCATGCCCTCCCGGGTGCTCGTCGTCGAGGACGACCTCGTCATCCTCGACTATTGCCGGACCGTGCTCGAGGCGGCGGGCATCGTCGTGGACGGGTGCTCCACCGCCGCCGAGGGCCGCCGCTTCTTCCTGGCCGAGCGTCCCGACCTGGCCATCCTCGACATCGGCCTGCCCGACGGGACCGGCATCGAGCTCATGCAGGAGTGGCACGCCTTGCCGGGGCCCAAGGTCGCTGTCATCTTCCTGACGGCGCGCGGCGACTTGCGCACGCGCCTCGACTGCTTCCAGCGCGGAGCGGCCGACTACGTGCACAAGCCCTTCGCGCCCGAGGAGCTGTTGGCGCGCGCGCAGGTCCACCTGCACCTGCGCCGCACCCAGGACGAGCTGGTCAAGCGCAACTACGAGCTGGAGCTGGTGAGCCGGGCCCGGCAGGACATGGCGGACATGATCGTGCACGACCTCAAGACCCCGCTCACCGCCATCAAAGGCACCCTCGAGGTCATCCGCGCCCGCGGCCTCATCACGGGCGGCCAGCACCAGAACCTGCTCGACCACGCGGGCACCGCGGCCGACTTCATGCTGCTCATGCTCAACGACCTGCTCGACGTCAGCCAGGCCAGCCAGGCGGGCATGAAGGCCGTGCTCTCGCCCCTGGAGACCGGCGTCATCTACGACAAGCTGCACGCCCTGTTCTCGGAACGCTCGCGCAAGACGAAGGTGGACATCGCCTGGTCGGTGCGCCCGGGGGCCGAGCAGGTGCTCGGCGACCAGCGCCTCATCTACCGCGTGTTGGCCAACCTCATCGTCAACGCCATGGCCGTGTCCGAAGCGGGCTCCTTCGTGGAGGTGGACTGCGCCCTCAACGGCACGAACGCCCGCTTCACCGTCTCGGACCGGGGCAAAGGCGTGGCGCCGCAGGACAAGAAGGCCATCTTCGAGAAGTACACGACCACCAAACGCGGCGCGGCGCTCGACACGGGCTCGGGCATCGGCCTGACCTTCTGCCGCGTCGCGGCGGAGGCCCTCAAGGGGCGCGTCTGGGTGGAGGACCGCCCGGGCGGGGGCTCCTGCTTCCACCTGGAGTTCCCGCAGTCGACGGCCGTCGCGGCTTAACGGTCAGCGGCGCCGGCCGTGCTTGCGCCCGCCGCCGCGGCCGCCCGATGGCGCCAGGCGCTGCCCCGGCGCCGACATCTTGGGGCCGCTCTGCAGGAAGAGGAAACTCGTGGGGAAGCCGAAGCGCTGCGAGACCGCGCGCTCCTGGCCGCGCAGGAACTGGACCAGCTCCAGCTTGCGCTGGTCCTTGGGCAGCACCTCCGACGGGGCGGCGTCCGGGTCGATGGCCACGTCCATGGCGAAGACCACCTGGTCGATCTTGTGGCCGATCATCGCCTCGAGCGCGGCGCGGTGCTTCTGGTAGGTGCGCAGCTTGTAGACGACCTTGTCCTCGAGGACTTCGGAGGCGGGCAGGCCGACCCGGGCGGACTTGGCCTCGACGAGCAGGACCTTGCCTTCGGGGCTCTGCACGACCACGTCGAGCTCGGTCACGTACATGCCCTCGGCGTCGAAGAGCTCCCGGCCGCTCTGGAGGATCTTGTAGCCGAGCTTGTGGTAGTGCTCCACGGTCTTGAGCTCGAGCAGCAGGCCGACGTAGCGCGAGTAGATGACGCCCTCGTAGATCTTGGACAGGCCTTGGCCGTTGTAGACGCGCGCCAGGTCGTTGAGCTTCGCGCGGATGGCGGCCTGCTCGCGAGGCAGAGGCGCCAACTCGTCGATGAACTTGAAGGTGATGCGGCCGCCCGTGGCGGCGGCGAGCGCCTCGCCGCGCGCCTTCAGGTGGTCCTTGATCTCCTGGTAGCCGCGCGCGTCGAAGACGAGCTCGACTTCGTCGAGCCGGCCGAGCTGGCGTTCCGCCTTGCCGCCCCGCGCGAACATCCTCTCGGCCTCGTTGATGTAGCCGTCCACGCGCCGGATGCCCTCCTGGATCTCGGACTGGGGGTTCTTCGCGCGATGGAAGAAGACGCGGTGGGTGTGCACGGCGACCTTCTTCGTGCCGTCGGTGAGCACGCCATCCACCCAGACCAAGGTCTCCTCGAGGTGGGTGTTCTCGCGCGTCAGGCCGCGGCCCCGGGCGACGGCCTCGACCGCGGAGACCTTGGCGAGCACGTCGCCGTAGGCGTCGTCCATCACGTCGAGGCTCTCCTCGAGGTCGATCTGTCCCTTGTACTGGTCCACGAGCCGGCGCACCTCGGTGTAGTAGCGTGCGGCGCGGTCGTTGATGCGCACGCCCTCGTCGTTGACGATGTAGCCGTCGGCCTCGACGGCGTCGCCGCCGCGGCGGCTCGCGCCGTCGAAGCCGGCGCCCTTGACCCAGCGCGGGCCGTCGGCGGGCGCGGCCAGCGCGCGCAGGGAGTCGAGCGCGGCGACGGCGGGGCGCGGAGCGTCCGCCGGGGCCTCGGGTGCGACGAGCGCGGACG